>JASHQQ010000235.1 GCA_030039035.1 Acidobacteriaceae bacterium | reverse complement strand
AAATCGACATCCTCGTCCACGCCATCGCCTACGCGCCGGCCGCCGATCTTAGAGGTGAGTTCATCAATACTTCGCGCGAGGGCTTCCGCGTCGCCCACGACGTCAGCGTCTACTCGCTCATTGCTCTCGCCCGCGCCGCGGCGCCGCTGATGACGGAGGGCGGCAGCATCATTACGCTTACCTACATGGCCTCGGGCCGCGTGGTGCCGCACTACAACCTCATGGCCCTGGCCAAGGCTTCGCTGGAGTGCTGCGTGCGCTACCTGGCCGCGGAGCTCGGTCCCAAGAGTATCCGGGTCAACGCCATCTCTGCCGGACCCATCAACACGCTGGCCGCGCGCGGCGTGGGCGACCTGGGCGAGATGCGCAAGGTCCACGTCGAGCGCTCGCCGCTGCACCGCAACGTCGATCAGCTCGAAGTCGGCGGCGCGGCGCTGTTTCTCGCCAGTCCGCTGGCGGGCGCGGTGACCGGGGAAACGCTCTATGTCGACTGCGGCTTCAACATTATGGGGTTTTAAGAGAGCTATTCCTTCAGCGTCACCGCGATCTTGCGCGCGTCGCCGCCCTCCGATGTGATCACGATCTCGCCGGTGGCAAGTTTCCTGATGCTCTTGAATTTATCGCCCCACTCCACCAGCACCAGTGCGTCCGGCGTGAGCAACTCGTCCAGGCCGAGGGTTTCGAGCTGGCGCTCGCCCTCCAAGCGGTAGACATCGATGTGGTACAGCTTGACCGGCTTGCCCTCCCGCGTGCCTTCGTACTCGTGCAGCAGCGTGAAGGTGGGGCTCGTGACCTCGTCCGGCTCGGCTGCATCGAGCGCCTGCGCGAGGCCCTTCACCAGCGTGGTCTTGCCGGTGCCCAGCTCGCCGCGAAGCAGCAAAAGCTGCGGCGGCTTGAGCAAATGCGCCAGCTTTCGGCCCACCTCGATGGTGTCCGCGCCGCTTTGGGTGGTGAACTCGTGAACCTTGCCTTGAGCGGTCGGAGCGGCGTTGGTCATCCGTCAGTCCCGGGGGGAGCTGCGGCATGCCAGGCCCCCCTGCAACCAAACATAACCGTTCCGCCCGCCGGAGCGGAAGCGAAAAGCCTGAGAAAGATGACGAAGGGTGTCGGTGGCCAGCAAAGTGTGCTCATCGTCATTGTGGGCGGCGAAGTCGGCGGCCAGTCCGTGCAGGTATACCGCCGCTTCCACCGCGCGCGCCGGCTCGTCGGGAGATTGCGCCAGCAGTCCGGCCACGAGCCCCGTGAGCACATCTCCGCTGCCGCCCTTGGCCATGCCCGGATTGCCGCTCGTGTTCACCGCCACGCGGCCGTCGGGGTGCGCGACGATGGTGCGCGCGCCCTTGAGCACCAGCGTGACGCCCACGCGGCGAGCAAAGCCTCGCGCCATCTCCAGCCGGTTGGCCTGCACCTCGGTCGTCGTCGTTCCGGCCAACCGCGCCATTTCGCCCGGATGCGGCGTGAGCACCAGTGTGCGTCCCTTCGCCAGCTTCGAAAGCAGCACCGGTTTCGCGGCCAGAATATTCAGCGCGTCGGCGTCGATCACCGCCGGAATCTTGGTATTCGAGAGCAGGCCGGTCGTGAACTTGGTCGTCTCCGGGCTTTGGCCCAATCCGGGACCGATGGCCAGCACGGTCATTCCCTTCGTGAGCTCGGCGAGCAGCTCCGGCGCAAGGTTTTCGGCAGAGATGCGCCCTGCCGGCGTGGCCAGCAGCGAGTGCGTCATCAGCTCCGGCGCCACTGCGGCCACCATGGGCAGCACCGGCGCAGGCACTGCGGCCGTCACCAGTCCTGCGCCTGCGCGAATTGCCGCCAGGCCGGCCATTCCCGGCGCGCCGGACTTGCCCACCGAGCCGCCGACAACCAGAACGTGGCCGAAGTTCCCCTTGTGCGCGCCAGCCGCACGAGGCGTTTCGGTCAGCGCATGTGCCGAGCCCGCCCAGTCGATTCCCAGCGCGGAGACGATGGCGCCTTCCGGTGAGCCGATGGGAGCGACCACGATGGGCTGATTCCAGCGTCGCGTCAGTTGTCCGAATACGTGCGCCGGCTTGGGTACTGTAAAGGTGACCACGGCATCGGCCGGAACCACCTGCGTGTCGACTGTGGCAGCGAGCTCATCTGCCGGCCAGCCCGATGGAAGATCGACGGCGAGGATCGGCGCCTGCGATGGCTTGACCCATTCGAGCGCGGCCAGCGCGAGGCCTTTCATCGGCGGCTTGAACCCGGTTCCAAGTACTGCGTCGACGATGAGATCGGCGGCCAGCGCATCGTTTCGGCGAGCCAGCTCTTCGGCGGCGTTGACGACGTGAATCAACCCGTGCTGCGGGCTGGCCAGCTCCTGCCACGCCACGGCCGCATCGCCTTTCAGGTCCGTGGGCGATCCGAGCAGGATCGTCGTCACCTCGAGACCTGCCGCGGCGAGCAGCCGCGCGGCCATCATGCCGTCTCCGCCGTTGTTGCCGCGCCCGCACACTACCGTAATGCGCCGCGCATGGGGAAATGTCTCGCGCGCCATTGCCGCCACGGCCGCCCCGGCGGCTCGCATCAGATCGATGGACGGAACTCTGAAGCGTTCGCTGGTGGCGCGATCGCAGGCCTGCATCTCCGCGGCAGAGAGAACGTGCATGAGAGCAATGGTAGCCGGTTGAACCGGTTGCGGAAGAACGACGGCGTTGGACAAGGGACTCAGGGACCGGGGGACAAGGGGCCGAGGACATGCACCGGCTGAAGGCCCGCTACAATTTCCGTCATGCTGCTTGCCGTCCTCACCGTCTCCGACCGCTGCTCGCAAGGACTGATGTCCGACACCGCCGGTCCCGCCGTGGCTGCGCTCCTGCGCGGACAATTCCCGGAAAGCGAGATCGAGACTGGAACCGTCCCCGATGACGAGGCCAAAATCGCCGCAAGGCTCGAGCAGTGGTGTGCGCGAGGCGCGTCGCTGGTTCTCACCGCGGGTGGAACCGGACTGGGCCCGCGCGACCGCACGCCGGAAGCCACGCGGCGCTTGATCGATCGCGAAGTTCCAGGTCTGGTGGAAGCCATGCGCTCCCTGGGCGCGGCGCGCAATCCGTTCGCGTGGCTTTCCCGCGGCGTCGCCGGGTTGAAGGGCCACACGCTGAT
>JASHQQ010000234.1 GCA_030039035.1 Acidobacteriaceae bacterium | reverse complement strand
GGATGGAAGTGGTCCGAGCATGTCGGCAAGGCGCTGGGCAAGAAGAGTTGCGCGGTCGAGCACGTCGGGATCGTCCTTCAGGGCCGCGCGACCGCGGCCATGGACGATGGACGCGTCTACGAGATGAAGGCGGGCGACATCTTCTACATCGCGCCGGGCCACGATAGCTGGGTGATCGGCGACGAGCCCTATGTCTCCCTGCATTTGATGGGCGGAAGCGACTACGCCGCGGCCAAGACGTAACGTGCGGTGTCGCGCCATCATTCGCCGGAAAACGGATTCGTCTCCTGCGGCTTGATCGTGGTCGGGTCCGGAGCGGCCGCGTGCTCTTCGGTCGGCCGCTTGGTCACTTGGACCTCGTCGCTTTCGCTTGCGCCGAAGGCCTTGAAGACGCGGTTGGGATCGCCAGGCAGCATGTGATGTTCTTCGAGCGCCAGGCGGACCCTGCGGCGGAACTCCCGCACCGGACCGTATTGCTGCGTGGCCAGGGTTTTGAAGACGACCGGGAAGACCAGTTCCGATCCTTTCACCGCGTCGACGCCCAATACCTGCGGGTCCGCGACAAATACCCTGGCGAATTCGGCGCTGCTCCGGATCTCCATCGCGATGGTTTTCAACAGATCGACCACTTCATCGGGATTCGCGGAGAAGTCCACGCTGACGTTGACGGTCGCCACCGAATAGCCAACACTCTGATTGGCCACCGTGGTGATCTGCGAATTGGGGATCACGTACAGCGTCCCGTCGCCGTCGCGCACCAGCGTCTTGCGCAGCGTCATGCCTTCCACTACGCCGGCCAGGCCGGCCAGCTTGACCGTGTCGCCGACGTCGAACTGATCTTCGATGAGAATGAGGACGCCGTTCAGCATGTCCTTGACAATGTTCTGCGCCGCCAGGCCGATGGCCACCCCCGCCACGCCCGCCGAAGCCAGCAGCGGCGCAAGGTTGACGCCCACGGCGGCCAACACCTGCAATGTAACGATGGCGCCGATGATCGCGATCCCGGTGGTGTGGATGACGCCGGCCAGGGTTTTCACCTGCGAAATGCGGCTGCGGCCGGCGGCGTGCCGCTCGGCAATGCGGATCATGCGGTCGGTAATCGATTTGACCAAATAATTGAGAACAAAAGCGATAATCGCGACGACAACGAGGTGGGGCAGCTTGGTGCGGATGAATTCCTGCGCGTCGTTGATCCACTCGTCGAGGATCCTGCCCAGAAAGCGTCCTTCGGCGAACCAGCCCAGGCGCGCCGCCAGCAAAAAAGGATGCATCCAAATCTCCTGTTTGTAGACTAGACTAGGCGCAGGAAGCCCTTCCGAGGTCGCGCCTTGCCAATTCCTGTGCGCGCAGACCGCAAAACATGTGCATGACGGAACAGGAGGTTCCCATGCCATTTACCCCACGCCAGGAACTCCCGGTCGCCGGCCGCCGGGAAAGCTCCCGCGGGTTCCCCGCCGCATTTGAATGGGTGCGCAGCCTCGCCTGCATCGCCGCGGTGGCCGCGTTGACGGGCGCGTCGTTTTCGGGCCAGCAGACGCCTGCGCCCAATACCGACAAACCGTACCTGCTGCCCGAGGCAAACCGTCTGCCCGACGTCAACCAGCAGATGGAGATGAAGGAACAACAACAGGCGAAACCTGCGGATTACGCCACGGCCAACCAGGAGCGCAAGAAGCAGATTGCCGACGATTCCGCCAAACTCCTCAAGCTGGCGGCAGAGCTGAAGACAGCGGTGGACAAGACGACCAAGGATACACTTTCCCTCGACGTCATCCGCAAGGCCGATGAGATCGAGAGGCTGGCGCACAGCGTGAAAGAGAAGATGAGACTCGAAGCCGGAGGGAGCTGAGCAGCCCGTCTGAAAAAAGCCCTTGACAACGACGGGCAAAATGTGCCGCAGTGCTGAACGCAAATGGAAGGACCTGCATCGAACCCCGTAGCAAGGAGGTTCTTCCATGCATTTCCGCAAGTGTCCTGAAGGCGATCGCCGATTCATCGGCTCATCCGGCTTTCACTCGGGCTGGGCGATCGCCGTCCTGGTTGCGATTTTTGCGGTGGGCGCCCAGGCCCAATCCGGAGCACCGGCGCTGCAGCGCAATTCCATCCGGTTGCATCTTTCCCCCGACGCCAACCGGATTCCCGATGCCAACGATCAGATGCTGATGCAACAGCAGCAGGAACAGGACCAGAACTTCGAGAACGCCAACGCGGCGCGGCGCAAGCTGCTCACCGACGAGAGCGCGGAACTGCTGGAACTCGCCGCGCAGTTGAAGAACGAGATGGACAAGACCGACAAGGATACCTTGTCTGTGGGAGTGATTCGCAAGGCGGAACAGATTGAAAAGCTGGCCAGGGATGTAAAGGCGCATATGAAACTGACGATCGGAGGTTAGATCGGAATCCGCGCGACGGAATCGTCGCCAGGTTCTATAGTGGTCGCGAGGTAATTCGTTTGTGCTGGAGGATAGCATGCGATTTGCTCGGCTCCCCCGCCCCGAAAACAGCCGCCGCGGCGTTTTACCCCACCGGCTTGCGATTCGCCTGACGACGCGAATCGCGGTCTGCACGGCGGCGCTGGCGCTGGCGGGGGCATTGCGGTCCGCCGGCCAGAACCCGCAGGAGCCGCCGGCTCGCCCTCCGCATCCGATTCTGCTGCCGGAGGCCAACCATCTGCCGGATGCCAACGACCAGATGGTGATGAACGAGCAGCAGAAGGATCAGAAGGCCAAGGACTATACGGCGGCCAATACGGAACGCAAAAAGCAGATTGTCGACGACACCGCGGAGCTTCTCAAGCTGGCCGGCGATCTGAATGCTGCAGTGAACAAGACCAGCAAGGATACTCTTTCGCTCGACGTCATCCGCAAGGCCGACGAGATCGAGAGGCTGGCGCACAGCGTAAAGGAAAAGATGAAACTCAGCGCGGGAGCCAGTTAATTACGCCCGGTTTTCGCCGGCGCGCCGGCGCGCCATAGGAGCGGCGCCGTGCCGGTGCGCGATCCGTTCATTCCGGCAGGCTGTCGAAGTCTCCGGGAAGAGCGGGAAGTCCGGCATTCCCGACCATGATCGCCCTGGAGGTTCCCATGCACTTTCGGACGAACCCATGTACCCCGGGTGGCTTGACCGGCGCACGCCTGCCCCGATTCCATTCCATCGCGCTCCCGGTCGTGACCGTAACGGTTGTCCTGATCGCGGCAGTCGCCGGGAGAGCCCAGATCGCACCACCGCCCGGAGGCACGGTGCGAACCGACAAGGCCAGCCTGCCCACGGCCATCAACCAGCCGCCCGACGCCAATGCGCAGATGGAGGAACGGGAACATCTGGCAAGCGACAAGGACTTTGCGGCGGCCAATACCGAACGCAGGAAGCAGATCGCCGACGACAGCGCCAAACTGCTGAAACTGGCCGCCGATCTGAAGGCAGAAGTCGAGAAGACGAGCAAGGACACGCTTTCCCTGGGCGTGATTCGCAAAGCGGAGGAGATCGAGAGACTGGCCCACGGGGTGAAGGAGAAGATGAAGCTGATTGCCGGGGCAAACTAGAAGAGGCGAACGATCTGGTGCTGAATTCCAATCCATTGGCGGCCGCGGAAATTCACTCGCCGCATCCCGAACGTTTTGCGGCAGGCTGCCGCGTTTTGAGCCGGATTGCGATGGCCCTGCTGTTGCCGGGACTTTCCGCCGTGGCGCGAGCGCAATTGCCCGCAGCCGATCGCGCCGCCATCGTTTCGGTAAACCCGGGCCCCGGGATCCTGCTTGAACCGACCGGCCAGATCGGGTTGGCGCAGGCGGAATCGAACGCGAGTCTCACCCCTCAGGAGCGGGAGAAACTCTGGCGGCGCTTCAGTTCCGACCGGCAAAGATCGATGGTTTCCGACGTACAGAGGCTGCTGGAGCTTACCGGTGAGCTGCGCGCGGAACTGGGCGACACAGGCCGCGCCGCTCCCTCGGCGGACGAGCCGCGCATGGTCGACGAGATCCGGAAGCTGGCCAATAACGTGAAGGAAAACATGAAACTGGCGCCGATGCCGGAGTAAGTGTTTCCGCGGCGCCCGAAGGTAGCCATGCTGGCGCAGTTTTCGGTCCAATCCCTTCGAAGATTCCTGGACTTCCGGGCCGTGCCCGCGCTTTGGCGCATGAATCACGATGCCCGATGCCGGTGCGCTCCGGAGTCGGGAATGCGGTAAGATGAAGCCGTCATGCAAGCGTTGCGGTTGAATTCGCTTTGCCGTACCCATCCCCACGCCGCCCGGCTGGTGCTATGGCTGGCCGCGGTGCTGGCGCTGCCCGGCGGGGCCCAGAACATTCCGCAACCGAGGGGGCCGCTCCAGCAGCCGATAGGACAGCGGGTGGGAGGCATGCTCGACGATACGGGCAACGGCGATTATGTCGAGCAACAGGAGCGCCTGCGCGCGCTCAACCGCGAGCGCCAGAAATCGATGGTTTCCGACACCAACAAGCTGCTGAAGCTGGCGACCGAGCTGGATGCGGAGATCGGAGTCCAGAATCCCGTCTCCCTGACGCCTGCGCAGATGCGCAAACTGGCCGAGATCGAAAAACTGGCGCACAATGTAAAGGACAAGATGAGCTATTCGGCCGGTGGTCCCCCGGTGACGCAACCGCAACCCCCGCCGGTGCCGCAGTCGCCTTTTCAGATAAAGTGAGCTCGAGCCCGGCAGCTCCGCCGCGGGATCGGCGGGCGCTGCGCCATGCGCCGGGCCGGATTGCTACAATGCAAAATGGTGGATTTTGCAGCGTTATAGGGAATATTATGTGCGTTTGTCCGCCGCTCGAGGTCCCCGCACCCCACGACCGCGAGCCGCATCGAATGTAGCGGTGGCAGCTTCGATCGCGCGTTGGGCGGAGACGCTGTAAAGAAAGCGCATTGGGGAGAATGACGGGGATGGAATTGGCAATTTCCAGCGCTCGCCAGCCCGGAACGATTGCCGCTTCCGGGGGGCTGAGTCCTCAGAAGCTGATCGAAATCTACCGGCTCATGTATCTTTCCCGCCGCGTGGACGACCGCGAGATTCTCCTCAAGCGCCAGCAAAAGATCTACTTCCAGGTCTCCGGCGCCGGGCATGAGGCTCTTCAGGTGGGCGCGGCGCTGGCTCTGCGTCCCGGGTACGACTGGTTTTTTCCCTATTATCGCGATCGCGCGCTTTGCCTGGCTCTCGGTGTCACGCCCACCGACATGATTTTGCAGGCGGTCGGCGCCGCCACCGACCAGGCCAGCGGCGGCCGGCAGATGCCTTCGCACTGGAGCAGCCGCGCGCTGCACATTGTGAGCACGTCCTCCTCCACCACGACGCAACTGCTGCACGCCGTGGGTTGCGCGGAGGCCGGCAGATACTTCAGCCGGCATCCCGAGGCCGCCGAAAAGGCCGCCGGCGACTACCGCCAGTTCCACGAGGTCGAGTTCCACGGCGACGAAGTCGTGTTGGCCTCGCTCGGCGAGGGCTCCACTTCCGAAGGCGAATTCTGGGAAGCGATCGGCACCGCCTCGAACCGCAGGCTTCCCGTCATCTTTCTGGTCGAAGACAACGGGTACGCGATCAGCGTTCCCGTCGAGGTGAATACGCCGGGCGGGAATATCTCACGACTGGTGGCCAACTTTCCCAACTTTCACTTTGCCGAGATTGACGGCACCGATCCCGAAGTGTCGTTGGCTGCTTTCCAGGCGGCTGCGGCGCACTGCCGCGCCGGGCTGGGTCCTGCTTTCGTGCACGGGCACTGCATCCGGCCCTATTCGCATTCGCTTTCCGACGACGACAAGCTCTATCGTTCGGCGGCCGAGCGCCAAGCCGATGCACTGCGCGACCCCATTACGCGGCTGCAAATGCGGCTGCTGCGCGAGGGCATTCTCGGCGCCGAAGAGATCAATCGCCTCGAAAAGTCGCTGGACGAGGAGGCCGCCGAAGCTGCCGAGCACGCGCTGGCCGCGCCGCTGCCCGCGATTTCCAGCGTCACCGAACATGTCTGTTCGCACGATCTGGACCCGGGGAAAGCCGCCTTTGCCACCGGGCAGGCGCAGTCGCCAGACGGCTCCAACGGCGGCAAAACAGCCGCGCCGCGCACCATGGCCGACCTGATCAACGCCTGCCTCGCCGACGAGATGCGCCGCGACCCGCGCATCGTGGTCTATGGCGAAGACGTGGCCGACGCCAGCCGCGAGCAGGCGCTGGGCGAGGTGAAAGGCAAGGGCGGCGTCTTCAAGCTCACCGTGGGTTTGCAAGCCGAATTCGGCTCGGAGCGGGTCTTCAATTCCCCGCTGGCCGAAGCCAACATCGTGGGCCGCGCCGTGGGCTACGCATTGCGCGGCATGAAGCCGATCGTCGAGATCCAGTTCTTCGACTACATCTGGCCGGCCATGCACCAGATTCGCAACGAGCTGGCGCTGATGCGCTGGCGCTCGAATGGCGCGTGGACCGCGCCCGCGGTGTTGCGCGTGGCCATCGGAGGCTATCTCACCGGCGGCGCCATTTATCACTCGCAATCGGGCGAATCCATCTTCACGCACATTCCCGGCCTGCGCGTCGCGTTTCCGTCCAACGCACTCGACGCCAACGGCCTGCTGCGCACGGCCATCCGCTGCGACGACCCGGTCCTGTTCCTGGAGCACAAGCGGCTTTACCGCGAAACCTATGGCCGCGCCTCGTATCCCGGTCCCGATTTCGCCATTCCCTTCGGCAAGGCGAAGATCGTCCGGCCCGGCTCGCAAATCACGCTGGTGACCTATGGCGCTCTGGTGCCGCGTGCGCTGCAGGCGGCGCAAAAGGCTCACCGCCAGCACGGCATCGATGTCGAAGTGCTCGACCTGCGCACGCTAAGTCCCTACGACTGGGAGGCGATCGCCGAATCCATCCGCAAAACCAGCCGCGTGATTGTGGCCTATGAGGACATGCTGAGTTGGGGCTACGGCGCCGAGATCGCCGCGCGCATCGCCGACGAGCTCTTCGACGATCTCGATGCCCCGGTTCGCCGCGTGGCTGCGCTGGATACCTTTGTCGCCTACCAGCCCGTCCTCGAGGACGCCATTCTGCCGCAGCCGGAAACGATCCTCAAGGCTGTCGTGGACCTGCGGAATTACTAGACCGTTTCAGGAAATAATATGTCCTCTCTTGTGATGCCCAAGGTCGCCGCTCCTTCAGGTCGCGTCGACTCATCGATTGCGGCTGCGGATACAGAATTTCCTGAAACGGTGTAGCGATTTCTGACCCGCATCGCGTATTTGCCGCAAAATAGGTCCAGGGACACTTGTCCCCGAGGGAACGCCGGCAAACAGGGGAAGGCGCCTGGAGGGTTCCCGGGCGATTGCCACGAGGAGCAGGCTTGCGGTCCGCCTCATCGGTTCGAAGGGTCCTGATTTACCGGCTCGGCGGCTTGAGCGACATGCTGGTTGCCCTGCCGTGCTTTCACCTCATTGCCCGCGCCTTTCCGCAAGCCGAGCGCGTGCTCCTCACCAGCCCTCCCGACCGCGGCGGCGCCGCGCCCGCGGCCCGAATCCTGGGCAGGTCCGGTCTCGTTCGTCGTTACATGGAATACACGCTGGCCGCGCGCACGAACGGCGGATTGCTGCGTCTTGCGTGGCGCATTCGCCGCTTCAACGCCGACGTGCTGGTCCATCTCATGCCCCCGCGCCCGTCGATTCAGACCGCGCGCGACGATCGATTGTTTCGACTGGCCGGCATCGGGCGCATTGCCGGACTGGCTGGCAACGAAGCGCCAGGGCACACCTACGACGCGGCGGCCGGATGTTACGAATCGGAGGCATCGCGTCTGGCCCGCTCGCTTCGTTCCCTGGGCGACGCCGCAATCGACGACCCGGCCAACTGGAGCCTGGGTCTGACCGCGGAGGAGAAGGGCGCGGCGGCGATCGGTCTTGGCCCGCTCATGCGCCGAAGGCTCATCGCTTGCAGCCCCGGAGCAGGAATGCAGGCCAGGGATTGGGGGCGGGACCGCTGGCGCACGCTGCTCACCCGCCTTCATTCGCGCTATCCCGAGCACGGCCTGGCTTTTGTGGGCGACGCGGAAGACGAAGAGGAGTGCAACTATATCGGCTGGAACTGGACCGGACCGCGGGTGAACCTGTGCGGCAAGCTGACGCCGCGCGAGTCGGCCGCGGCGCTCGGGCACGCCACGGTCTTTCTCGGCGCCGATTGCGCGTTCATGCATCTGGCGGCGTCCGTCGGCGTCCCCTGTGTCATCGCATTCTCGGCGCGCACCCTGCCCGGCATCGGGTATCCCTATGGACGCGATCACCAGATTCTGTATCACCGGACCAGTTGCTACGGCTGCAACCTGGAAACCTGCGTGAGCGAAGCGCGCCGCTGCCTGACCGCGATCCCCATTGCGGAGATGGAGTCGGCTGCGGTCCGCGTGCTGGATCGCTGAATCCGGTCGCCCTGTCGCGCCTCGCGCCCGGCTCCGTTGCATCGCCGAAGATTATGCTGAAGCCATGCGCATCCTCCTCGTGGCGAACTACGAGCCCGACGGCCAGCAAAGCATGCGCCGGTACGCGGAATGGCTCGATCGCGTGCTGGGCGAGCGCGGCCATCGGGTGACGATCGCCAGGCCGCGGCCGTTTTTCTCGCGGCTTTCGCGGCATCCCGGCCTGGGCAAGTTCCTCGGCTATCTCGACAAATACGTGCTCTTTCCGCCGCGTCTGCGCCGCGTGGCCCGGGGCCAGGATCTCGTCCACGTTCTGGATCACTCGAACTCGATGTATCTGCGCACGGTGCGTGGCACTCCGAACCTCATAACCTGCCACGACGTGCTCGCCATCCGCTCGGCGCGCGGCGATTTCCCCGATCATCCCACCCGCTGGTCGGGCCGGCTGGTGCAGAAGTGGGTCCTCTCCGGCCTGCGGAGCGCGCGCCACATCGTGTGCGTCTCGGCGAGGACCGCAGCCGATCTGAAGTCTCTCATCGGCGAAACCGGCGCGATGGTCCGCGTCATCCCCAACGCTCTCAACTGGAACTATTCGCCCGGAGCCGGGATGCCCGAGGGACTATGCGCAAGGCTGGGTCTCAGGCCGGGCGAGCGCTTTCTGCTGCACGTCGGCGGCAACCAGTGGTACAAGAATCGCGCCGGCGTTGTACGCATCTTTGCGCGGTTGGTCCGGCACGTCGAATTCGCTTCCGCAAGGCTCATTCTCGCCGGCAAGCCCTGGACATCGGCTCTGCGGGACGTGGTGCGCCAGGAGAGAATCGCCGATCGCGTCATCGAAGCAACCGGTCTGTCGAACGAAGATCTTCAGGCGCTCTACAGCCATGCCGCGGCGCTGCTCTATCCCTCGCTCGCGGAGGGGTTCGGCTGGCCGATCATCGAAGCGCAGGCCTGCGGCTGTCCGGTGATTACATCCTGCCGTCCGCCGATGAGCGAAGTCGCGGGCGAAGCCGCAATTCTGATCGACCCCTCCGATGCCGGGGCGGCTGCCGGCGTCATCTGCGCGGGCATGGAGCGCCGCGACGAACTGCGCGCGGCCGGCTTTCGCAACGCGCGGCGCTTCAACGAAGCGACGATCGTACGGCAATACTGCGCCCTCTATGGAGAGGTCCTCGGCGCTGAAGTTCCCGGCGCGCCGCAATCCGGCGCGGAAACTGCCCCGGCGCGGAGTTCATCGCGCGATCGCTGATCCCTGCTCGCGGGCTGCCGCTATCATGGAAACATCGTCGCGAACGTGCCGGGTGCGCTTCGCGCATGTTACAAGTCGCTCGCGAGCGAAAGGAGATGCGCTGCCGATGCTGATTGTGACCGGAGGCGCGGGTTTTATCGGCAGCAATCTCGTGCATGAGCTGAACGCCCACGGTCTCAGCGACATTCTCGTCGTCGATCATCTCGCCAACGCCGCCAAGCACAGCAACCTGGCCGGCGCGCGCTTTACCGACTACATGGACAAGCGCGAGTTTCGCCGCGCCTTCAACGAGAATGCGCTGGGCGCGAGCCGCGTCGATGCCATCCTGCACCAGGGCGCCTGCACCAACACGCTGGAAGACGACGGCGCCTACATGATGGACAACAACTTCCAGTACACCAAGGAGCTGCTCGCCTTCGCCATTCGCCAGGGCGTGCCGCTGGTCTACGCGTCGACCGCCGCGGTCTACGGTCTCTCCGGTCCGGGCCGTTTCACGCCCACTCCGGAAAACGAGCGCCCGCTGAATGTTTACGGCTTTTCCAAGCTCGCTTTCGACAACTATCTGCGCCACCTCTTCGCACAGGATGCCGTGCCGATGACCCTCGTGGGCTTGCGCTACTTCAACGTGTACGGGCCGCGCGAGCAGCACAAAGGGCGCATGGCTTCGGTGATCCATCATTTCTCGAGGCAGATGAAAGAGACGGGCAAGGTGCGTCTCTTTGCCGGCACCGGCGGCTACGGAGACGGCGAACAGCGCCGCGACTTTGTTTACGTGCGCGACCTGGCCCGGTTGAACATGTTTTTCGCCCGGATTGGTCCCTACGCTCCTCCACACGGCGCGGCGCGGGCGACGTTCCGCGGCATCGTGAACGCCGGTTCCGGCGCGGCGCGTACGTTCAACGACGTGGCGCGCGCGTTGATGCGCGTGCACGGCGAAGCGGCTGTCGAGTACATTCCCTTTCCCGCCGATCTCGAAGGCCGCTACCAGCACTTTACCGAGGCCGACCTGCGCGGCCTGCGCGAGCTGGGCTGCGATCTGGAGATGACGCGGCTGGAAGACGGGATTGCCGAAACCTTCCCGGCCGCGGCAGCGGACGCCTGACGGCCGAATCGCTCCCACCCGTCGATGCGGTCGGTTTGCCGCGCGGGTCAATCTCCATCGATCAGCGCGTCCACAGCTTCGGGCAGCGATTGAAATTGCAGATCGGCCAATTCGCTCGCTCGCGAAGCACCGGATTTGCGGCGCTGCGGATCGCCTTCGAGAAAGACAGTGCGCATTCCCAGCCGCTGGCCAAATTCGATGTCGGAGAGCGAATCGCCAATCATCGCGCTGCTTCGGGCCTCGATGTCAGGGAACCGGGCGACCGCCTGATCGAAGAGCCCGCCGAGCGGTTTGCGGCAGTTGCACTCGTCTTCGCCGTGCGGGCAATAGAAGAATCCGTCGATGCGCCCGCCACGAGAGGCAAGTGTTCCCTGCAATTCCGCGTGGATCGCTTCGACATCGGCAGCGGTATAGAGTCCCAAAGCGATGCCGCGCTGATTGCTGACCACGATCGTTCGCATTCCAGCGCGGTTCAGCCGCGCCACCGCTTCTGCCACGCCGGGCAGCACGCGAAGATCGCGCGCCGAGCGGACATATTCGCCCTCCGGCATCTTCTCGTTCAACACTCCGTCGCGATCGAGGAAAACGGTATGCAACTTGCGCGAAGGCGAGCTGTTGGACGCGCCGGACACCCCGCTATGATAGCAACAGCGCGAATCGCCGTTAGGAATCGGAAGCGGGTCAGCTTCCTCGGGAGCGATGGATAGCTGCATAACAAGTGTCCGTCTGTCATCCTGAGCGAAGTCCCGCTTCGGCGGGACGAGAGCGAAGGATCTGCGGTGGTTCTTCTTTCGGAAAGCGAGGAGTTCATGGCCAGTGGCCCCCACGCGGCCGGGGTTTTTGCCAGGGCGATCGCCGATCACCTCGACGTGGCGCGACGGCTCGAAGACCAGATACCTGCGCTGGAGGCGATCGCACGAGCCATGGCGGCGGCGCTTCGCAATGGCGGCAAGATCCTGTGGTGCGGCAACGGCGGCAGCGCGGCCGATTCCCAGCACATGGCCGCGGAGATCGTGGGCCGTTTTCGCCGCGAGCGCAGAGGATTGCCTTCGATCGCGCTGACGACCGACACCTCGATCCTCACCGCCGTGGCCAACGACTACGGATTCGAAACGGTCTTTGCCCGACAGGTGGAGGCGCTGGGCGCGCGCGGCGACGTTCTTGCCGGCTTTTCGACCAGCGGCAACAGCCGCAACGTGATCGCCGCGCTCGAAGCGGCGCGGACCATCGGTCTTGTCACGGTGGCCTTTACCGGTTCCGGCGGCGGAAAAATGGCCGCGCTCGCCGATCATCTCTTCGCCGTCGATTCGCGCGACACGGCGCGCATCCAGGAGGCGCACATTCTCGCCGGCCACATGATTTGCGACTGGATCGAGATCGACTGCCTTGCATCGCACGCCGCGGCCGCGCGGAATTCCGGCGCGGCGCGCACCGGAGAGCCGCGGTGATCGGGCAACTCCATGAAGCGATCCGCGAGATCGGGCGCAACTGGCAATCGCGCCGCCTGCTCGTGGTGGGCGATGTGATGCTCGACAAGTACATCTGGGGCGAGGTGGCGCGCATCTCGCCGGAAGCGCCCGTGCCGGTGGTGCTCACAGAGCACGAGAGCGCCCAGCCCGGCGGCGCGGCCAACGTGGCGATGAACCTCGTCCGGCTGGGCGCACAAGCGTGTGTTGCGGGGTTCACCGGCAACGACGAAAACCGAAGCCTGCTCGAAGCCAGCCTGCGCAACAACGGGATCGAACCTTTTCTCGTTTCGAGCGAGGGCTTTCCCACCATCGCCAAGCTGCGCATCCTCGGCGGGCGGCAGCAGATGCTTCGCCTCGACACCGAACGCGTGGGGCCGCGCCCGCAGCGCGACTACGAGCGTCTCCTTGCCGCCGTCCTCGAGCAAATGCCTGGCTGTCAGGCGGTCGTGCTCTCCGACTACGCCAAGGGCGTGCTGGCGCCCGATCTCTGCCAGACCGTGATCCAGGCCGCCCGAAAGCAAGGCATCCCGGCGCTCGTCGATCCCAAGAGTCCCGATTTCTCGCGTTATCGCGGCGCCACGACGATCTGCCCCAACCTGGGAGAGCTCACCGCCGCGGCCACGCGCGTGGCGCACAACCTCGACGCCGCCGATCTCGACGTCAACGATCTGCAGGCCGTTCTCACGGTGTCCGAAGCCATGGTTTCGGCCCTCGATCTCGACTTTCTGGCCGCCACGCTGAGCGCAAAGGGAATTGCGCTGGTCCGCCGCGGCAGTCGCACGATCATTCCGGCGGTCGCGCGCCAGGTCTTCGACGTCTCCGGCGCCGGAGATACGGTGATCGCCGTGCTCGCGCTGTGCCTGGCTTCGCGGTTCAGGCCGGAGACTGCGGTTGAGCTGGCCAATATTGCCGCGGGCATCGTGGTTGGGAAGGTCGGCACGGTACCGGTAGAGAAGCACGAGTTGCTTGCCGCGCTGGCGCCGCAAATTGCGCTCCATGCCCAGGACAAGGTGCTTTCGCGCGACGAACTTCTCACCCGGGCCGCCCTATGGCGAGCCAGCGGCGAGCGAGTCGTCTTTACCAACGGCTGCTTCGACCTGCTGCACATCGGCCACATCACGCTGCTCGAGCAAGCGCGCCGCTTCGGCGATCGCCTCATCGTCGCCATCAACAGCGACGCCTCGGTGAGCGGCCTCAAAGGCCCATCCCGTCCCATCGTGCGCCAGAACGAGCGCTCGCGCGTGCTGGCCGCGCTGGCCGCTGTCGATGCCGTGGTCGTCTTCGGCCAGCCGACGCCTCTCGAGCTCATCGTCGCTCTCCGCCCCGATGTGATCGTCAAAGGCGGCGATTACGGCGTCGACACCGTCGTCGGCGCGCGCGAAGTGCTTGCCTGGGGCGGCCAGGTCAGGATTGTCCCTCTCGTCGAAGGGGCTTCGACGACGCGCCTCATCGAAAAAGGGGCGGGGAAGTGAATTTATCCAAGGGGCCGATCTGTTCGCGGACTCGCTGATATTTGGCTTGCTGATTCGTTGATGTGCTGGCTTGCTGACTTCTGAACTTGCCGCTACTCCCCGCGTCGCCCCGCATCGGTCCACGACACTCCCCGTTCCTCCGGCCACGCCAGCAATCGAATCGGAACCGGGTCGAAGAGCGCGGTCTCCCCGATCGCATACCGATGCTCCCGCATCCACGTCCGGATGCGATCGCGTGCCTGCGTGGTGTGGATTTCGGCGACGATCAGAGGCCGGTGCGCCGCGAAGAGCTTCCCGGCGCCGCAAAGGACTTCGTACTCCGCGCCTTCGACGTCGATCTTGATCAACTGCGGCGCGATGCCGGTCGAGGCAACGTACGCATCGAGCGATGTGACGGGCACGCGGATCAGTTCTCCATCACCGAGGATCGGCCGGACGCTACCCGACTCGACGCCGCCCTGCGTCAACATGCGGCTTCCGCGTCGGAACGGAATTGTGTCTTCGGGACTTGAGGACCAGACGGCTGCCTCGACGACCTGCACGATCGAATCCAGCCGGTTGCGCGCAACATGCTCGCGCAGGCGCCCGGCCTGCGCGGGATCGGCCTCGAAAGCTGCCACGTGACCACCCGGCCCCACCCGCCGCGCGATGCCCAGAGTGAACGTTCCGATCGCCGCTCCGATATCGAAGACCACCCGGCCGGGCTGAACGACGGACTCGATCACGCTTTGCACGTCCGGCTCGTGCTCGCCGCGCCACACGCCGGCTTCCTCGGGAAAATGCAGGCGCATAGCCAGACCCGCGCTCAGGCCGGCACGCACCCGCACCCACTCGTCGCCGGCAGGAAGCAGGAGCTTCATCACCCATCGTTTGCAGATCTCGATCGGCCGGCGCAGCCGCGGATACTTCTCCATGGTGCGAAGAAGGATGGCCTTTGGCGCAAAGTACAGCCGGTAGAGCGCAGTCCGCACGGTCACAGGACAAGTCCAGGGCTTGATGGCAAATCGGGCCTGCTCCAGCGTCAATTCGTGATCTCTGATCCCTGATCCCTGATCCCTTGCCCCTCGTCCCTGCCTTTAGCAGATTCTCGGCAACTGCTCGCCAATCTGCATCGGGATCACGCGATTGGCGCCCATGGCGGTGCGCGCCACCAGCATTCCCTTGTGTTCGGCACATACGTGGCCAATGCGCGCCGCGTCGCGCCCCAGCGGATGCGCGCGCAGCACCGCAAGTACGCGATCCGCGGCATCCGGTGCGACAAAGAACACGGCTTTGCCTTCATTGGCCACGTAGACCGGATCGAGGCCCAGCAGTTCGCACGCCGACTGCACTTCGAGCCGCACGGGAATCTTCGTCTCGTCGATGGCGATGCCAACGCGCGAAGCCTGCGCAATCTCATTCAGCGTCGAGGCGAGCCCGCCGCGCGTGGGGTCGCGCATGGCGTGCACCGCCGCGCCGGCGGCGGCGAGCACTTCGGCGATCATGCCGTTGAGCGGGGCGCAATCGGAACGGATGGGACTTTCGAATTCGAGCCCCTCGCGCACGCTCATGATGGCCATGCCGTGGTCGCCGATTGTGCCGGAAACGAGAATCGCGTCGCCCGCCTGCGCGCGTTGCGGGCCAACGGCGATTCCTTCGCGCCGCATGCCGATTCCCGTGGTGTTGATGTAGCATCCGTCGCCGTGGCCGCGCTCGACCACCTTGGTGTCGCCGGTGACGATCTCGACGCCGGCATCGCGCGCCGAGCGGGACATCTCTTCGACGATGGCGGCGAGCTGCGCCAGCGGAAGGCCTTCTTCGAGGATGAAGCTCGCGCTCAAATACCTCGGCTCAGCGCCGGAGACGGCGAGATCGTTGACTGTGCCATTTACTGCAAGGGCGCCGATGGAACCGCCGGGAAAGAAGAGCGGCCGCACGACGAAGGAATCGCTGCTCATGGCGATTCGGCCGTTCGCCAGATCGAGCACTGCGCCATCGCCGAGGCTTTCGAGGGCGGGATTGCGGAACGCAGGCAGAAACAGGTGCTCGACGAGTTCGCTGCCCAGCTTGCCGCCGCCTCCATGGCCCATCACGATGGCGGGATAGTCGGCCAGCGGCAGCGGGCAGGACCAGCCGGAGAAGTCGGGGGTGGTGGTTCGCGGTTCTTCGAGCTTGGCTTGCATCGTCTCGCTCATTGCGATCTCGTGGTGAGCTTTCAGCCGTCAGCTATCAGCTATCAGCCGCTTGCCGACTCAACTGCACGCTGAAAGCTGATAGCCGAGAGCCGACAGCTAAAACGCCGACATAGCCTTTCCCGCACTCGCCAGCTCCTCCGCCGGCAAAAACCGCCCGTAGTTGTAGTACGCCGCGCAGGCGCCCTCGCTCGAAACCATGGTTGCGCCCAGCGGATGCCGTGGCGAGCACTCCTTGCCGAAAGCGGGACACTGGGCCGGCTTGATGGCGCCGCGCAGCACGTCGCCGGAGCGGCACAGCGGCGACTCTTGCGTGTGAATGCCGGCGATCTGGAAGCGATCTTCAGCGTCGAAGTCGCGATAGTCGGCATTCAGCCGCCAGCCGCTCTTCGGAATCACGCCGATGCCGCGCCAGGCGCGGTCGGTGACCTCGAAGACCTCGGCAAGCAGGCGCTGCGCCGCCTCGTTTCCGCGATATGTGACAACGCGGTCGTAGGCATTCTCCACCTCGTGCCGGCCAGTTTCGAGCTGGCGCACGGCGCGGTGAATGCCGTCGAGAAGATCGAGCGGTTCAAAACCGGTGACGACGATCGGAATCCCGTATTTCCCGGCCAGCGGAGGATACTGCCAATAGCCCATCACGCTGCACACGTGGCCGGCGGCCAGAAACGCCTGAACTTCATTGCCGGGCGAGCTCATGATAGCCTCGATCGCCGGCGGAACCAGCACATGCGAGACGAGCAGCGAAAAGTTGCCGATGCCGCGCCGCCTGGCCTGGTGAACGCTCATGGCGTTGGCCGGCGCAGTCGTCTCAAATCCCACGCCGAAGAAGATCACCTGCTTGTCCGGATTGCGCACGGCCAATTCCAGCGCGTCAAGCGGCGAATAGACCACGCGCACGTCGCCGCCGCGGCCCTTGACCTGAAAGAGGTCGCCTTCGGTGCCGGGAACGCGCAGCATATCGCCGAAGGAGCAGAAAATCACCCCGGGCTGCGCGGCGATGGCCAGCGCCTTGTCGATGAGCTCGAGCGGGGTGACGCAGACCGGGCAGCCGGGGCCGTGAACCATCCCGATGCCGGCGGGCAGCATCTGGTCGATGCCGTTCCTGATGATGGAGTGGGTCTGGCCGCCGCAGACTTCCATGATCTTCCACGGCCGCGTGGTCATGGCGTGGATTTCGCGCGCCTGCGCCCGGGCGATCTCGCCGTTGCGGAATTCGGTGAGGTATTTCATGCGTCGGTGAGGCTCCAAACGAGCGGTGCAGGCGATCTTGGCCGGGTTAGCGGGCAAGCAAGTCAGCGGGTTGGCCAGGCAGCCGATCAGCGCGGGCAACTACCATCCGGGCAGCTCGATTGCGGCGCCGAGGCGGCTCTTCGAAACGCTTCCTCTTCGCCGGCCAGCTCTTCGTCGAGCACGCCCAACTGGCGGAAGTCCTCCAGCGTCTTCTGCGCGCTCTCTTCGTCGATTCTGGCGATGGCAAAGCCCACGTGCACGATAGTGTAATCGCCGACCTCGATCTCCGGCACGTACTCCAGACACACCGATTTGACCACGCCGCCGAAGTTCACGCGACCCATCCGGATCGCGCCGTCGGTGGAAATGGCTTCGACCTTGCCCGGGATCGCCAGACACATAACAGTCCTTTTATACGCCGGGCGGGTCAGGGCGGGAGTGATTTATGTCACCGGCCGGAGATTCGCAGGTCTCATTTCGGGCCGGCGGCTTTCCGGCCCCGGCGCGCTGCTCAATATCCCCGGCTCACCAGAAACAGCGCCACGAGGATCACGCCAATGATCACCAGCGCCGTGATCACCAGCCGGGTGATCTCGCCCGTGGGCGGCGCCGCGGCGATGAGCGTCAGCACATAGTGGTCCTGGCCGCGCAACTCCCGGATGGCCCATTTCCATCTCACATACTCCGCTTTGTCTCCATCCATCAGGCGCGACCGCGCGCGGCGAATGAGGCGCTTCGTCCGCGCCTCGAACAGGCCACGGTCGTAGTCGCGGTCGAAAGCAGCCTTGACTTCGGCCATTTCCGGCAGCTTCCAGCCGGATTCGGAATCGTAGAGCATCTTGCGCTCGATCTCCGTGAGGGGAATGCCTTCGCGATCTGCCTCGTCGGCGATGCGGCTGGCCAGAAACATCTTGGCTTCACGGATCCTGTCTGCGGGATGCACGGGTGTCATCTTATGCCGGGCCCTGTCCCTTGGGGGAAAAACCGCGCTCTATATTTCGTTCCTTTATATCGCAAAGGCCGCTGCCCCGATATCACCCGTTCGGGTCCGGTGAAGGTGACTTCGGCGCGACGGTTTCCTCTCCGGCCTCACGCCGCCCGGGCCAGACATGTCGGTTCAAAGGGGGGTACCTTCAGCAGGTGCGCACGTGCGCCGGCCGCGACATTTTCAGGCGGACCGGGTTGTTGCCGGTAGCGTGCACCGGGGCTCGACGTCATTGCCGGTCTTCCCTTCGGCATGCTAGCGTTGACCCTCGGCATTTTCCAGACTCCCGAATCCACCGGAGACTCCTCCCCTCACGCCCGCAGAATGTTTCAGCTCCCCTGAGGCGATTCGTCTCCCTCTGTCACACTCCCGGGGAATGCCTTCCTGGCGATGGCCACCCCGGCCCACGACTGTCCATTCCAACAGGAACCCAAGGAGGACCCGATACCATGCAAATGCATCGCCCGATGATCAAGCAGATCGTGTGCGCCGCAATGGCGCTGGCTTTCACAACCGCCGCGTGGGCGCTGAACGAAGTCAGCTATGTCTCAACCACCGGGAACGACACCAACCCCTGCACGGAAAAGCTGCCCTGCCTCACCATCGACCATGCGCTTGCCGTGACCAGTCCGGGGGGAACGATCATTCTCCAGACTTCCGGCGCCTATGATCCGGCAACCATCTCGCAGGCGGTCACCATCGAGGCAGTCGGCGTGGACGCCTGGATCAGCACGACGGCCGCGGGAAACGCCGTAACCATCAGCGCCACGGGAAATGTAACGCTCAACGGTTTCGCTTTACGCGGCCATGGCAAGGGAACAGATGGAGTCATGGTGACCCAGGTCGGGGTGCTGCGCCTCTTCAACCTGCAGATCGACGACTTCACTTCGAATGGTGTCGAATTTGACGCCAGCGGCGGCGAAATGAATGTGTCGAACCTGCAAGCCGACAGCAACGCCAACGACGGCCTGCTGATCAATGCGACCGGGGCCGAGGCGTACGTGGATGGCAGTTCGTTCGATGTGAACGCCAGCGCTGGCGCAGTCTCCGAGGTGGGCAAGCTGACCCTCAACAACTCCTCGGCACACTTCAATGGCGTTGGTTTCGCCGCCGACGGAGGCACAGTAACACTCAATAACGACCGCGCCATCTTTAACGGGACCGGCCTGGGCGTGAGCGCCACCGGGAAGATGCGCTTCGCCAATTGCCTCGTCTCCGACAACACCACTGCGGCCTGGAACGTCGCCGTCGGAGGCCAGCTCTCCGGGTCGAGCCCCGGGACGACCTTCATCGTGCCGGGACAGATGCACAGCGGGCATCTCTCCCTTGCGACCATTCTTGAGTAGCTGGAATCGCGCTTTTCCGGCCAAAGCTCCGGGAGTCACGCGGAACGCCGCTCGCGAGCGGTTTCCGCGTGGCGCGGGGCTCATCCCTGCGCAAGTGCGACGCTGCGCTGCGCGCACAGATAATCCAGCCAGTCCCTCATGCCCGCGCCGGTCTTCGCCGACGTTTCGAAGATGCGGATCCCCGGACGGATCTCGTTGAGGTTTCTGAGCGCCGCCGACCGGTCAAACACGCACGCCTGGGCCAGGTCGGTCTTGGTGATCACGGCCACGTCGACGGAATTGAAGAGCGTCGGGTATTTGAGCGGCTTGTCTTCGCCTTCGGTGACGCTCAGCAGCGCCACGCGAATCTTCTCGCCCAGGTCGTAGCTCGAAGGGCACACCAGGTTGCCGACATTTTCAATGAAGAGATAATCGAGGCCGCCCAGCTCCCATCCGTCGAGATGCCTGCCCACCATCTCCGCTTCGAGATGGCAGATGCCATGCGTATTGATCTGCCTCACCGGCGCGCCGCTGGCCGCCAGTCTGCGCGCGTCGTTGTCGGTTTCGAGGTCGCCGACCAGCGCCGCCGCTCGCTGGCCGCGCGACTGCAACTCGCGGAGTGTGCGCTCCAGCAGGGCGGTCTTGCCGGTTCCGGGGCTGGAGACGAGATTCACCACCAGCACGCCGGCGCGGGTGAACCGCTCGCGCAGTTCCCGCGCCAGCTCGTCGTTTTTCTTCAAAATGCCCTGCCGCAGCTCGACAATGCGCGTGGTCATGGCTGGTCCCCGATTCCCGCCGGGATTCCGGCCGGCGCTTCTTCGATCCCGATGGACTCAATCTCCAGCTCGCGCCCCTGGCGCATCTCGCCCAGCAACTCGCCGCAGTCCGGGCAGCGGAAGCTTTGCACACCTTCGAGCGTCACATCCCGCGCGCATCGGGCGCAATGCATCACGACGGGCAGATGCCTGACCGCGAGGCGCGAGCCGGCGAGCGCGGTCCCTTCGATGGCGATCCCGTAGCAGAATTGCAGCGAATCCTCGGCGACGGCGGCCAGCGCGCCCACGCGCAGCCGCACCTCGACGACGCACGCGCCGGGATAGCGAGCCAGCGACTCCGTGACCGAGTCCACGATGCTCTGGACAATGGAAAGCTCGTGCATGAAAAGCCGATTTTACGCCTTCGGCGCGGAATGTAAGATGGAAAGCAGCGTCTGGCGGCGGGTCCGTTTTCCCGAGGGGCAAGGGTCCAGAGATTTTTGGGACGAATCACGTACGGGCAGAAGAAGCTTCGGAAAAACTCCTGCGGATCGGCGATTCGCAGGCTGAAGCCCGCGAGGAGAATCAAAAGGAAGGGACTTGTCCGGCACGGCTAAAGCGGCGCCCTTTTGAAATCCGCCCGTATATTGGGTTTTTTCCGCGGCCCGTGAAGTCCGTAGCCTCCGGATTGGCCCGCTGCCCAGCGTTTGGAGCGCTTTCCTGTGCCCGAAACCGTTCTCAACGAGACCACGGCGACGGTTTCTCCCCGGCTGCGCCTGAGCGAACTTGCGCCCGGCGTGTATCAGTCGGAGATTCGCGCCATGACCACCGAATGCGATCGCATCGGCGGCGTCAATCTGGCGCAGGGCGTCTGCGACACGCCGGTCCCCGCTCCGGTGCGCGACGGAGCCATCGCCGCCATTCAGGCCGGGCACAACATCTACACACGCATGGACGGCATCGAGCGGCTGCGCCGGGCCATCTCGGTGAAGCAGAAGAAGGACTACGCGCTCGATTACGACGCGGAAACCGAGGTGCTGGTGGCCTGCGGCGCGACGGCCGGATTGCATGCCGCCGCCATGGCCCTGCTCAACCCCGGCGACGAGGTGATTCTCTTCGAGCCGTTTTACGGCTACCATTTCTCCACCCTCGTCTCCATGCGCGTGAAGCCGGTCATCGTGGCGCTGGCCGAGCCCGGCTGGACGGTCGACATCGACACGCTGCGCGCCGCCATCACGCCGCGCACGCGCGCCATTCTGGTCAACACGCCGGCCAACCCCAGCGGCAAGATCTTTTCGCGCGGCGAGCTTGAAACCGTCGCCCAGGCGTGCCGCGATCGCGATCTGTTCCTGCTCACCGACGAAATCTACGAGTACTTCGTCTACGACGGCGCGAAGCACATCTGTCCGGCCACCTTCGACGGCATGCGCGAGCGCACCATCGTGATGAGCGGTTTCTCGAAGACCTTTTCCATCACCGGCTGGCGTCTCGGCTATGTAACGGCCGACGCGCGCTGGATGGCGGCGATGGCGTACTTTCACGATCTCACCTACGTCTGCGCGCCGTCGGCCTTCCAGCACGGCGCGGCGGCGGGTCTGGAGCAGCTTCCGGCGTCGTTTTATACGCGGCTTGCCGCCGATCACCAGTCCAGGCGGGACCGCATGGTGGCCGCGCTGCGCGATGCGGGCATGGAGCCGACGGTTCCCGCCGGCGCCTATTACGTGCTCGCCAAGGCGGCGCGGCTGCCCGGCCGCACCGCAGCCGAAAAGGCTCGCGCCCTGCTCGCCGCAACCGGCGTGGCTTCGGTGGCCGGATCGGCGTTCTTCCGGCCCGGCCGCGGCGAAGACCTGCTGCGCTTCTGCTTCGCGAAAAAGGACGACGACCTGGACGATGCCTGCGCAAGGCTGCGCAAGCTGTAATGGCGAAACCAATCCCCAGCCGGCGGGCGACAGTTCTCCTTGCGAAGATTGCTTCCGCGAAATCCACACAACCTCCCCGGTTTCGCAGAGGGGCGCAAAGACGGTCCGCTTGCTATGCTTCAGGAACTCCACCACTCCAGGGGGCCGGGGTTGTCCCGAGGCTGGCCGCGATCTCCGGCGAGGGATGGCCGGGAAGAAGCAGCAAGCCCAACGGGCAACCGGAGGCAGACTTGGCATCGGATTCGCTTTTCCCCCTGCGGCAGTCCAGCGGCGAAGGAATCATCCCTTCGCAGGAACTCCGCCAGTTCGTCTCCGACGGCATCGTCTCCGCGCACGAGATCGACGAAGACCAGATCCAGCCATCGAGCATCGATTTGCGCCTTTCGCGCGAGGCATACCAGGTTGCCGCCAGCTTTCTGCCCGGCACCTCGACCACGCTGCTCAACAAGGCCGCGGCCAACGGCATGTTGCGGCAAAAGATCGATATCTCGAATCCCACGCTCTTCTATCCCGGTCTCATCTACGTTGTTCCGCTCGAGGAGTGCCTCGATCTTCCACCCGATGTCTTCGGCATTGCCAATCCCAAGAGCACGACCGGCCGGCTCGATATCTTTACGCGCCTGATCACCGACGTGGGCGACGAATTCGAGCGCGTGCGCCGCGGCTACAGCGGGCGGCTCTACATTGAGGTCGTCTCGCAGACGTTTCCCATTCTCGTTCAGGAGGGTTTGCGACTCAACCAGTTGCGACTGGCTCGCGGGCGGCATATCTTCGCCGGCGATCGCGCCCTGCGCAAACTCGACCAGGTCGATCCGCTCATCGACGCCGACGAGGATTCCGCGCAGGCCAATGTCGACCGCGGCCTGCGTCTGACGGTCGATCTGCAGGGCAACGAGTCGGGCATCGTCGCCTATCAGGCCCGGAAAACCTCCACGCCGATCGATCTGAGCCGGATCGACCACTACGAGATCGCCGACTTCTGGAATCCGATCTTTCGCAACGGCAAGTTGCAGTGCGTTCTCGAGCCGGGCGAATTCTACCTTCTCGCGTCGCGGCAGCGGGTGCGCGTTCCGCCGGGTTTCGCCGCCGAACTGCTCCCTTATGACCTGGCCACGCAGGAGTTCCGCGTCCACTACGCGGGCTTCTTCGATCCCGGCTTCGGCTATGGCGCCTCCGGCGAGATTCCCGGCACGCGGGCGGTGCTCGAAGTGCGCGCCAGCCAGATGCCGATCCTGCTCGAGGACGACCAGTTCGTCGGCCGGCTCAACTACTATCGGATGGCCGCCGTGCCGGACAAGGTCTATGGCGGCAACATTGGCTCGTCGTACCAGCAGCAGGGGCTGGCATTGAGCAAGCAGTTCAAGCGCGCGCAGCCCTCGGCGCCGCAGCGGCTGTCCGTGGCCTCCCGCCAGTCAATCGACGGCAATTCGTCCGGCCGTCTTGCCTTCCGCGAACCCGCTGTCGCTGAAAGCCTGATCTGACCAGCCTCGGTTCCGGAGCAAGAATTCGAAAGAGCGGAAAGGCCCCCCGCGAATCCGGAGCCGTATACGGCGTTCGGCGAGGCGTCACCAATTCGCCAACTTTTCCACCTGGGAAATACCTTGACATCGGGCCAAAAGCAGCCCACGATCAAAGCGAATTCACCATCGGCCGAAGCGCGCGAACCCCCGGTTTGCGCCGTACACGCCGGCAGGCCCACTGCCTGATCCGCTTCCTGATCGGCTGACCAACATCCGGCGCCCGGCGCTCGAAGGCATGTCATGGTGGTCAGAACGCAATCCAGCGGACGAGGAGTCTCCGGACTTCTTCTGCGGAAGGAAGACGTTCGGCGTCATATCCCCAAAAACACCGTAGCCATCGAGCTGCAACTCGGCGAGTTGTGCATTGATTGCCCGTTGCCGCCGGAGTTCTGGCTCGGCCGGCCGGAGATCTGCGACCGCCGGCTCCGCGATTGGCTGGAATTCAAAATCCTTCGCACCAGGACCTGCCGGCTGCCCATGGTGCTGGAAATGACGCCCATCGGCAACAACTCCTTCCGGCTTCAGGTTCCGGCCGGTTGCGACGGCGCGGAGGCTGCGGTGGAGAAGATCGTTGCCCGCACGGCTTCCGGTTCCGAAATCTCCAGTCCCGATCCCGAGCCGCCCATTCGCCCGGAATCGACCATCGCTTCGCATCTGGTTTGAAGCGGCGGCCAGGTCGGATCCCCGACGCCGCGCGACGGTTCGATGGTCCGGCATTGGATCGTCGGGAAGAGACATTTTCCATTCCCATGGGTCCATCGGTCGCGGGTCGCGACGGGGCTCTCAAAACCGCAACAATGCTATACTTGCCCTGTTCACGGGCCTGCGGCGGTCCTTGCGGACCCAATGCAAGCGCGGGCGGCCGTGGGAGGCATCCCCATCGCATTCGACAAGCGTTCGGCCAAGTCCTTTACCCGCATCAACGATCGCATCCGCGCCCGCGAAGTGCGCGTAATCGACGAAAATGGCGAGCAGTTGGGCATTCTGCCGCCTTACGAGGCGCTGAAAATCGCCCGCGAGCGCGGCCTGGATCTTGTGGAAGTCTCGCCCAACGCCGTGCCGCCCGTTTGCCGCATCCAGGATTACGGACGCTTCCTTTACGAGAAGGAAAAAAGCGAGCGCGCCGCCCGCAAAAAGCAGAAAGTTATCACGGTGAAGGAGGTCAAGTTCTCCGTCACCGTGGACGAGCACGACTACCAGACCAAAAAGAACCAGGCGGTCCGTTTTCTCAACGACGGGGACAAGGTGAAGGCGAGCCTGCGCTTCCGCGGCCGGCAGATGGCGCACCGCGAGCTGGGCTACAACATCATCAACCGGCTCATCCAGGACGTGGGCGAAGCCGGCGTGGTGGAATTTGTGCCGCGCATGGAGGGTCCGATCCTCCACGCCATTCTCGCGCCCAACAAGAAGCAGGACGCGCCCAGGCCGAAGCCGCCGGCCCCACCGCAGGCTCCGGGCGCTCCGCCGCCGCAAGCCTGACGCATCCCGCCTTCTGCGGTTCTCCCCAGGTCGCGGCCCGGCATCAGCGTTGGCCGCCCGTTCCCCGCCTGTTACCCTGTCGCTACGACTGGAGTCCCAGCACGGAGAGCCAGGCCTATGATCTCCACCGCGCTCCGCGGTCCGGACGGCGTCACGCGCCCCAACGACAAGCAAAAGGTTGCCGCGCACTACGACGTCATTACTTCCTACTACCGCTCGTTCTGGGGCGAGCATCTCCATCACGGATACTGGATTCGAGGCGACGAGTCAAAGGAGCAGGCGCAGGAGCAACTCATCGAGCACCTGGCCGGCCGGGCGAAACTGGAGGAGGGTTGGCGCGTACTCGACATCGGTTGCGGCATCGGCGCCAGCAGCCTTTACCTGACGCGGAAGTACCATGTCCGGCCGATCGGCATTACCAATTCCCCCGCGCAGGTGGAAATGGCTCGCACCGCCGCCGCCGACGCGAAGGTGGACGCCGAGTTCCTTCTGATGGACGCCGAGGCGATGCATTTCGCGCAACCATTCGACGTCCTCTGGTCGATTGAATCGATCTCCCACTATTACGACCGGAAAGAGTTTTTCCGCCGCGCGGCGCAGTTCCTCAAACCCGGCGGAGTTTTCGCGTTTACCGACTGGTTCAAGCGGCCCGGCCTTTCCGCCGCCCAGACGCGCAAATGCATCGCTCCCATCGAGCGGGGAATGCTGTGCGAGCTCGAAACCATGGACGAATACGAATCCTATCTTGCCGCGAGCGGTCTCGCCATCGGGCATCGCGAGGTATTGACGCAACAATGCGCGAAAACCTGGGATCTCGGTTTGAGCATCATCGCCGACGAGTCCATCTGGGCCCTCGCCGCAAGAATGGGGATGGGATTTCTGGACTACCTCAACGCATTTCGCGCCCTGCGCGCGGCGTTTCGCTCGGGTAACTTCGTCTATGGGCTCTTCGTGGCGCGCCGGGCCGATCGTTTGTGAGGCCGCGGATCGCCGAGTCGATGGAGCCGGCCGCCGGTAAAGTTCCAAATCCACGGCTCCGGCGAATCCGCGCGGCACGCGTGGCAGATCCTCCCTTTCCGCAAAGCCGGGCGCTCCAGAGCCGTTCAGGAGACAGTGTGTCCGCTTGCAGGGTGCTCAAGGTCGCCGCTCCCTGTTGGTCGCATCGACTTGGCTATCTTTCTCCGGCTACACTATTTCCTGAACTGCCATAGCCATTTCGCGGATTTTGCCGAACGATCGCACTTCGCCCGTGTATGCTTTCGCCATGCGAATTTCATCGGCCGGCTCCGCGCTCCGCGCCCTCGCGTGCTTTGTCCCGTTTTTCGCGGCACCCTCCGTCGTTCCCGGCCAGAATGCCGGCGCGTCCTCGCCTTCGGCCACTCAGCCCCACTACCCCACCAACGAAGACCTGCGCCACATCAAGTCGATGGGCCTGCCGCTGCTTTCGCCCGATGGCAGACAGGTGCTGTTTACGGTGACCGATTCGACCGCCGACGGCGCCAAGGCGCATCTGTGGCTGGCAGCGAGCGATGGCCAAGAGCCGGCTCGCCAGATCACGTTTTCGCCGCCGGCGGAAAAGGGCGGAGAGCGCGGCGCGCAGTGGGCGCCGGACGGATCGGCGATCTACTTCGTAGCCCGGCGCGGCGAGCATACGCAGCTCTTCCGCCTCGACCTGCGCGGCGGCGAAGGCTCGCCGTACGATCTGAAGGTGATGCCTGCGGTCGACGAGTCGAAAGAGAAGGATGCCATTCCGCCGCCCGGCGCGGAAAAGCCCGCAGAGAAAAGGAATGGAGACGAATCTGCCGAAAAGAAGGACGCTGGTGGCGATGCGGAAAAGAAACCTGCATCGCCCGAGGCGCTGCCCATCGATGTGAGCGGATACGCGCCTTCGCCCGACGGCAAATGGCTCGCCCTCTGGGCGCGTGACCCCGAAACGCCGGGCGAGAAGAAAGAAAAGGACGCCAAAGCCGACGCCGAGTGGGTGAACAACGGAAAGCACATGACGCGGCTCTATCTGGCCGCGCTGAAGCCGGATGGCTCGATCGACGGCGCCCTCAGGAACGTCGCGGTGCCGCCCGACGTGCGCGGCGCGAAATGGTCCCAGGCGTCGGATCGCCTGCTCGTGCTCACCGAGCCGCCGAACGATCTCTCCGACCTGGGTCCTGCCGCAAAAGCGTTCCTTGTCGACGCGGCCAATCCGGACCATCCTTCGAGCCTGAGTGCCATCCCGCCCACCGTCGGAACCATGGCCTGGTCGCCCGACGAGGGCACGATCGTCTTCTCCGCCAAGACACCCGAGGACGCGCCGCCCGGCTACGACGAGCTGTTTGCCCTGCCCAAGGAGAGCCCGGGTGAAAAAATCGTTCCGCTGTCGTCCGGCTTCAACGGCCAGTTGAACGGCATGGCGCTCTTCTTCGCTGCCGATGGCTCGCTGATCGCCGAAGCCGGCATGGGCACGCATCTGACGCCGGTTCGTCTCTCGCTGGCCGGCAGCCGCGAGCCGGATCCGATTGACCTGCACGCCTCCGTCGTCACCGGGCTGAACACCAATCGCAACCAGACCGGCTGGGTATGGGTCGCCGACAGCGGCGGTGAACCCGAAAAGCTTTGCTACGCCCAGCACCTCGGCGATACCTGCGGCGCGCTGCAATCGCCTGCGCTCGAACCCGAGCACCTGCGCACCGCGAAGCCGGAACTGGTTCGCTGGCAGAGCGGCGGCTTTACCGTCGAAGGCCTGCTCTGCATGCCGGACCACGCGGAAGGCGCGAAGGTCCCGCTCGTCGTCGATGTCCACGGAGGACCGTTTGGCGCCTGGGAAGACCGCCACGACGTCTTTGCCGATTTTCTCGTTGGCCAGGGGTGGGCCGTCCTGCACCCCAACCCGCGCGGCTCGTCGAATTATGGAGTGAAATTCGCCGCGGCCAACAAGAACGATCTGGGCGGCGGCGATTACCAGGACGTCATGGCAGGCGTGGACGCCGTGCTGGCGAAATATCCCGTCGATCCCTCGCGCATGGCGCTCATCGGCTACAGCTACGGCGGCGAGATGGCCGGGTTCGTCGAAGGCAAGACCGATCGCTTCAGGGCCATTGTCAGCGGCGCGCCCGTCATCGACCAGTTCAGCGAGTACGGCACCGAAAGCGGATCATGGTACGACCGCTGGTATTTTGGCAAACCCTGGGAACACCTCGACGACGCATGGAAGCAGAGTCCGCTCTCCGGCGCCGCTCATGCCAGGACTCCGTTCATGCTCATCCAGGGCCAGAGCGATACCACCGACCCGGTCGGCCAGTCCGAGGAGATGTACCGCGCCCTGCGCCAGGAAGGGGTGGCGGTGGAGTTGGTGACGTATCCGCGCGAAAACCACGGGCCGCTGGCCATCGGTTTCTTCGGGCGTCCGTCAACGGAGCCGTGGCACGGCTTCGACGCCCGCCAGCGACTGGTGGAGTTCATCGGGAAGAACTTTGCCGCGACCGGCGGTCCGCAATCCGCACCGACCCCCGCCCGGTAACCGCACAGGGTCGACCCCGCCGCAACGTGAGCGAATCGATCCCGGCGAACCGATGACTCCGTCGTTATTGAGGAACCGCCTTCGTTGAGCCACCCGGCCCGCCAGGGCCGGCCGCGCCAATTCCCGTAGACTCCGCATTTCATGGTGCGCTAGAATCGTTGCCCACCCACAGGTTTCCATCCGGCCAACCAGGTCCAACAGGAGAAACCATCATGAGCAAGCGTATCGGTGTATTGGCCTGCATCCTGATCCTCCCGTTTCTTCACGCGGCCGCGCAGCCCGCTGACCCTCAATCGGCTCCCGCGCTCCAGAGCGGAGTTCCCGAATGGATCAGTTTCAGCGGCACGCTCAAGGACTCCGCAGGCCGCCCTGTCACTTCCGTCGCCGAGGTTATCTTCGCCATTTACGGCGACGCGGAAGGCGGCAGCGCGCTCTGGACGGAAATTCAACGTGTGACTCCCAACGAACAGGGCCGCTTCACCGTTCCCCTCGGCTCGAAGAGCGGCGGCGTTCCCGTGGAGCTTTTTCTCACGTCCGAGCCGCGCTGGCTGGGCATTGAAGGTTCCGGCTTCGTGGAGCAACCTCGCGTTCTGCTGGTCAGCGTGCCGTATGCCCTCCGCGCAGCCGACGCCCAGACACTCGCCGGAAGGCCGGCCTCGGAATATGCTCTCGCCGCACCGCCTGGCGACGGGACCGCCGCCAATGCGGCCGCGGCGAGCAAAGCTTCGCCGCAGTCAAGCTCCATCACCGGCTCCGGCACGCCGGGCTATCTGGCCAGGTTCTTCAGCCAGTCCGCACTTGGCAATTCCTTGCTGTACCAGAGCGGCAACTTCATCGGCATCGGCACCACGAAGCCCACGCAGACCCTGGATCTCTCCGGCAATGTCAAGATTGACGGAACGGGCCACGGCATCTATTTTCCCGACGGCTCGTTTCAAAGCGCTGGCTTCGCCGCCAACGAATTCGCAAGGCTCGGCACGGCGGCAAATCCGCTAACGCAAAATCTGTATGGCACGCTCAACCTCAATGGTGGGGTGATCATCGATCCCCTGAATGACGTCGACCCGACGTTTGAGATCCGGGACGCCAAAGGTGAAGTCCTGGGCCTCGGCGGCACGGCCGCGGCTGGCAAAAGCATCGCCAATGCAGGTGGAGGGGGATCCTCCGCGCTATGGCTTTACCGCAACCTTCTTCTTAGGGAACCGGCAGGTGGCCCGCTCCCTTCCATCGGCTTCGCCGACGGCTCGACGCTCACCACGGGGAACCTGGCGCTACTGGGAACTTCCGGAGCTCCGGTGAAAAACACCTTCTTCGGAAGCCAGGATTTTCAGGGCAACGTCACTCTCAGCAGCGGCGGCGCCCTCACCACGCCGAGCATCTCTGCCGGCAATGCCTCGTTCTCGGGAAACACCACATTCGTCGGCAACAACTCCTTTGCGAATATCAGCGTCTTCAATGGATCCTCCTCCGCCGGCACTACATTCCTCCCGGGTCAGACGACCTACAGCGATTCCTCCGGCAACACGGGCGGCGTTACCTTCCAGAATGGCAGCATGAATTCGACGGCAAACGGAATGACTTTTACCGGTACCGGTAGCGGGAACGCCCTGAGCTTCAGCAGTCCCCAGGGAACCGTCGCGATCACCGGCAACGCGCTCAGCTTGTCTGCCGGCGGCAGCACGCCGAATACGAGTCGGGCCGAAATCAGCATTGGAGGTTCCGGTACTGCGAGCGGGACGATCTTCATCGGCCCGGCCAGTGGAGACAACATCTTCCTCGGCACGAGCAACGGAGGCACTACGTTCCTGGGCTCGACGGGCAGTGGAAGCACTACGCTGTCGTTTCCTTCGACTCCTCTGGGTTTTCAGACATCCGTCGCCAACAATGCCGGGGCCACTGAAGCTCCGACGCTCGCTTTGCAGGCTGCGCCCACGGGCGCAAACACGGCAACCCCATCCGCGCAACTGAACTTCCTGAGTTCTTCCAACGGCAATACCTTCTCGCCTACCGGTCTATCCTTCGCCGGCAACGGCATCATCACCTTCGCTTCGGGCCAAACGTTTCCCGGCACCACGGCCATCGCTGCAGGCCTGGGAATCAAACTCAGCGGCAACAACACCCTCTCGGTCGACCCGGCGGTGGTTGGCACATACGCGGGAAACGGCGCCTGGACGGGCAATAACACCTTTTCGGGCCAGCTATCGTTCGATGGCTTTACTGCGACCAGTGCGTCGATCGGTGCCCTGGGCGTAACCGGCGCCGCTGCCAGCACATTCAGCGGCGGCGTGAGTTCGCCGTATTTGAATCTCACGCAGGGCGCGGGCTCCAACCTTCCCGCCGTCCAGATCAATGGCGCCGGCGGCAACGCCGCGACAACGCTCCTTCAGGCAAACGGCGCAAGCGGGAGTTTGCTCAACATCAGCGCGAGCGGAGCCGGAGGGTCAGGCGGCGGCATCGTGAACCTGCAAGGCGCGACCGGAGGCGCGTTGGACCTGACCGGCGGCAGTGGCTCGGTCAACATCAGCGGCAACCAGGGTCTGCAGATCACCGGGAACACGGGCCAATCCGTACTCGTGAATGGCGGAAACAGCCCGACGGGGACCAGCACCGGCGCCCTTGGCGATGGAGCTGCAATTGAGGTTGACTCTGGCGATTCGAACGGAGACGGCGGCGAACTGGATCTGGGCTCAGGAGGCGGAAACAACGTACCAGGCGCCGCCACCAATGGCGGCAATATCGACATCGAAACGGGAAACGGGGCGAACGGCGGCGCCACGGGGGATTTGAACTTCTCCACGGCTCTTCAACCGGCCAACAGTGTCAATGGAGGAGATATCCTCATCGGCGGCTCCGGTACACTGACTCTCTCCAACTCGACCATCAGCGGCAACGTGATCGCAACCAACTCTTCCGTGAAGCTGAATTCGAGCAGTGTCGTCCTCACTACCGCCGGAGCCCTTGCCGGCGCCCCCGGCGGAACGGTCACCCTGAGCGGAGACACCCTCACCATTGACGGCTCAATCGACGTCACGGGAAACAAGAATGCCATCGTTCCGGCCGCCGACGGCCGCATGGTTGCCGTTCATGCCGTGGAGTCGCCGGAGAGCTGGTTCGAGGATTTCGGCTCGGCGCAACTTCACAATGGCGTGGCCCGCGTTACGATTGATGCCGCCTTCCTCGAAACGGTCAACAGCAGCATCGGGTATCACGTCTTTTTGACGCCGCTCGGCAATTGCCGCGGACTCTATGTGGCGCGTCGCGATGCGAAGGGTTTCGAAGTCCGCGAACTCGGCGGAGGAAGGGCAAGCATCGCCTTCGATTACCGGGTCGTCGCCAAGCGGCGTGGCTATGAGACGGAGCGCCTGGAAACCGTGGCCGGGCTCCCCGGTCCCGCCGGCAAGCAATAGGTATCTGCCAGTTTGAGCAAGGGACCGGGAGCCAGCGGTACGACACAACAGGTCAGTGGCTTGGACGGAGTCGTCGGAAGAATGGTTCAACCGCCAGGCCGACCAGTCCGTAAATCGCGGCGTTGAGCAGGATGAACTCATACCAGGTGACAGGCCGGTTACGGAGGAGCGAAGCAGGAGCCGAAATGGCCGTGATCGTCCAGTGGCCGAAATTGACGCCGCGCGAAACGATCAGGCTGAAGATGACCCAGAAGCAGGCTATGGCAAGTCCGGCGAGAGCCCAAAGTCCGATTCTCCGGCACATGGCGGCGCCTCGAGGCCAGTGTACTCCCTTTGCCCGGATGCACTTGCTTACTCACGGAGCGGAGCTCCGATCCGCTTTCATGGCGCCAAAACCGACGCTCAGGTATACTGGTGGAGACCTCAGTGCAGCGGTGAAGGGCTGTGTAACGAGCAGCTTCCGCGGGCCCACTGTGAAAGCGGGGCCCGCCGGGATCGGGAAATCGGGAGAACAAGATGCCAAAGTTGAAAACCCATTCGGGCGCGGCCAAGCGCTTCAGCAAGACGGCCACGGGCAAGATCAAGCGCGGCCAGACGAAGGTGCGCCACATCCTGTCTTCCAAGTCGCCGAAGGTGAAGCGGAAGCTCGGCAAGACCGTGCTGGTTTCCGATGGCGACTACGCCAAGGTGGCGCGCATGATTCCCTACGCCTGACCACTGCGCGGGACAGAACTTCGGACCGGTAACATGACACGGGAATCGATGGGCCAAACAGCCCCCGCCGTTGCGAGATGCGTTGGCAGCGGCGAGACATCGGGCTTGATATAGCGAGTGAAGAGGTTCACGGCGCCGCTCTGGAAAAGTGCCGCGCCTCCTGCCTCCAGCCGCTGGATACGAACGCGAAAAGGAGAACCGACCATGCCACGCGTGAAACGTGGAACCAAACGGCACGACCGCCGCAAGAAGATTCTCGACCGGGCGAGCGGATATTTTCTTACCAAATCCAAGCTTTACCAGGCGGCGCAGGAGGCCGTGGAGCGCGGGCTGAAGTTCGCCTACGCCGGCCGCCGCCAGAAGAAGCGCCAGTTCCGTTCGCTGTGGATCGTGCGCATTGCCGCCGCCGCCAAGCAGAACGGCACCAGCTACTCGCAACTGATCAACGGCCTGAAGAAGGCCGGCGTCACCCTCG
>JASHQQ010000035.1 GCA_030039035.1 Acidobacteriaceae bacterium | reverse complement strand
GCATAGTTCGGCGATCGAAGCATCGGGACGAGTTTCATCGCCGCGTAGTGGCAGACGTGGCCGTCGACGACCCACACCGCCAGCAAGCCGCGAAGGCCGTCCAGCGAATCCAAGTGTTCGAGCGGCGGCGATTTTTCCATGTCGAGGGTCAGTCGTTCAGTGCGGACTGCGAGATCGCGCGGGGGTGGACAAATGAGGTCACCGCCCGAATCCGCTGGAGCCGGCCAGTGGCGCGGCTTGAAGCGGCCGCGGCTTGCCTGAGGTGGTCCTCTTCTGCCGAAAGGCCGGCGACCAAGACGGCGAGGAACGCGTAAGCAAGGAAATCGGCCGGCTCCTGCGCATAGCCGAAAAGCCCAGGGACTTCAACATTCGCGCGCAGGATGAGGAATATTCCGGCAAAAAGCGCCCAGCCTCCGCATTTCCAGGCCGTCCGCTTCTCGAATGCGAGCTTCCAGCCGCAGCGCAGCACAAACCAGAACAGCGCCAGGACAGCGGCGGTGCCGAAGATGCCCTGCTCGGCGAGCGCGGTCATGAATTCGTTGTGATAGCCACCGGCGATCATTTCGGCGATCTCGCGCGTCATCTTGTATTCGCCCGGAAGCCGCGACACAAGGTCATCGCGCCATGAGACGTAGCCATAGCCGAAGAGCGGCCGCTCAGTGAACTTGGCGAAGGCCACGGACCAGACATCCCAGCGGCCCTCCGATGCTTTCGACATGGTGCGGAAGACCGCTTCGCCGCCGGCGGAAAAGACCCCGATCACGAGCGTAGCGCAGGCGCAGAAGACGAACATCCACGCGACAACGCGCAGGGGCAGCCTCCGGCTTCGCAACCCGGCGATCAGGACGATGAGAAAAACCGATGCGGCCGTGGCCAGGGGCGGCATGCGGGTTCCCGTGAATACACTGCAGACGATCAGCAGGCCTGTTCCAATGATCCGGAGAAGCTTGCTTGCGCGGAGAATGCACAGCGCGCACAGGAAGCAAAAGATGCAACTGAACGCCGCCGGATTGACCATGACGCCGGAGTTGATGGCGACGGCCTTGTAGTGGTAGCGGACAGCTTCGTAAGTGGGGAAGGTCATACCCATGTGCGCGACATACGTTGCCATCAGCAAAGCGCCTATGATGCATGCCGCAACGGCCAGTCCGATGCCGTAGAGTCGCGCCGCACCGCGATGGCGCAGCGCCCGAGCGAAGGAGATGCAGTAAGCGGCCATCAGGCCCAGCTTCAGCCATTCCCTCAGAGCGCGGGCCGGATCGGTGGCGAGCAGACTGGGTACGAGCATGGCGGCGACGAGGACTGCCATCATGGCGCCGAGTTGCCGCTCGGCCCTGGTGGCGGGCTTGCCGCTCCACAGCAGCGCAAGCAGCAGCGAACTCGTGAGCAGGACGGGCCGGAGAAGGGGTATCGCCAGATCGCGATTGAAGGCATACAGCGGCCAGAACACACCCAGCATGGCGGGCGCCAGCAGCATAATCGCCTGCGAGAGCATCAGGCTCCGCGAGTAGCCGGGCGCGCTCATCCTGCGGCCTCCGCTGCCGCCGGAACAGAGGAGGCAGCTTCCGGCTGCGCGCGCAGGGAAAGGCAACCGCGGAGATTCAGCAGCACTGCGCAGCCCTCCGCCGCAGCGGAGCTCCAGATGGCCCAGGCGGGGTCGAAGCGGCCGGCCGAAGCCAGGCGAAAGAGGCAGGCTGCAGCGTAGGCGATCAGTTGTCTGCGCACATAGGTTGCTCCGCGCGTCTGAATAAACAGGTAGCGCGCGATCACCGTATTGATCGACATCACGGCAACATATGCGATCCAGGCTGGAAGAAGGCCCGCCACGGCTTGCAGCTCGGCGTTCTGAAACCTGCCATGCAGGTAGACGGTGCGGATGATCGGATAACGGAGGACAAAGAGAGCCGCGCCGAACAGGGCGGTGAGCACGACGACGGCGGGGAGCCAGCGCCGGAAACTCGCCGGCCGGTCGGGATCGGGCGTAGCGCAAAGCCTGGCCTGGACGAGTTGCGCCATGGGCATGGCCATCAACGTATAGCCGAGCAGGCCGATCCGCATCGCGCAGTTGTTCGCCGAGACGATTCCGACTCCGGAGCGCGACATCGAGTAGATGATAAGAAGCTGATTTGCTGCGAAGCCGGCGTTTTCCAGCGAGGACGCCCCGAGCTGGCGCACGAAGGCGCGGAAATCGCGGACTCTCCAGATGAAGACCGGCGCGCGGAGAAACGACGCCGGCTGCAACGCGACGATGCGGATGAGCGCATAAAGGCCAACCAGCCAGAAGCCCGCGGCCATGGAGACGGGAAGGCTGAGATCGTTCAGTGCTCCCGCGGCGTAGAGACCGATGAGCCACAGGGTCATGACCAGAAACGGCAACCCCGTCATGGTCATGCTGGAAATGTTCCGGCCGTGCGCCGTGCAGATTCCAGCCCAGATGCCGATGCAGACCACGGGCACGAAGCAGACACTGAGAATCCTGAGCGTGCCCGATGCGTTCGCCGATCCATTACTGTGAATCGCGCGCAGAAGCAGCGGCGCCGTTGCCAGCATCAGGCCCGTGCAGAAAGCTCCGGCGAGAATGCCCAGATACGCAAGCCCGGGAAGCCAGTCGACGGTGGACCCTTGGCGGCGTGCTGCCGCGAAGGCGGGAGCGAAGGCAAGTGTGAAGGCTCCGCACATGTAGCTGGCGAAGGTCATCGGCAGTTGCTGCAGCGCGAAGTAGGCATCGGTAATCGCGGTGAGGCCGAACTTGTCCGCGATGAACGCTTCGCGAGCGAATGCCGCGACCTTGAAGAGGCCGCTTGTGGCCAGGGCGATACCGACCAGCAGCAATGGCCCGCCGCGACGGCGGAAGAGAGCTTTCAATTGCCACATGTATTGATTACGCGCGCACGCGCTTGATGCCTTTTCTGGAGCCGGTCGCATGGTAGTAATAACCGTATTCGGAGTCGAAACCGCGAACCTGGTTCATGACCATTCCGATGACCTGCGCCCGGTTGCGCAGCAGCGAGGAGAGCGCCGCGGAAACGGCTTTGCCGGGCGTGCCGCTGGCCTTGATGACCATGAGCACGCCATCGGCAGTGCCGGCGATCTCCTGCGCCTCGGCGGCGCCGAGGATGGGCGGACAGTCGATCAGAGTGAGATCGAAATCCCGTGACAACTTGGCCAGCATCGCGGAAAATCCGACGCTGATGAGATTGGCTGCCTGATGGGTGGGCGGACCTGCCGGAATCAGAAACAGGCCCGGCGGATCGAGTGCGACGACAGCGTCTCCACAGGTCTGCTGACCTTGGAGGACTTCGGCCAAACCCGGCGTTACAGCCACATCGAAGGCCTTGTGCATGGCCGGCCGCCGCATGTCGGCCTCGACAAGCAGCACCTTCTTGCCCACTTGCGCCAGCGAGCGCGCCAGTTGCGCCGCGGTCGTCGACTTGCCTTCGCCATGCAGCGCGCTGGTGATGGCGACCGAACGCAATCTGCCCTCATCGACGGCCAGATTCACCGCCGTGCGTAAGGTGAGAATCGCTTCCATGAATCGAGCGGTCGATTGCGACGCTTCCTGAGCGGGGATTTTGACGCCGAACATGGACGGAGGGGGAGGGGTAATAGGAGGGAGCCGCCGCGCGCTCGGCACCGCGGCGAGGACGTCGATGCGCAGTTGTTCGGCGACATCTTCCGGCCTTTCGAAGGTCGTATCGAGTGCGTTGGCCAGCACCGCCGCAAGAATGCCGAGCAGCGCAGACAAGATCAAGGCCACAGGCAGATCGACACTCAGCCGGGGAAAGACATGCCGTATGGGGGGACGCGCCTCGGCATAAAGCTGCAGCGACGCGTCATCGAAGGGCCGGTTGATGCCTGCGACCAGACTCTGATCGAGAAGGCTATCGTAGAGTTTCCGATCGCTCTCGGTCTGGCTCAGAAGCTGCTCGTACTCGTGCCCCGGCCCGTGCAGGCCGTCCACCTGCGATCGGGCAGCGGCAACGAGAACAAGCAGCCTGCTCTCCCGGGCCTTTGCCTGTGCCATGGCCGCGCTCGCGCGCTGGCGGGTGTCGGCGATCATTTCGTTCAACTGCCTTGTCAGCTCCTCCACCTGCTGCCGGGCCTTCGCATATTCGGGGTGGTTTTCGCCGTAGAAGGAGCGGGCCGCGGCAAACTGCTGCCGCGCGGCATCGAGGCGAGCCACGGCCTGATCCAGCGGCGTGTCGGGAATCGAGCGCAACGACTCGATGGCTTCCGCCGTGGCCAGCGTGCCGGACTTGTTCAGCACCTGAAGAATCGACTCCTTGTTGGCGCGCTCGGCCTGCACCGCCGTCAGCTCGGCGTCGAGTTGCTCGAGCCGCGTGCCGCCCATGCTGGCATGCTGTGCGTCCACGATGCCGAGCTGTTTTTCGTAGTCGGCAAGCTCGCGGTTCGACTGATCCATCCGCGACCGCAACGATTGCAATCCCTGGTCAACCGCACCGGCCGCCTGCTGGAGGGACCGCGCCCCGCTGTCGTTGGCGTGCAGGACCAGCGATTGGGCGATCGCGTTGGCGACCTCGGCCGCCAGCTCCGGGCTGGTCGCACGATAGGTGATCCGCAGGAGATAGGTGTTTGGCGGCCTGGTAACCTGCAGGCGCCGGAGCTCGACCGGAGCCTCGCGCAATCTCTCCCGCTTCTCGCCGGATAGCCCCTTCGATTGCTTCTCGGCATCGAGCAGGTCGAACCGCTCGGCGACCGGCCGAAGCACCGGATCGGACTTCGCCAGCTCAACGAGCGTCGTCACGATCTGATCCATGTCATCGGCCGTATCCGGCTGCTGGCCTTGATCCGCGACGACGGTTGCCTGGTGACGATCGATTTTGACCAGTGCCGTCGCCTCATAAAGGCTGGGAATGGTGAACTGCATTGCAACGGCAGCGGCCAACCCTGTCGCAATAAAGGCGAGAAGCTTCCAGCGCTGGCGTTTCAGCACCCGAATCAGTTCCGCCAGCGAACCGCCGCCCTCCGGCGGCGCCGGATCGAGGACAGTAAACAGGGGAGGAGACGGCGGCATTGGCGCCCGCACGCGCGGTACGTCGATCGTTCGCAACTCGGTGCTTTTATCCATGATTCAGGATGGGAAGGCGTTGTATTTTAGCGCCAGATGATCAGGCCGGACGCAGTCGAACCGCCGAAGTTGGCGATTTTGTCGAGCACATCCGCGCTGAGGTGGGCTTTGGTGTTCTCGGGAATATAGAGAATATCGTTGGGAAGCAGGCCAATGTCGGGCGATTTGCGGTGCAGAATCTCGCGAAGCGGCACCGCAATCTCCTGTCGGCCGGAGCCTGCACTCTCGCGGTACACGTAGGCGTTCCTGGCGGTGAACGAAAGCACTCCCTGCGACATGGCGAGAGCCTTGAGCAGCGTGGTTCCACCCATTTCGTTGAGCGGATACGCGCCTGGGTTGCGCACATTGCCCACAATGAAAAGCTTCGGCGCTTCGGGCACCCGAATCTCTTCGCCGCCGTGCAGGATGAGATTCAACTCCGGATCCTGCCCCGAAAGCAGATCCTTGATCGGAATGCGGATCGGCCCGGCGGCGTGGCCGGCGCTTTCGTTCCGCGTCACGATCAGTTCCGGACCGGCTTCCGGCGCGATTCCCTGCGCATGCGCGATGGCATCCAGCAGTCTCAGGTTGCCGACCGCGGGCATGACAGCCGGCGAGCGAACCGCGCCCACCACGCTCACTCGTCTGCTGCGGTAGTCGAGCACGGCAACGGAAACAACGGGCGCGACGAGGACGTGATCCTCAACAAGGCTTCGCGCGACCGCCCTGGCGACAACCGGCGGCGTTTGGCCCGCGACCTTCAACTCGGCATCCGAAATCGGCAATGTGATCGCGCCCTCGGCCGAGATGCGATAGCTCCGCGTCAGTTCCGGAGAACCTTCGACCGTGATGTAGATCAGGTCGTCCGGCCCCACAGCCTCGTCGCCGAGATTTGCCGCCCAGATCTCTCCGTTCGCCTGCGCTTCCGACTGTGGAGCCTGCGATCGGATGGGCCAGGCGCAGGCCGCGGCAATTTGCACGAAGAGAATGGCGAAAAGAACCCTGTTCATCAGCGCGCCTCCGCCCATGCGCCCGCCGCGTATCCTTCCGGCAATCGCTGCGAGGCCGTCGCCGGCCCTTTCCGGGGCAAATCGGTCCCTGCTCTCACGGCTTCAAGATCGGCGGCGTCCACCTCGACGGCCACGCTGCGCATGAGCATCTCCATCGTGATCACGAGCCGCAACCCGTTCTTGATCCGCGCCACAATTCCAACGGCGCCGGAGAGCGGACCCCGGCAGACACGCACCCGCTCTCCGACGGTGAGAAACGGATGCGGCTCGCATTGGCGGCCCTGCAGTCCGGTCCGCAGGATTTCAATTTCATCCTCGGCAAGCGGCTCGGGCCCTCGCGACCCCACAATCCAGAGCACGCCCGGTACGGTCAGAACCTGCACCCGATGAAGCAACGGCATGCGCACAAAAACATAGTTGGGAAAGAGCGGTTCGTGGATCGTAACGCGCGAACCATCCTTCCATCGCCGGGCAAGACCATAGAGAGGCAGGTAATGGTCGATTTCACGGACGTCGAGATAAGCGGCCACCTTCTTCTCATGGCGAGGCGCGGTATACACCGCATACCAGTGCGTCGCGGATCCGCCCGGCCCGGGACCGACTTCAACGTGCTTTCGGGACAAGGCTTCGCCATTCTCGCCTGGAGGCGGGTGTTTTCCACAAGGTGAGGGAGGGATAACGTGGACAGGCAAGCACACCGTGATCTCACTCGTCCGCGGAACAAAGAACCAGCGTGCGCGTTCCGGTTTTCGTGATCGCTTGCCTTGGAAGCTCAGACTACGGTTGAAATAGATCAATGAGATTAAGGAGTGATTAAATTTGGTTATGAGAATCTGTCAAAAATCGCGGCCCGGCCGGGCTACTGGAAGCGGCCACTGAGGTTGGGCAGATCGATCGAACTCACAAAGCCGCGAGCCTCCGAAGAGAGTGCATCGTACACGCGCGCGGCCGGCAGGCTGCCGTGCGGCACATCGATGCGGAAGAAGATCGGAACAGCGCGCTCCCCGCGCGTGCTGAAATCGATCGGGTCAACGATGAGCGCCAGGTAACTGGCGGGCTTGCGGTGGAAGAGAAGGCAGGAAGACGGCGTGCAAAAGGCGTTTCCGGCAAAACTGTCGGTCACCCCGTCGCTGTAGAACGCGGTATCGAACAGCACAGGTTGCCCATTGGCAGTGGGGAAGACGACATCGCGTCGCATCAGAGGCCATTCGCCGCGCGCCAGCCAACTGTCATTCATGGAGTGTTCGCTTGGCAGGAGCCAGACCCCAAGAGTGAATTCTCTCGCCTGGGGACCGGCATAGGCCGCCAATTCCACGCGAAGTTCGCGGTTGTCTTCCTCCTGCCAGGTTCGGCTCAGCCGGTAGGCGCCGATCTGCTGCGGCATAAGATGATTGAGCTGATCGCGCGTCAATTCGCCATCGCGAAATGTGACGACAAGGCTCTTTCGATGATGCTCGATCGCCCGAAATCCGGGGAGGACGCAGACAAGCCCCAACGCGGCGAACGCGGCCACCTTCGGATAAACCGACGAGTTGCGGATGGGGCCGACCGGCGCTTTGGGATCCGGACGGACCTTGATCCGGGGATCCTGCTCATCTCGCATTACAACCCGAAAAAGGAGACTCGCGGCGATCAGGATCAGAAAGCCGCCGATCGCATAGTCGGCCTGCTTCGCCAGGTGTTCCAGCAGAGCGTGTCCCAGAGCAACCCGGTAATAGATCACAAGGCCGCAAAGACGGATGAGGTTGAAGAGATATCCCAGCAGGAGAGCTCCGGCGACATACGATCCCCATCGCAACAGCGAGACCCGCTTGAGATAGCCGACAATGAGAGCGAGATATCCCATCGTGATGGCGCCGCGCAGGCCGTCGCATCCCGGTGCAATGAACATGCCGAAATCCGGAGCGAACATCAGCCGGAGCAATTCGGGATTGGTGGGCGCAAAGCCGATCCGGACGGCGAAGGAGCGGGCGATATGGGCCGAAATACCCTGCAAGGGAAGGTCCATGTACCGCGTGCTTACTGTGGGCACCGGTTGTGCAAACAGAAGCAGAGCCAGCGGGAACCAGGCCTGCCGCCAGACGCGTGTTCCGCCGAAGAGAAGCACCACGCCGCTGCCGAAGCAATAGAGCGCGACTTTGGGCGCAAGGAAGTCGAACTTGAAGTGATCGATGGCGCCGATCCAGGCGATCTTTCCCCGAAAGACGGACATGGCGAGCGCGGCGCCGATCGGCATCAATCCCCACCACGTGCCATGCAGCTCCCAGTTGCACTGACGCCATACGCGCAAAGTGAGGACAACGCTCGCCAGCACGATGAGCAAACCGATCGATCGCAGCGGGTCGCTGGTCCAGATGTCCCAAAGGCTGAGGAGCGCGGAAGAAAGTCCGACCGCTCCCAGAGCCACCGGGAGCACAAGCAAAATCCAAAACGCCGAAGAGCGGGCCTCATCGCCGCCGGGATGGACCCGGCTTGCTCCCGCGGGCGAGTCGGCCAATGATTCCGATGATCCCGCACTTGCTGGCGCCTTGTGGAAATCGGTGGCTTGGATCATTGATCTCTTCTCGACGAATGTGTCCGGGGCGCCTGCCGCGGCGGAGTGCTGTTGACCCCGCCTGCGGCAGCGGATTCCGGTCACGCGCTCACTGCTTGGTAAACAGCTCGATCGGCTGCCAGATTGCCCCGCTGATATCGACGGCGTACGCCTTCCCCGGCGACACCAGATAGAGCGCCTCCACGGCGCTCGACCCGTCGAAGATGAGGAAGCGCCCGGATGCGGAGGCGGTGTAGGTCTGGCCAATTCCCACGTCGAGCGGACTGGGCCGGCGAGAGAATCCTGAGACCGGTCGCGGAATTTTGGGAGCCGAATCCACCACGCCGCCGAGGATCGGAGCAACATCCTGATTGCCGGTCAATATCCCCGCTCCGTTGGCGACAAACTCGCCGCTGGTGGCCTTTTGTTCCACGAATCCGTACCACAGCGAACCCTCTGAATAGTCTCCGTCGAAGCTTGTGTCCGCGAAGCCGCCGGCGGGGACGGATTGGCCTTCGAAATAAAGGAAGCTCACACCCAGGTTCCCCTGCACGGCGAAGCCCTGATTCGAACCGGCCAGATAGGCGAAGCGCGCGGGACTGGTTCCACTGATCGTCACGCGCCCGTTCGCGTCGACCGCGCAGGTCGAGCTCGCCGTTTGCTCGAGAGCCACATCGCCCGCATCGTTCTGGTCGTAAGACTCACTGTATTTTCCCGGACTGGTCCAACTGAAGATCCCGGCCTGGACCAGCCGGTTGTCATAGCCGGTGGAGTTCGTCGCGCTCAGGGCCTGGTCGACGAAAACACTCGTCCCTGACAGCGTCGCGTTGCCGAAGGAGATTGAAGCCGGCCGCAGATACCCCGCGCCGGCCACGACGGCGCTTCCGCCCTGGCCGCCCGCATCCGTGCTGAGCATCAGGATTCGGTTGGTTCCCGCGACATAAAACACGTAATGGTTCGTTCCACCGCCGGAAAGATTGAGCGTCAAAGTGCCGCGCCCGGTGGAATCGAGCGTATAACTGCCGCCAAGACCCACCTCCGACTGGTAGGCGTTGGCGAGATTTCCTCCGGAATATTTATCCTGGCTGATATCCATCTCGCCCGCCGTCACGCTGCTGGTGCCGTCGAGGGTGACATAGCCGGCATTCGCTCCGCGCACTTCGTCCGCATTGCTGGGGTCGAGCTTGATGCCCTGCATTCCGAACGCCCAGCTTCCCTTCACCGTGCCCGCGCCGATCGTGGACGAACCCTGGGCATAAAACGCTCCGGAATCGATCTGCGTAACGGTCTGATCGGAGACCAGGCGGCCGCCGCCGGCAACAACTCCCCCGGCAAACGTATCCAGCGCGAAGCACAGATTCACCGTCGCACCGCCGGTGTAGTTGATCGTCAGCAGCCCGCGCCCATCGCTTCCCACCGAGTAGGTTCCGGTAAAGGTGTTTTGCTGGGCCGCGGTGAAATGAGCTCCGTTGGAATCCGACAGGCCCGCGGAGATACTGCCGTTCCCGTCGGCGGTGAAGGCGCCCACATCCTCGCTCGTCTGGCCGTCCTTGGTCGGATCCGCCTGAGCGAACTGGAAGGAGTACACGCCGTTGAGTTCGGAATTGCCGCTTCCGTCGTTGGCGCAGACCGGTCCCGTAGGAGAGTTGATGTCAAACTCTATGGACGAGCTGGCGCCGCCCGATGGGGTCGTGACGGAGATCTTCGCGGTTCCGGGGCCGGCAATCAGATTCGCCGGGACCGTGGCCTTCAACTGATCGGAACTGACCAGGGATGTCGCCAGTTTCGTTGTCGTGTTCCAGTAGACCGCCGCTCCGGCAACGAAGCCCGTTCCGTTCACGGTGAGAGTGAAGCTTCCTTCGCCCGCCGCGATGGAATCCGGGAAAAAGTCTGTAATCGACGCTTGTGGCGCATTGATCGTGAAGACGGCCCGCACTGAAGTACCGCTGGGTGTGGTAACGGTCACATTGGCCGTTCCGGCTTTCTGGACATCCGCGGCCGGCACCGATGCCGTAAGTTGAGTGGTGCTCTTGTAAGTGGTCTTCAGCGGCGCGCCATTCCAGCTCACGGTTGCGCCGGGAACGAAACTCGTGCCATTGACGGTGAGGGTAAAGCTCCCCGCGCCCGCCGTGATCGAGCTCGGAGACAGGCCCGTGATCGTTGGCCTGGGAGGCAGGATTGTGAAGATCGCGGCAGCCGAGACTCCTCGCGATGTAGATACGGTGACGCTTGCCGTTCCTTTGGCCGCAATGTCGCTCGCGAGCACTGGGGCGGTCAATTCGGTGGCGCTGATGAATCTGGTCGCCAGAACTTTTCCGTTCCAATGCGCCTCGGCTCCGGCAATGAAGTTCAACCCCTTGATGGTGAGGGTGAAGCCTGGGCTGCCGGCATCGGCCGACGCGGGAGCCAGCCCTGTTATATCCGGAATCGCCGCGCCAATGGTGTACTGCACTGGAGCCGACGTACCTCCAGCGGTCGTGACCGTGATGGTCGCCGTCCCCTGCTTGGCGATAAGCCTGGCGGGCACCGACGCCGTTACGAGAATCGGGCTCTTGAATGCCGTAGCAAGCGCGGTTTTCTTCCCGGATAGGGTCCAATCGACAACTGCACCTTCGGCAAAATTCTTCCCATTCACCGTGAGGGTGAACGAGGGGAAGCCTGCATGCGCCGAGGCCGGCTTCAGGGTGGTGATGACCGGCTTGGGCGGCAGGATCGTAAACGGCGCCGGGAGCGATGTGCCGGCCGCCGCAGTCGTGACCGTAATATCTATGACGCCCTTTTTCGTGATCAGCGAGGCCGGGACAAGCGCGGTCAACTTGCTCATGCTCACAAAGGTCGAGGTCAGCCTGGTCGTATCCCACTTCACTATCGCGGTGTTGGTAAAGTTGGCCCCGTTGATCGTCAGCGTAAATTTCGGCCCACCTGCGTTTACCTCTTTGGGGCTGAG
>JASHQQ010000233.1 GCA_030039035.1 Acidobacteriaceae bacterium | reverse complement strand
GGGTCGTGCCATCGACATCGAGATTGGCTGCGGGAGCCGCTGTATCGATACCAACCTTCGTCCCCGAATTGAAAACCACCGAGTTGCCCAACGCCGATTTGCCGGTCCACACCGGAAGGTAGTCCGCAGTTCCGGCCCCGGTCACGGTGGTTGCCTTGGGATTGGCCTGTGATGAATCTCTCCCGGCAGCGGCGATGGCCGGCTGCAAATCCTCGCGTGTGACGTAGTCTGTTGCCGCACGGCCGCCCAGAGTATCGGAGTCTACGGATTTCAGTGCATAGGGAACGGCGGCCAACAGTCTCCGCGCCTGATGCGGAGAGCCAGTGGCTTTGGCAGACGTATTCCCGGCCGATTCGTTGATCCACCGCGCCTCGATCCATCTTGCCTCACCTGCCTGGAACAGCGTCCATGGCAGACCTTCCCCGCTGGTGGCGCCCAGGAGCACGGAATACTGCCCGTCGGGCCCGATTTTGACCGACTGCGTCTCGGTCCACAGCGCAAGCCCGCCGGCCTGATCCTGATAGATGGAGAAAAGCACGTCGACGGTCTCGTTCGCTGCATCGGGCAAGCTGCCCGTCCAGCGGACAACGCTTTGCGGCGCGATCGAAGCTGCAAGCGGCGAGGATTCCCCGCCTGGGATCTGTGCCTGCGAGGACAAAGCGAGCAGACAACCCATCCAGCACACGCACAGCCCGGCGCACGAGGGCAGATGCGCCTTCCGGGCGGCGCTTATGTCCGGTTGAAACTCCGGCCGGTCCATTCTCGCTTGAAAACCTGCTCTCTTGGCTGGCATGCAGTTCTCCTCATGGGTCCTTCGTCGGTCTTTGCTCCCATCGTTGTCGCGCCGTGGGAACACCATCGCACAGGGCTTTGCTTCCATGGGCAAGAGAACGATTGCGCCTGTTCCCGATCTCCACGGAATCTTCTGCCCATAACTGCGGCGATATGCAGTAAAGACTATGGCAAGATTCAAAGAACGCGCCAGCGAATTCTATTCAAGAGTCTTGAATAGTTGTATTCATCCAACCGGAAGTTACTTTCGTGGCACCTGCTCCTTGTAGTGCCTTACACATACTGACGTATAATCAACCTCCAATATCCCGCAACGCAAGTTTCCCTGCTCTGGTACCGGACACGAAAGTAAGGAGAGCCTCCATGAAGTTACATCGGATGGGCATCGCCGCAGCGTCCGTCTTCTTCTTTGCGGCTTCACTGGCCGCCCAATCTCTCCACACCTGGGTTTCGGCCACGGGCAACGATAGCACCGGAAACGGCACAACCGCCAAGCCCTACGCCAGCTTTCAGGAGGCTGTGAACAATACCGCCGCCGGCGGCATGGTCTCCGTACTCGGCCCCGGCGACTACGGAGCCGTGAGCATCACGCAAGCGGTCACCATTGACGGCACCGGCGGCGGCAGCATCACCTTCACCGGCAGCGAAGGCATCTACATTGACGCACCCGCTGCCGCATCCGTCGTCCTGCGCAACCTTGTCGTCAATGGCGTGGGGACAGGCATCGACGCGATTTTCGGGGAAAGCTTTCTGAATCTGACCATCGATGGATGCCTTCTTGAAGGCTACACGGATATCGGCATTGGAGTTGGCAGCTCCAGCGCGGAGAACGTATTGATTCGCAACACCGTCATCGCAGGCGGAACCCTGGGCGTACGTACTTTTCAGAGCTCGGGGTTGGTCCCGTATGACCAGGTCACGCTGGACCACGTGACCATTCAGGGAGTTAACCAAACCACCGGCCTCGGCGGGTCGGCCGCCATTTTCACCCGCAATGGAAAACTCGACATCAGCAACTCCAACATCACCCAAAGCAACATCGGAATTCAAGCCGATACCGACGCCAATATCAACATGGCGAATTCCACGCTCACTGACAACGCCATCGCCATCTGCACTTACTCCGGTTCCACGGCAACCCTGAATAACACGAGCCTTTACGACAACGTGGCGACCACAAACTCCTCCTGCTCGGGAGAGATTGAGGGATCTGTATCGAACGAGGGGCCGTCGCCCAAGACCGGCGCTGACGGGTCGAAATCGCCAATTCCACCCGATCCGCAGCCCGTCCGGCCCCCGCACGCGCGGCGCTGAGCCAACTGACCTGCGCAACGGGCCGATCTGGTCCCCGAAGTCAACCGCGAGCCCGGCATCCGCATGGCCTTGGTCTTCTTCGCCGGCGTGGGCGCGTTTCTTCTTTTACGGATGTTGCTCCCAGCCCTATGAGCAACGGAACCTGACCTCCTGACTGACACGCGCGGCCACCGTTTCCCGATGCAGGACGCGCACCTCGGTCCCCGGCGCATGGCGCGCTTCCTGACCCCTCGCCGGCGAGCCTGCGGAATGGATTAGAGGTCCTTCATTTCGCGGCTGGTTTGCCCTGCCGAGCACCTCGCTTTAGAATCTGTTGGCATTAGCGATACCGATGTCCTTTCCCGCCGCGGAACGTCGTATGCTTGTCTACGGACCGCACTCGACGGCTGGTGCAGGCGATCGCGGACTTTGAGGAGTTTGTTTGGCGGCATCCCACATCACCACAGTCGTGGCGGCGCCCCCCCGCCGGATCGACGTGCTGGCGCGCGCCAAAGCCGCCATGGCCCAGGCCGTTTCTCCCGGACACTTCCTCCCTTCCGGCGTTCCATTCCTGCGCCTGCTGGCCCTGACAACGGCGGCTCTGGTCATTCACGGCTATCATCTCGGCGTCGAGGATGCCGAGATCTATGTGCCGGCGGTCAAGAGGTCACTCCATCCGGAGCTCTACCCCTTCGCGCCCGAGTTCTTTCTCTCCCATGGCCACATGTCGCTTTTCAGCCCCATCGTGGCGTTCAGCGCCAGATTCACGCACATGTCGATGGACTGGACCATTTTTTCCTGGTACATCGCCACCCTTTTCGCCACCCTGTTCGCGTGCTGGATGCTCGCCAAAGCCTGCTTTTCCTCGCCGCGCGCCATCTGGAGTTCCATGGTGATCACGACGGCGGTGCTGACCATGCCGGCGACGAATACGGGGCTGCTCCTCATCGACCCCTATCTCACCGCACGGTCCATCTCCACACCGCTGACGCTCTTCACCCTGGCGGCCATCCTCGAGAGGCGGCACGTTCTGGCCACCGTAGCCATTGCCCTGACGGCCGCCGTGCACATCCAGATGGTCTTCTACCTGCTGTTTCTCATCGCCGTGATCTGGCTCGGCGAGCGCAGCCGGACGGCCGAAGGCGAACCGGTTCCGGCCCTTGCGGCAGGAGCATTCCTGCCGATGGGATTTGCCCTGGGGCCTGCAACCGGGAACTACCGCGAGGCGCTCTTTTCGCGCGACTACTTCTTCCTCTACAACTGGCATTGGTATCACTGGCTGGGCATGCTCGCGCCGCTGGCCTTCCTGGCCTGGTTCTGGAGAGGCGATTTTCGCGGCACGCGTCCCGGATTCGGGCGCATCAGCTTCGCACTCCTTCCTTTCGGCCTGCTTTCCATCGCCGCCGCCGCGATCATGGGCTCGTCGGAGCGGTTCGAGATGTTCGCGCGCCTCCAGCCACTGCGCTCGTTCCACATCGTCACCTTCATCTTCGTCCTGCTCTTCGCCGGCGTGCTGGGCCAGGTCCTGGGCGGAAGGCGCCGCTGGGCGATCGGAGCCATTTCCGTCTCGCTCGCGATCGTCATGTTCATCGTCAACCGGCAGACCTATCCGCACAGCCCGCAGATCGAATTTCCTTCATCGGCCAGCAGCAATCCCTGGGTCGATACGCTGCTCTGGGTGCGCCACAACACGCCCACCGATGCCGTCTTCGCGGTCGACTCGCGGTATTTCATGGAAGATGAGACCGACGTGCACGGTTTCCGCGCGGTCTCCGAGCGATCGGCCCTGGCGGATTACTACAAGGACGGCGGAGTCGTCTCGCTCTTCCCCGCCCTGGCCGACGAGTGGAAGGAAATGAGCAATGCGACCTACGGTCTGAACCGCTGGGACCTCGACCGTTTCCGCTTCCTGAAAAAGGAATATCCCGAAGTTTCCTGGACCGTGATTCACGGCGCGTCGCCCGCCGGGATGGATTGCCCCTACCGGCAGCGCGGCTATTCGGTCTGCCGCATGCCCGCCATTTGATCGGCGCATCCTCGTCCGATTCGACCCGCATTTCCCGCGGCATGGCTCCGGCCGGCGATCACCTCAGATTCGACACGGTATCCTGACATCAAGAGACGCCTGCCGGCCTGGAGCCCGTGCGATGCCGAGCCTTTCCCAGCGTTTGATTCTCGGATGTGCGCTGCTCGCGCTGCTTCCTGTGGCGCTGGTGATCGCCGCGCACCATGCGCTTGCGGCGGCGGGACAACCGGGGCTCGGATACATCTTCATCGCATTGTCGTTCCTGGTCGCGGCGGCAACTCTCTACCTCGTCCTGCACCCCATCGGCTCGGTGGCCCGCGACGCGCAGCGCATCGCCCAGGGCAACCTCGAACATCGCGTGGAATGGAGCAGCCGCGACGATTTCGGCGCCATTGCCATCGAGCTGAACCGCCTGGCGGTGCGCCTGCGCGACCTGCGCGAAACCGAGGCCGGCCGCCGGCAGATGGAGTTTCAGCTCTCCGATGCCGTGCTGCAATCCATCTTCGAGCCCATCATTGTCACCGATGGCAAGGGACACATCCTCAAGCTGAATCAGGCCGCGGCCGAACTGCTGGGCGAAGCCGCCGCCGACCGCATGGCGCTGGCCACAACGCCCGGCGGCGACAAGATCCTGAGCGCCATCCGCGATGCCGTCTCCATGCAGAAAGCCGTCGCCGTCGAGGGCGAAGCTGCGATGCTGCCCATGCGCATCGGCCAGCGCGAGCGCAGCTACCGCCTGCGCACCACGCCCATGCGCGACTCCGAAGGCCGCCTGCTGGGGACCGTCACCACGCTCGAGGACGTAACCACGCTGCAGGACACCGACCGCTTCAAGACGCAATTCATCGCCGTGGCCAGCCGCAAGCTGCGCGATCCGCTGCTGGAGCTGCGCCGCGGAATCTACGCGCTGGCGCAGGGATTCGGCGGCGAGTTGCGCCCGCTGCAGGCCGAACTGGTGGCCTCGGCGAGCCAGGAGGCGGAGAAGCTCAACGATCTGATGGCCGACCTCATCGAGGTCGCGGAACTCGACACCGGCAAGCGCGAGTTCCAGATCGAGCGCGTGCAGCCATTGCCCGCGTTGCGCGAGGCGGCCGACCGCTTCTGCGACGAGGCCTCGGAGAAGCACATCCGCATCGAGGTCAGCGCCTTCGCCGACCTGGCCTATGTGCAGGCCGACAAGCGCGCACTGCGCTCCATTCTCGACAACCTCATTTCGAACGCGATCCGCTTCACGCCGCCGGATGGCGAGATTCTGCTCGCCGCCGAGGAGATCAAGGACTTTGTGCAGTTCAGCGTGCGCGACACCGGCCGCGGCATCGAGGCCGACCGGCTGGGCAACATCTTCGACCGCTTCAACCGCTATTCCGAGAGCGGAACCGGCATGGGCCTGGCGCTGGTGCGGCGCCTGGTGGAGTCGCTCGGTGGGCAGATCGCGGTCGAGAGCCGGCTCGGCCACGGCACGACGTTCCGCTTTACGCTGCCCGTCAAGGCAGTGGAGCAAATCCGCCATCCGGTGGAGGTGGGCTGAACCATGGCGGAGATCAAGCTCGAGCAGCAGCAGGAACCGGCCAAATTGCGCATCTACATCGGCGCCGCTCCCGGCGTGGGCAAGACCTACCAGATGCTGCACGACGCCCACCTCGCTCGCACGCAAGGCGTGGACCTCGCGATCGGCCTGATCGAGGCGCACGGGCGCAAGGAAACGGCGGACCAGATCGGCGATCTGGAGGTTGTGCCCCTGCGCGTGATTCCCTATCGCGGCGTCAACCTCAGGGAAATGGATGTCGATGCCATCCTGGCGCGCCATCCGCAAACGGCCATCGTCGACGAGCTGGCCCACACCAACGTACCGGGGAGCAAGAACCGCAAGCGCTACGAAGACGTGCTGGAACTGCTTGAAGCCGGGATCGACGTCTGGACGGCGGTCAACATCCAGCACCTCGAGACGCTCAACGACGCGGTCAGCCGCTCGGCCAATACCGTGATCCGCGAGACGGTGCCCGACAACTTTCTCAAGCGCGCCGACGAGGTGGTCAACGTCGATATCACCATCGACGAGCTGCGCTCACGTCTGCGCCAGGGCAAGATCTACGCGCCGGAAAAGGTGGAGCAGTCGCTGGCCAACTTCTTCCGCAAAGGCAATCTGAATATGCTGCGCGAGCTTGCCCTGCGCACCACCGCCGAGCAGGTAGGCAACCGCGCAGCGGAGTATCGCCGCACCCAGGGCCTGGAGCAGGCGCCGATCCCGGAAAAGGTGATGGTTTGCCTGAGCACGCGCCCCGGCACCGAGCGCCTGCTGCGCGTGGGCGCGCGCATCGCCGGGCGTCTGGCCACGAACTGGTATGCCGTTTACGTCACGCGGCCCGACGAGGACCAGGGCCATGGCGACCCCGAAGCCTACCAGCGCCTGCAGGAGTACCAGCGCATGGCGCGCGACCTGGGCGCGCAGGTCGTCAGCCTCACCGACAAGAACGTCTCCGATGCGCTGATCCGCTTCGCCCAGCAGGAGAACATCTCGCACGTGGTCTTCGGCCAGTCGGCGCGCTCGCGCTGGGATATCCTGCTGCGCGGCTCGGTGCTCAACCGCTTTCTCTCCGAAGTGCGCGACGTGACCGTGCAGGTGGTGCCCATGCACAAGCCGGTGGTGCGAAGAGGCCAGCTTTGAAAGGTCAGGGCTTGACGGGCCGTTGAGGAGCACTGACCGCCGGTAATTTTGAGAGGGCACGACTTCGGAGGCTGCGGAAAACTCCTATGAACCGGTCTCTACCGCAAAACCAGAGAAGGTATGGCCTGTTTTCTGTCTTGCAGGGTCGCCGCTCCCAGGGGTCGCGGCGACTTGATTGCCTTGGCTTCGGTATACAGCATCTCTGGTTTTGCTATAGCGGGCTGAAGCCCGCGAGAAAGATCAAAAAGAAAGGGCTTGTCCGGCACGACTGAAGCCGTGCCCTGACACCTGGTACAGACCGGGCAGATGGGTAACAGATTGGACCGGGGAGACAGGTAACACTTCGCGGCAGCCGGGCATGTAGAACGGGAGCATGCCCTGGAGGTTTTTCCGCAGTCTCTTCAGCCCACGAGGAGACGACGTCCCCGAACTCTTCCGCGATTCCTGGATGCGAAGACCGCGACCGGCCGCGCCGGATGCCTCACGATTCCCCGCCATGCGCCCAGTCCCGCGCACGGTCGAAGCGCTCGCGCGTTCCCCACACCGAGACGGCCCACTTGTCCCCGATGGCAAGAAACTGCTGCCGGGCGATCTGCGCGTCTCCGAATCTCCAGGCGATGAAGGCCATCTGGTTGCGGGTTTGGCGGCTCGAGCCGTAATGGTCCGACAACGTTTGATAACCGCGCTGAATCCGCTGCCAGTCCAGCTCGTGCGCGGGGAAACTGTCGTCTCCGCGGCGGATCAGCATCGCGGCAATGTGGAAGTACAGCTCGTCGCCATCCGCGCCGCCCACGTTGTCGGCCGAGGATTTGGCAAATGCCGACGAGTCGCCGGGTTTGCCGTCCCACTTGGGCAGCAGATAGTCCGCGTAAACCTGATGGAGATAGAAGTAATCCGGCTCCGCCGCCAGGCCGCGCTCGAAGGTCTGGCGCATGCGGTCCGCGTCCCAGCTCTGGGCCAGACCCACCCTCATCATTTCCAGCGACCACTGCGGGCAAGCAGCGTGCAGTTTTTCGGCGGCTTCGAGGACCGACTGCGCCCTGGCGATGCGCTCGTTGAAGAGCTTCCAGCCCTCGGGCGTCACCGTGTTGGCGTAGCCGTGCCCGCGCGCCACCCACGCCCACCGCTCCAGGCTCGTGGCCAGCGCGACGCGCGCGGTAATCGACTCCGGCCGCGCCGCCATCCATCGCTCCAGGTGCGCCAGATGATCGAGCGTGTCCTTGTCGGATTCCTGGGGAGAATCGAGCGCCTCATACATAGCGTGCAAGGCCCAGCCTCCGCCTTGTCCGCGCGTCTTCTCCGAGCGGTACCGGTCTGCCGCCTGATCGAGATCGTCGAACTTCTCGTCGACGAGGTCCGTTCGAACCAGGCGGAGCCACTTTTCATAAGGCATCTTCGCGCCATCGGCGTCATCCGGCGAGATCGTTGCGCCGGCGAGGGGAGTATCGCCAGGAGTCTTCGCGCCCTGTGCGTACGCGGGCAGGTACGTTGCGAACAGCAAAACGGGCGCGATGAAAAACGGGGAAACGGGACGGGGGAGGAGCATGAACGTGCCTCCGGTCGTGTCCCAAATCGTACCACGGCGACCCCGCGCAAAGTGAGCCTACTTCCTCATCGAGATTTCCAGGCCCAGGCCGTTCTCGGCAATCTCCACCCTGGCGAACTCCGTCTGCGCCAGCATCTGCCCGAATTGTTGCCTCGTGTACGCGCGCTTGAGCAGCATGGTCCTGAACGCCAGCCTGGTCAGGATCCGGTTGAATGTGGAAAGGCCCATGCCATCGACCGCGCGCCCCAGCTCTTCCTTCGAAGCGTCTCCTTTCAGATCGATGATCAGGCCGCGCCCTCCGGGCCTGAGCACGCGGCACATCTCCTGCAAAGCGGCGACCGGCTGGGCGAAGTTCTTGAAGGCGGCGCGGCAGAGCAGGAAATCGAAGCTGTTGGTCATGAGCGGCATCTTCGACGCGGACCCATGCTTGAAGCCGATCTTCACTCCGGCTTCCGCGGCTTTCCTTGCGGCCATCTTCACAAACGTGCGGCTGATGTCGAGACCGGTGATCGGGTAATTGCCGATCTTGGCCAGCTCGATGCAGAAATAGCCGGGGCCCGGCGCGACTTCAAGAACCGAGCTTCCCCGCGGCAGCTCGCCGGCAATGCGCCGCGCCAGATCGACGTACTCCTTCATCATCTCGGCTGTGTTGGACGCATACCACCGTGCGACCATGCCTTCCATTCCGGCGTCGCGGCGGGGCTTGGGCATTGCAAGTGTGGTCATCGTGAGTTCCTCCCTTGTTCTTTTTTGCGCAGTGCTTTCCCGGCAGGCTCGCAGCCCCGACTTCGTGAAGGGTGCGCTTCAGCCCGGACGATTGATTGTTGAAGACACCGGGGCTTTATCGATTCCGGCGAAATGAGTCCCCGCGTCGTCCCGACGGGACTCGTGTCCACTGATTGAACCCTCAGCCCCCACGCTGAAGCGCGGGGCTAACAACCACGGCCTTCGGCGCGCCGGTCAGGACAACATGCCGCAGTTGCGGCCTGAAGGGCTTCGCTTCCAAGCGCCGGAACTCGCAAACCAGATTGCGGAGCGCCTTATTCGCAGAAGACGCGCACCTTGGTCGCGTTTCCACCTTTGCCCTCGACGTCGACAGTCAAATCCTCGAGGTGCTCGATCAGTTCTTCAAGGTTCTCCGGCTTGATCTGCGAGAGCGTGATGGGCACGCCGTGCTTGCTCAGCGCCTCGTCGAGCTGGTCGTGGGCCTGCTTGGGAATCAGCGCCGCCAGACGGACGCCCGCGCGCAGCAACTGCGTAGGCACGCGCACGTTCACCGTCGTCGGTCCCTTCAGTCCGGTCATGTCCTCGTCGGCCTCGACCAGCACGCGCAGATACTTTGCCCTGGACTTCACAGACGCACCCCTGAGGCGCCCCACCATGCCATCGAACTCGCGGGCCGATGGGGTGGATTCCGGTTCCAGCGCGGCGATCAGGCGCTCGGCTTCGTCGGCCGTAATCTTTCCGGCGGCCAGCATCTCCAGAATCTGGCGGCGATTCTCGTTCATAACTTTCCTCCTGAAAAACACATGATCGACAAAAACGCATGCTGCAGCGCCGCAAGACTCCCGGCCATTGCAGTCTTGAACAGGCCCGCCAACGCGGGCGCCAGCCCATGAAGCTGCGTAGCGGCAGCGAGGGCGGCGCAGCCGGCAAGCGCCCAGACGGTTTCAAGTTCCCCGCCGACGACGGCGAGCAGGCGCTCGGCCTGGGCCGCATCGATCCGGCCGGTGGCGAGCAGTTGCAGAATGGCGCTACGATCGGACGGCATAACCACTCCTACAGAATGCGCACCAGAACCGTGCTCTGGTCGGCGCGAACGTGAACGTGGGTCCCGGGGAGGCTGCACAGGATGTCCCAGAAAGTGCGCAATGCACCGAAGAAACTCACCTGACCCGCGATGCACGCCGCCAGCAGCACCAGCAGCGCCAGCAAGATGAGCGGCGAAAGCAGGATGGCCGGAATCCAGAGCAGGAACAGCGGTATCCAGAGCCGGAACCCGCGCCGGGACGGGTTGCTGACCTGAATCATGGCAAGATTCGGCGTCATTGCAGCGCCTCCAGTGCGCGGATTGCTTCCTCGGCATCGATCTCCCCGTTCTTCAGCCGCTCCAGCACCTCGGCGCGCGACGGGGAGGGATTGGTGTCGACAAATTCGAGCTGGCCTGCGATGCGGTTCAGCCGCGCCTTGATCGTCGGATAGCTGACCCCGAAGACCTGCTCCATCTCCTTGATGGAGCCGTGCGAGCGCACGAAGGCAGTAACAAAAACCTGGTCTTCGAGGGTGAGGCGGGCCAGCTCCGGCAAGGTGAACTGGCCCTCCACGGTGATCTGCTTTTCGGGAATCCGCACCCGCTCCACCAGCAGCGACCCGCCCTGGGCGATGCGCAGCAGGTCCTGCCAGTCGGAAGCGGATTTGGGATCGGAAGCCAATCGAGACTCGTTTTCTTGATTACAGAAACGAGCATGCTAAATTTTATTTATTTTGTCAAGGGATAAGATTAATTTAATTTAGATTGCTCCAGATTTTGTGCAATCTTTGGATGCGCCCCGGCGCAGCGAGACCCTCGCGCAGGTTTGCGCTCAACGGGCTGAACAGGCATCTCCGACGGTGAGGCCGCATTTCCCCTCGCTCCTGTTCGAACCAATGAGGCGGCCATAAGGCGAAAATGGACCGGGGGGAGGGTCTCGATATTCAATGCGTAAACCGTGCGGAATCAGCAGCGGGTTCTCCCGCGCGGCCCGTCGGGCGAAGATGAGGAGAAGTGCCCTTGGGGTGCGCCGAAGCACTCCGCGGATCGCCTGCAAGCGATCGGGCCGGCAGCGGGATCCGGAGCGGCGACGAGCCATGGAAAGAGGATAGCGAAGAGCGGGAAATACTCTGCAAAAGAATGGCTTGAAACAGAGTCATCCCTGAACCCTTCCCTTGGCACATCGATCGCTCGTTCGGCCCGCTCAGGCCATCTCATTCCCCGGTAAGTTGTATTCTCTGCCCCTTCCGGTTCCGGTAAACTTCGCTCTGTCAATTCCCCGCGGCAAGCGCGCTCAAAATGGAATAGATGGGTAATTCAGAGGCATTCAATCTATGCGATTAGAAAGAATCCTTATTCTATTCGCGATCGTCGCGTTTGCCGCGGGCGCTGCCGCCGAGAATATCTCCGGAACCATCCTCATCAAGAAAAGACTTACCCGGCGCAATGTTACCGCCGATATCCCGGTCTACCAGCGCGGAACGGCGGTGGAACTGGGAAAAGACAGCCGGGAAGACCCGATTGCCTACGAGCAATCGCGCGTCGCGATTTACGTGGAAGGACCGGGTCCGGCGGCGCCGGGCGAAGCGGGCGGCGCCGCGCCACTCCAGATCGAGCAGTTGGACCGCCGCTTCGTGCCCGATGTTGCGGTGATTCCCGCCGGGTCCACGGTATCGTTTCCCAACATGGATCCGATCTTTCACAACATCTTTTCGTTTTCCAAGGCCAAGACCTTCGACCTCGGCAGTTACGACAAGGGCGAAACCCGCAAGGTGCTTTTTTCAAAGCCGGGGATCGTCGATGTCTACTGCCATCTGCACCCCAACATGGAAGCAACCATCGTTGTAACTCCGAACCGGTGGTATGCGCGGCCCGACCGATCGGGGCAGTATCGCATCGAAGATATTCCTCCGGGCCGCTATACCCTCGTCGCCTGGCACAAGTCCGCCGGGTTCTTTCGCAAATCGATCGTTGTGGAAAGCGGACGCGATTCCACGGCCGACTTCTTTATTCCGGTGGCAGCCGATCCGCAACAAGAAAACGTCGGGTTAAATCCATCCCTCGAGGCAAGGTGAGTCCCGGTGACCACGCGATTCAGAACACGCGCCTTCCTGATCTGCTTTGTGCCGTTCGCCGTCCTGCTGGCCTGCAGCTTCTGGATGATCCAGCGATCGGTGGAATCGACCGTGCGCGACGGATTGCGGGCCTCGTTCGGCGAAAACCAGCTTGCTATCGCCCGGATTCACGCCAAGAGCGACCTGCAGAACAGCCGCTTCCTGAAAGTGGCCGGCGAAAATGCCGCGCTGAAGGCCGGCATGCAGCTTCTGCTCTCGCATCCCGGCAACGCAGAGGCGCGGCGCACGGTCGAGGACCAGTTGCGCGAGCTCGGCGAGCACATGGGTTTCGACTTTCTGCTGATCGCGGCGCCCAACGGAACGCCGCAGGCCGCGGTCGCGCGGCAGCACGCGACGGACGGACGAACCCAGCTCATCCCGGTCGATCCCCGATTGCTGAATCGGGCCGGCAACGGCCTTCTGCCGATCGGCGGCCGCACGTACAGCGTGGCGTCCGTCCCGGTCGATCAGAACGATGAGAATATCGGCGTCCTTTCGGTCGGCGCGTATTTCGATTTCTCCGAATTCACCACCTCCGCCGTGCTGGTTCACAACGGCAAAGTCATCGAATCCAACATTCCCGGCATTTCTTTCGACCGGCTGGATGCAGCGCTGGCCGGGTGCGACGATCGCACCGAATGCAACGTGCGGCTGCAGGGCGCAAACTGGATCTCGCTGGCCATGCAATCCTATGGCGGCGGATACAAGCTGCGCAGCCTGGAGAATGTCGATCAGGCCACCGCTCCGATCCAGTCCCGACTGAACCGGCTCTTTCTCACCCTTACCCTCATCTGCGTGCTCGTTGCGCTGCTGTGCAGCCTGGCGGAATCGCAAACCATCGTCAAACCCCTCGGGGCGGTTGTCTCCCATCTGCGCCAGACGGTGCGCACCGGCGTGCTGACCGAGTTCAAGGGCCAGCCGTCGTCGGTCCTGGAAATCCGCGAGCTGGCCGAGATCTTCAACCGCGCGGCGGTCTCGGTGCAGGCCGCGGGCGAGGAGTTGCAATCGGCCAATCTCGAGTTTGTCGGTTCGCTGGCCAACGCGCTCGACGCGCGCGACCGCTACACCTCTGGCCACAGCCGCCGCGTGAGCGACCTGGCCTGCGCCACCGCTGCCGCCATGCAGCTCGGCCCCGCTCACGTGGAGCGCATCCGCATTGGCGCGATCCTGCACGACATGGGCAAGATCGGCATCTCGGACAGCGTGCTGCAAAAGCCCGGCCGCCTGACCGACGAGGAGTTCGCGCACGTCAAGGAGCATCCGGTGATCGGCCGCCGCATTCTCGAAGGGGTGCAGGGACTCGCCGCCTATCTTCCCGCCGTGGAGCTGCATCACGAGAACTGGGACGGCAGCGGCTATCCGAGGGGCCAGCAGGGCGAAGAGACGCCGATCGACGCGCGCATCATTCACGTCTCCGACGCCTACGACGCCATGACCACCGATCGCTCCTATCGCCGCGGAATGACCCACGAGCGGGCGATCTCGATCCTGATCGAGAACGCGGGGATCCAGTTCGATCCGCGGATCGTGGAAGTCTTTGTCAATCTGCCGCGTGAAATCCTCACCCGGCACGCCGCGCCGCCGGAGCGCGGGGACACGGTGGAAGAGTCTGCAATGGCGGTGGCTGGATGAAGCCGGCGGCCCTCTCGTGTGTGCTCTGGGGGCTGCTCGCCGCGCCGTTCCTGCCCCAGGTTCTCTCTGCCCAGGAAGCGGCTTCCGGCTTCGATCTTCGCGCCACGCTCACCGGCCAGGGCGTGGCTTCCAACGACCTGACCGAAGCGCCGAGATCGGGATCGCCGGTTTCCGCGGGGTTTCGCGGCGTGGCCTATCCCACCTGGAAGATCAGCGATAACTGGACCGTCACCGGGGCATTCCAGCTTTATACCCGGCCTTATTTCTACTCCGATCTCTCCACGCCAGGTTACGGCGCCAAGGGCGACATTCTTCAAGCCAGCCTGAATTATTCGCGTGTCTCCAGCAAAGGCTCGCTGCTCTTCCGCGCCGGCGAGTTGTCCACAGCGTTCGGTTCGTTCCTGCTGCGCTACGACGATGCCGATAACTGGGTCGTCGATCTGCCGCCGGAGTACGGCTACTACTATTCGCTGGTCTCGACCCTGCCAGTGGCCGGCGCGCAGATCGACGCAACGCGCGGCAAGTGGGACGGCCGCGTGCAGTTTGCCAACTCCTCGCCGGCCAATCCGCGCAGCCTGTTCGCTCACGACCAGTACGGCAACTGGGCGGGCGGCGCGGGATACACGATCCGCCAGGGATTTCGCGTCGGCGTCTCGGCGTATCGCGGACCTTATCTCGACCGGCAATATGCATACTTCTTCCCGGGTGAAGAGAATCCCAACAAGCTGCCGGCACGTGCCGCAGGAGTTGACGCCGGCTGGGCGCGCGGGCACTCCAGCGCGCAGGGCGAAGTGCAGAAGTTCGTCATGCCCTACACCGTCATTCCCACCTTCCGCGAGCTCGCCGCCTACGGGGAATTCAGGCAGGTGCTCACGCCGCGCTGGTTCGTCGCCGGCCGCGTGGGCTACACCAGCTCGAAGGCAGGCGGCAAATCCACCAGCTATGAGACCGCCGCCGGTTACCGCCCCGACCGCTTCCAGTTGATCAAGATCGACTACGAGTACGAGAGTTACAGCTCCGGCAAGGACCCCAACGACAAGATCTTTGCCGTGCAGGTGATCACGATGTTCCATCGCTCGGCGGGACGCGAGTAGCGGCGCACGGAAGCGGTCAATTCCCATCCGATCGCTCTCGCCGGATTCACTGCATGTCCGATTTGCCTGCCCGCTCCGATCCCGATTGAAGCTTCTCACGATTTTCCGTCAACAATGCGTACAAGCGCCCTGGTCGAACGTCTGATCCTGCAAGGGACAACGCCGATGGAGAGATTGCCGCAGGATATTCGTTTCGGAATCCGCTCACTGTGGAAGTCGCCGCGCTTCACCGTTGCCGCGGTGCTCACGCTGACTCTGGGAATTGGCGTCAATACGGCGATGTTCAGCGTCATTCGCTCCGTGCTGATGAGAACGTGGCCCTTCCCGAATCCGGACCGGCTGCTGGTTGTGTCGCAGCGTCAGGCCGATGGAAATGGCAATCTGTTCTCCACACGGGATTTTCTGGACTGGAAGGAGCAGGGCGGGCTGCTGGCCGGAATGGGAGCCCATGTCTCCTGGCAATTCAATATCAGCAGCCCGGGAGAGCCGCCGCAGCGGATTCCGGGAGGGGTTGTCTCCCATGACTTCTTTCCTGTTCTCGGGCTACAGCCGATGCTGGGCCGGCTCTTTTCCGCGCAGGAGGATCAATCGGGCGCAGGTCAATTCGTCGTACTCAGCTACGTTTTCTGGAAAAGCCGCTTCGCCGCCGATCCTCGCATCGTCGGGAAGCCGGTTCGGATCGATGGGGTGCCATACACCGTCGTTGGAGTGATGCCGGCCGGATTCAATGGCTTTGATGGCAGGGAGTTGTTGTGGACGCTCCTGCAGTTGCGCCGCGACAGCGGAGTTGGTTCATCTCCGAATTTTCACTGGCTGAGCGGCATCATCCGTCTGCCCGCCGGCGTGGACCTGAAGCAGGCGCGCAGCGAACTCGATACAGTCGCGGCTCGTCTGCACCGCGAAAACCCAGGCAGCGATGCCGGTTTTGGAGTTTTTCTCGAGACCCTCAACGATGCGCTCTCCGGCGGCGTGCGTCCCGCGCTGCTGATGCTGATGGGCTGCGTCGGCTTTGTGCTGCTGATTGCCTGCGCCAACGTCGCCAATCTCCTGCTCGCCCGCGGCGCGGCCCGCCGTCGCGAAATGGCAATGCGCACCGCGCTCGGCGCTTCACCTTCGCGCATCGTCCGCCAACTGCTCACCGAGAGCGTGCTTCTGGCAGGTGCGGGGGGAGCGGCCGGAATTGCGCTTGCCTTTCTGCTCCTCCGTGCGATGCTCGCCTTACATCCTCCGCAGGTCCCGCATATCGATCAGACCACGATCGACGGCGTTGTCCTCGCCTGGTCGGTTGCGATCTCGGTTGCCGTGGGCATTCTTTTCGGACTTGCGCCCGCCATCGAGGCTGTCCGCATCCGGGTCAATGACGGCCTGCGCGAGCAGGCCGGTTCCGGGACGCGCGGATTCGGCCGTCAACGATCGATTCTCGTGATCGCCGAAACGGCCTTGTCGTGCATGCTGCTGATTGCGACGGGACTTGCATTGAGGAGTCTGTGGTCGCTGAGAAATGTCGATCCCGGCTTCGTTCCCGGGAACCTGCTCACATTCCGGATTGCCGCGCCCTCGCAGCTCGATGCAACAGGCCTGCCGGATTTCTATCGCCAGATGGTGGAGCACATCCGCGCCATACCCGGCGTGGAATCGGCGACCGTCGCCCGCGACTTCCCGTTAAGCGGCACCGACCCGTCCACGCCCATCCTGACCGAAGGCAAGATGCCTCCGCCCGTCCAGGGGGAGATTGTCACCCGCTATCGGGCCGTCGGCGACGATTATTTCCGGACGCTGCAAATCCCGTTGCTTCAGGGGCGGGCATTCGACGAGCGGGATACTGGCGGTTCGCCCGGGGTTGCAGTGGTGAGCGAGAGCCTTGCCCGCAAATACTGGCCCGGGGAGAACCCGGTGGGCAAACGTCTCAAGCCAAATATTGCCGGAGGTTCGTGGTGCGTTGTGGTCGGAGTGGCGGCCGACGTTCGCCACTGGGGCACCGATGTAGCCATCGAACCCACCGCATATTACCCGTACAGTCAGGTTCCCGAGAGCATGCGATCCCTGGTCGAGGCAAATATGGGGATCGCGATTCGCAGCCGCGTGGCGGAGAACGGACTCGTTCATTCGATCGACGCGGCAGTGGCCGCGGTCAATCCGAACGTTCCTGTCTATGACGTCAGGACCATGGACTCGATGCTGTCCGATTCCGGGTCCTTGCGCAACTTCGATCTTTCGCTCCTCGGCGCATTTTCCCTCCTGGCGTTGACGCTGGCCGCCGTCGGAGTCTATGCGGTCATGGCCTGGTCCGTCTCGCAGCGCACCCGGGAGTTCGGCATTCGCATGGCGCTGGGCGCGGCTTCCCGCGACGTTCTGCGCCTCATCCTGCGGCACGGCGCAGGACTGGCCGTCGCAGGATCGGCGATCGGCGTGGTTGGCGCACTTCTGCTGCGCAAGATCGCGGCCGGTTTCCTGTACGGGCTGAGCGCCAACGATCCTCTCGTTCTTGGCGCTGTCCCCCTGGTTATGGTGCTTGTCATCGTCCTGGCGTGCTGGGCGCCGGCCCGCAGGGCCACGAAGATCGACCCGGTGAAGGCCCTGCGCTATGAGTAGGCTCGCTCCGGCGGCTGGCGACGGAGCCCGATCCGGCCAGGATCCTGGGCGAAGCCTCGCAAGCCCTGCGCTGGCCGCCCGGCGACGGCTGCGATAGACTGAATGACGGAACGCGTGCGGATTCGAATGCGCCGGGCGGAAAAATGGCTCGTGGAGTCAGACTCGCCCGCAGAGCCGGAAGGCCGAATCGCAATCCGATTGTTCAAGTTGTGAGCTCGTAGCTCAGTTGGTAGAGCAACGCCCTTTTAAGGCGTGGGTCCTGGGTTCGATCCCCAGCGAGCTCACCACCCCGCGCGGCCGTCATTCACAGCCAAACTCTCCTGCAGCTCGCGGATTCCCGCTCATCGGGCATTTACGGTCGCGGCCAGAAGTGCTCCTCGCTCAATCCGCGCAGGCGCTCGGCGGCCGACTCGGCCGTGATGTCGCGCTGCGGCATGCCCAGCATTTCGAAGCCGACCATGAATTTGCGCACTGTGGCCGAGCGCAGCAGCGGCGGATAGAAGTGCGCGTGAAAGTGCCACTCGGGATGCGCGTCGCAGCCCGCCGTGGCGGGCGTCTCCACGGCGACCGGCGACTGATGAAAGCCCATGGTGTAAGGAAAGCCGATCTGGAAGAGATTGTCGTAGCGGATGGTCAGGCGCCGCAGCACGTCGGCCAGACTGTCGCGCTCGGCGTCGTTGAACTGCGGCAACGCGCCGAGATGCCTCTTTGAAACGATCAAGACCTCGAACGGCCATACAGCCCACCACGGAACGAGCGCCACGAAATGATCGTTGCCGAAGACGAGACGCTCGACCGCGGATTGCTCCGCGTCGAGATAGTCGCACAAAAGGCAGCGGCGCGTGCGTTCGTGGTATTCATGCTGCGAACGGCACTCGCGCGCCGCCTCGTCGGGCACGAACCCCGTCGCCCAGATCTGGCAATGCGGATGGGGATTGCTGGCGCCCATCATGGCGCCGCGATTCTCGAAGATCTGGATGTATTCGATCCAGCCGAGCGAGGATAGCTGCTTGTACTCATCGGTCCACGCATCGACCACGCGCCG
>JASHQQ010000232.1 GCA_030039035.1 Acidobacteriaceae bacterium | reverse complement strand
CCCGGCCTGGTGAGCGAGAAGATCGCTCCCTCATCCTGACCTGGGTAAGTCTTCTTCATGTAATTGGCGACAGCATTCAAATCCGCCGTCGCCTGCGGCACGGTGATCCCGTCCTTCACCCGGCCGACCAGCCAGATTCCCCGCGCAGTGCGATCTTCGAGCACGCTCGTGCCCTCGATCTGCTTCTGATCGACCATCGGCGCCCACAGATCGGGCGAATAGAACAGCTCGGTTCCGCGCATTCCCCCAGGCGCCACGCCGAGAATCGTAAAAGAATGCCGGTTCAGCTCGATCTCGCGGCCGATGACGCCCGCGTCGCCCTGAAAGCGGTTCTGCCAACAGGCGTAGCTGAGCACGACGTAGGGATTGCTGTCGGGGCCGCGGTCGTCGCTCGCGTGGAAGAAACGCCCCAGGTACGGCTTGACGCCCAGCACGTCGAAGTAGTTGCCGCTCGCCTCGTAGATCCAGATGCGCTCCGCCCGGTCTCCCATGTGCAGTCCCGCATTATTCACGATGTAGGCGGCAATGCCATCGAAGGCGCGAGAGCGATCGCGCAAATCGCGGTAATCGGGATAGGAATTGAAAGGCGTACCCTGGTACTGGATCGTGAAGAGCCTCTGCGGGCCGGGCAGGTTGAGCGGGCGCAGCACCAGCGCGTTGAGCACGCTGAAGACAATGGCGTTGGCGCCGATGGCGACGGCGAGCGTGACGATCGCCGTCAGCGCGAATCCCGGCGAATGCAGCAACTGGCGCGCCGCATGGCGGAGATCCCGCACAAACGAGTCGAGGCTGAGCGCCGCATCGGCCGCCGCCACGCGATCTCTCGTCGAAGTCCGGTTGCCGAAGCGCACCAGCGCATCGCGACGCGCTTCTTCGCGCGGCATGCCGGCGGCGATGTTCGCTTCGATGCGCATCTCAAGATGCGACTGCAGCTCCGCCTCGATCTCGCGATCGATGCGCGAGCGGCGAAACAGGTTGGCAATGCGGGTGAATCCAGCCATCTTTTGTCTCCCGAACATTACTCGTTGCGCAGTGCCTGCATGGGATCGATGCTTGCGGCGCGGCGCGCCGGCACCAGGCACGCAACGGCCGACACGAAGAGCAGCAGTACGGTTACGCCGGCATAGGTCGTCGGGTCGAGCCCGGTGACGCCAAAGAGAAGCGTTGCGATGGCGCGGCCGGCCAGCATGGCTCCGCCCACGCCGAGCAACAACCCGACGAGAGCGAGCTTCAATCCCTGGCCGACGACCAGTGCGAGAATGTCGGCGCGCGATGCGCCCAGCGCGGTGCGCACGCCGATCTCGCGCGTCCGCTCGGCCACGCTGCTTGCCAGCAGGCCGTAGATCCCCGTGGCAGCGAGGACCAGCGCGACCAGGCTGAAGGCTTCAAACAGGATCAGCACAAAGCGCCGCTGGGCGACGGAGATATCGCGCAACTTGCTCATCGTGACTACGCGCAGAACGGGCTGATCCTTGTCGATACGCCAGATGGCATCGCGCACCGCGGGCGCCAGCGCGGCCGCATCGCCATGCGCGCGCACCACCAGCGAAAGCGTATCGTCGGCAAACCAGGTCTGCCCGGTGGAAAGGTAGACCGCATCGGGCTCATCCAGCGCCAGCGAACTTTGCCGGATATTGCCGACGATTCCAACGATCGTAAAGTCCGGCACCTCCGCGCGCGCGAAGTGCACGCGTTTCCCGATCGCATCCTGCCCCGCAAACTGCCGACGCGCCAGCGATTCGCTGATCAGGGCCACATGCGGCGCGCCGGCAACATCGCGTGCGTCGATGAACCGCCCACGGATCAACGGAATGCCCAACGCCTCGCAATAGCCGGGGCTCACCGCGTAGCGAAACACCTGATGCCTGCGATCTGGAGGGTCGCCCTCGAAATGCGCGCCATAAAGGGAAACCCACGACGGATCGTTGCTGAGCGGCAGCACGCTCGTGAATCCGGCTGCGGTCACGCCGGGGATTTTCCGCACTTCTTCCAGAGCCTGCGCGAAGAATCTGCGTCTCACCGCATTGCCGGCTCCCGGCGCCGAGACGAGGTCGTCGAACTTGTGACCCGCGGTCTGCACCTGCATGGTGAGCACGTGGTCCGTGCTGAAACCCGGGTCGACGGAAAGCAGCCGCTGCATGCTGCGGAACAACAGCCCCGCAGCGATCAGCAACATCAGAGCCAACGCGACTTCGGAAACGACAAGCGTCCGCCGCGTCCATTGGGAGCTGCCGGTCGTTGTCCGCGCCCCCTGCTGCAGCCCTGACTGCAGGTTGACGCGCGGCGTTTGCAATGCCGGAATCAACCCCGCCGCGATGCCAACGAGCGCGGCCAGAGCGAACGCGAAGCAGAAAACGGGCGCGTCCAGCGCTATCGCATCCACGCGTGGCAACCCCGGCGGGCCAAGAGCGACAAGCGCCTTTATGCCGGCGAAAGCCACAGCCAGGCCCAAACCGCCGCCGAGCAGCGCAAGCAACACGCTCTCGGTGAGCAACTGGCGAATGAGACGCGACCGCGCCGCGCCGAGCGTGGCGCGCATGGCGAACTCGCTTTGCCGCAGCACTCCGCGGCCCAGCAGCAGGCTGGTCACATTCACGCACGCGATGACGAGCAGCAGCGTGACAGCCCCCAGCACTGCCAGCAAAGTCGGCTTGACGCCGCGGACCATATCGCCTTGCAGCGAGTCGACCAGGGACCCGCTCTGCATGGAAGCCCATGCCGGCCTGGGAAACTGCGGCTGCGGATGACTTGCGATCTGATCGAGCTCGCTTCGCGCCTGATCGATGTCGACGCCGGGGCGCAGCCGGCCCGCCATGCGCAAATGGTGTCCCCATGCCCAGGTGTTGAAGTCATTGAGCGTCGAGGAGTCGTACTGCATTGGCGCCCAGATCCCGGCGGACGGAATGAAGGCGTCCTCAAAGCCAAGCGGCATCACGCCGATAACGGTATAGTTGTCGTCGTCAAGCTTGATCTGGCGGCCCAGAATTCCACGGTCCGCCGCGAATCGCTTCCGCCAGAACCGGTCGCTGAGGATGACGACGCGGGGTCCGCGAAAGACGTCGTCCGCGGGTTGAAAGTCGCGGCCGATGGCGGGGCTGACGCCGAGCACGCGAAAGTAGCTCGCGGTCACGCTCTGGCCGTCGGGCCGCTCAGGCCGCTCCGCGCCGGTGATGACCGGTTGCCACGGTTCGAATGCGGCCAGCGCCTCGAACGACCGGCTGCGCTCGAGCAGCTCGAAATAGGTTCCAAAGGTCGTTTCCAGCCGCTCGCCCCGGAACGTGTCCCAGATCGTCAGAATCCGGTTCGCATGCGGGTAAGGCAGTGGCTCAAACAGGATTGGGTTCACAGCGCTGAAGATCGCCGTGCTGGCGCCGATACCGAGAGCGAGAATCACGATCGCCGTCGCGGCAAAGCCCGGCGAGCGGCCCAACTGCCGAAGGGCGTAGCGAAGGTCGCGAGCCACGCTCTCCAGCCCAAGCGCCGCGTCCTGCGCGGCGGTTCGCTCCTTTGTTGCCAAGCGGTTGCCGAAGCGCACCAGCGCGTCGCGGCGCGCCTCCTCGCGCGACATGCCGGCGGCCAGATTATCGGCCACGCGCATTTCGATGTGCGCCAGCATCTCGGCCTCGATTTCGCGTTCGAGGCGCGGGCGGCGGAAGAGATTGGCGATCCGGCGCAACAGCGGCATTTCCGTTCCTTCTCTCAGGCGTATCGAAGTACGGCTCGTACGCCCTTCACGAGCTGATCGAAGCTCTCCTCGGCCTGTTGCAATTGCCTGCGGCCCTGAGCGGTGAGCTTGTAGTACTTGGCTTTGCGATTGGTCTCGGTCATCGCCCACTCCGAGGCGATCCAGCCCGTCTGTTCCATGCGGTGCAGCGCGGGGTAAAGCGAGCCTTCTTCCACGCGCAGCAATTCGTCCGATGCGCGCTGAATGTGCAACACGATCCCGTATCCGTGCAGAGTGCCGGCATGGGCCAGCGTTTTGAGCACCAGCAGATCGAGTGTTCCCTGAAGATCGTTCTTGGCCATCTTTTGTTGTCCTTTGTTCCCGCTTCGCCGGGGGATATAGAGAACTCTAGGCATAGAAGACTAGGGTTGTCAAGGAAGAAAAGCAGGGAACAGGGATTAGGGAACAGGGAGCAGGGATCAAGGGTCGGTTACCGAAAGCGAGGAATGGTCGACACCATCTCAGTAATGGGACCATAGCAATTGGCAGAAGTTTTGTGCGGAGCCCTTCGGGCCGACCACCGATCCCCGTCCCCTGTTCGCTAATCTCTGATCCCTAATCCCTGTTCCCTATTCCCTGTTCCCTGCCTTCCGCTATCCTGATCCGTCGAGGTATTCCGCCATGACTCAGGCCACATCCCGCCCTCAACTTGCCTTTCTCAACGATGCTCTCGACGATCTGCGCGCCAGGGGAACCCACTTCCGGCTGCGCATTCTCGACGATCAGCAGGCGCCGGTCTGCCATTATGACGGGCGCGAAGTGATCAATCTCGCCAGCAACAATTATCTGGGCCTGGCGAACCACCCCAAACTCATCGAGGCTGCCATCGACGCGACGCGCACGTTCGGCGTGGGCTCCGGAGCGGTACGCACCATCGCCGGCACCATGCGCATCCACATGGACCTCGAAGAAAAGATCGCCCGCTTCAAGAACGTCGAAGCCTGCGTCGTCTTCCAGAGCGGATTCGCCGCCAACGCCGGCACGGTCAGCGCCATTCTCGGCAAGGACGATTTCATCCTCTCCGACGAACTGAATCACGCCAGCATCATCGACGGCGCGCGCCTCTCGCGGGCCAAGATCAAGGTCTTCCGCCATAAGGATGTCGATCACTGCGAGGAGTTGCTCAAGGAAGTTGCCAACGAGGCCGGCCACAAGCTGGTCATCACCGACGGCGTCTTCTCCATGGACGGCGACATCGGCCGCGTCGACAAGCTCGCGGCGCTGGCCGAGAAATACGGCGCCATCATGATGGTCGACGACGCGCACGCTTCGGGCGTGCTGGGCCGCAACGGCCGCGGGTCGATCGATCACTTCGGCATGCACGGCCGCGTCGACGTGCAGGTGGGCACGCTGTCAAAGGCCATCGGCGCGCTTGGTGGATACGTCTGCGGCTCGCGCGACCTGATCGATTTTCTCTACCACCGCGCTCGGCCGTTCCTCTTCTCCACATCGCATCCGCCGTCGGTCGCGGCCACCTGCATCGCCGCCTTTGACATGCTGGAGCAGGAGCCCGATCGCATCGAGCGTCTGTGGGCCAACACCCGTTACTTGCAGGGCGAGCTCAAGCGCGCCGGATTCAACATCGGCGGCGTGAACACTCCGGCGACGGAAACGCCGATTACCCCGGTGATTGTGGGCGAAGGCCGCGCCGCCATGGATTTCAGCCGCGCGCTCTTCGACGAGGGCGTGATGGGAACCGGCATCGCCTTCCCCACCGTTCCCGAGGGCAAAGCGCGCATCCGCCTCATCGTCACCAGCGAGCACACGCGCGCACAGCTCGATCGCGCGCTGGAGACGCTGGAGCGGGTGGCGCGTCGCATGAGCATTCTCAGCGTTTCGTGACGGGTTTTGCCGCGGTTGCGACCGTCTGCGTCATCTCGCACGGGTGCGTGCCTTGCCAGTTTGTCATGGCATTCACAGCGGCCTGATAGTTGGCAAGCAGGTCAGTTCCCTGGGCCGACATGCGCACTTCCTGCCGCTGCCCCGGCGTCAGCGACCAGTTCAGCGGGTCGGTGTCGGTGATCTGTTTGGCGTGAGTATCGGCAAAAACCACGCGAAAGATTGAAAGCCGGCACCCGTACGCCTGCTGCAGCAGGTCGAGGGTATTCCTGTTCCTTCCTGTCACGCTCTCGTGCCCGGCGTTCCAGAACGCATCAAGTGGCGCGCCGGCTTGTCCAAGAAGCGTCCACTTGCCGGCCTGGGCTCCATCTCCTCCGGCCTGATTCTGTTTCCCGCCGTCGTAATCGCCGCTGTTGCGAATTTCGATCCAGAGGACCCGCAGCGGCGTCGCCGGATTGTTCAGCCGGCTCCTGACCCGCTCCAATGCTGTTCGGTCGTTCCCGGCCGCTCCGCCCTCAGGGTCCGCCAGCGCATATCGCAGAAACTCGAGGGCCGACGCCGTGCCGTCGTTGTCATAGTAGCCGCCGTCTCCGAAGTGCACGCTGTACGGATGCTCACCGGTGTCATAAGCCCTCGGCGCCCGCGCCGTCGACGACACGAAAGGGAACGTCGCCGAGAGCTGCGCGGCCGTCGCCAGCGGCAAATCGAGCCTGTCAAGGTCCTGCTGGCCCGAGGGATCGCCCGGATTTGTCACCTGCCGGAAGGCGTCAAGAAACGACTGGGCGGGATAGATCGCGTCTCCATTGCGTTCGTTCAGCACGTAATGCGGCACCACGTAGTTCGACAAAAGGAACCGCGCCCCCTCCTCGACGGAGGTGGTGTTCATTGTGAATGCAGGAACAGCCGCGTCGGGAAGCATCCTGAGCAGGGTGTAGGCTTTCTCAGCCTCATCGTTGTTCTTTTCATCCGAGATGTTCTGCGCAAGCCTCGGTTGGAAGAGCCCGCCGGTCGCCGCCGCGGGCATCGGTGCTGCCCCCGGGTTGTTTTGGTCGCCTTGTTGATTCGCGATCCGGTCTGCCTCCATATCGTTCGCCCAGATTTCATCGCAGTATGCGTTTCGCTGGTTTCGCGAGATCCCTTTGCGCAGCGACCAGGTGCGATCCCTCCACAGGGCTCCGCGGCCAAGATCGCCGTCCCCGCCGGAAGCCGGGAATAGTTGCGGACCGAACGGGAGCAGCGCTTTGGGCAGATCGTAATAAATGAGCCCCCATCCTACTGCTTCCAGTTCCGGACACTGCGCGACATCCTGAAAATGGTCTCGGCCGCCGGCATCGCCGAGCCTCCCATCGCGGAGCGCGTGAAGATAGGCATCGAGTCCCACGCTGCCGCCGGAGACCGTACTGAGCAGAAGGAGACGATCGTGGAATGCGTCTCCGCGTGTCCGGGGAAAGATCTCTTCCAGCCGGCGCAAGATCGCGGCCGTCCAGGCAGACGCGTGCAGGCCGCCGCCCGTTGCGGTCACAACGATAAGTGGCTTTTCCTGGCCGAGGCGATCAAGACGATCGGCCAGGACGGCGGCAGGTGTTGGCAGGCTTCCCACGGCCACCGCATTGTCCAGCGGAACGGTGGAGAAATAGTGCTCGTCGTTGCCCCAGGGAAGGAGGAGGTGGAACAGAAGCACGACCGCGACCAGAACGGTCAGCGCCGGGATCCGGTACCGGTCGAGGAAGAACCCGAGCCCGGACATCATCCATAGCAACGCAATCGTGAGAATAACCACCGAGCCAAGGATCGGAAATCGCTCCGCGCTGGTGCACAGGTAAAGATATGCCAGCACCATCCAGGTTGCCGCTACCCCGGCCGTGAGGACAGCCTTCCAGACGACAAGGATCCACCGGCTCTTCGCGTTTTTCTCACTCTTTGCATCGGCCGTTCCCAGTCCCGCGGACCAGAACTCCCGGATGCTGATCACGGCTATGATCAACGCCAGTGCCAACACGATCATCGACAGCCACAGCACCGGAGCCGGCGCCGTGATGGGCCAGATCGCAAGATAGAGGCCCAGGAACCCCGCCGCGCAAAGGAGCAGGAACACCTGCCCTTCGTACAGCCTCGCCTCTCCGTCGCCCTTCAATTTGTAGGCATAGCCAGGTACATCCGCCAGCCTGCGCGCAAGCCACGTCAGCGTGCGCTCCAGCAACGGCCGTTTGACCGTGCACGTCTCCAGGTTGTCGATGTCCTCTCCTGTTTGAGTCAGGAAAAAGCAGGAGCGAGGAAAGATCATGGTGCTCGCCCGCCCTGGATGGCGAGGTTCCGCGCCCATGGACCTTGTTTTCTGCTCCCTGGGTTTTGCGCCGCGTTCGGTCTCTTCGACATCCTCTGTCTTGACCGGCACATACTTCAGGTAGTACCACGCGTTCAGCACGAACCAGAAGAAGAGCCCCAGGACCGCGCCGGAAGAGTACCCGCCGAAGATCATCCATCGGCTTTGGCCTTTGTTGTCGGGACAAAGAAAGAGGAGAAAAACGAGGAAAAAGATGCTCCAGAACTGCGACAACGCCAGCGCCCACCATTCGCGGCTCGTCTTGTGCTCCGCCAGCAGCGATTCCAGCTTCACAGGCGTTGCTTCTCCAAATCTTCGCGGCCCATTGATGGCAGTTACGCGAGCCGAGGCCAGCGCTGCGCAGCCAGTCGAGGCGATAAAGAATCCTACGCAGAGATATCCCTGGGGAAACTCCGGCACCATCAGGCCCGATGCCAGGCTCTTCATCTTCCAGTTCAAAAGCGCCAGAACACCGGGAAACGCCCACAACAGCAGACTGAACCGCAAGAAGTAGAGATAGCGAAACCAGGATTCAGCCTGGCCTCCGCCGATGTCTTCCACACCGGTGGATCGGCCCTTTGTTTCCGTTTCTGCCGGCTTCGGAGTCGTCGCCATAAGAACCCCCTTTTGCGCCGAAGGCATGTTTCCCTCTCGCACAAGGGTTCGCACCGGGCACGATGATCACTATGCGGAGAAGGCTCAACAGACGGGTTCGCCCGCGCGCGACGCCTTGGCGGATGCAGGTCAACAGTCCAGGGAAATACAACCGTACGAGAGAGTTCATCATACCGCCGTTTGCACCTCCGTCAAGCGCTTTCGTTGCCCGCCGGTTTGTACAATCGAGGGGTGCAGAAGCATCCGGAAGATTGACCATGCCATGATCGCTCACTTGCGCGGCAAGCTCATTCACAAGCAGCCCGGCCAGGCCATCGTCGAGGCGGGCGGCGTGGGGTACGACGTCGCCATCTCCGTGCCGGCATTTGCGGCGCTGCCCGCAGTGGGCGCCGAGGCCGCGCTGCACATCTATACCAACGTCCGCGAAGACCAGATCGCGCTCTACGGCTTTCTCGATCACGAAGAGAAGCGGTTGTTCGAGCGGCTGATCACTGTTTCCGGCGTCGGCCCGCGCGTGGCCATCGGTATCCTCAGCGGCCTCGCGGTCGAGCGCACCGTGCAGGCCATCCGCGCGCAGGATCACGCGCAGCTCACGCGCATTCCCGGGGTTGGAAAGAAACTCGCTGAACGGCTTGTGGTTGAGCTGAAAGACAAGCTCGACGATTTTGCCGCGCCGCCGGCTCGCGCCGCCGCGCAGGGACCCGCGGCCGAAGACGTGCTCTCGGCGCTCGTCAACCTGGGCTACCAGCGCATTGCCGCCGAACGCGCTATCGAGCAGGCCATCGCCAAGGACAAAGAATCCGCCGCCGATTTCGACGCGCTCTTCCGCGGAGCGCTCAAGCTGATTCGATAAACTGTCTCAAGTATGCCTCGCGCCAAATCTCCTGCGAAAAAGTCCTCCGCAAAAGCCTCTCCACAACCAGCCCTCGCGTCCCTGCGCCCAGAAGGCCTCTCCTTCCTGCGCAACCTCGCCAGGCACAACGACCGCGAGTGGTTCACGCCGCGCAAGGCGATCTACGAGGCCGAGTTGAAGGAGCCGATGCTGGCCATCGTGCGCAAGATCACCGATGCGATGATCGACTTTGCGCCCGATCACATGCGCCCGGCGGAGAAGTCGCTCTTTCGCATTTATCGCGACACGCGCTTTTCCAGCGACAAGCGTCCCTACAAGACGCATGTGGCCGCGTGGTGGACGCACCAGGGGTTGCAGAAGACTTCGGGCGCGGGCTACTACTTCCACATCAGCGCGAAGGAAGTCGTCGTCGCCGCCGGGTCCTACATGCCGGAAAAAGAGCAACTCGCGGCTATCCGCAACTGGTTGCTGGACCACCACGCCGAATTTCGCAAGCTCTTGCGGAGCGCGGCACTTCGGAAGGCATTTGTGGAATTCGAAGGCGAGCGGCTCTCGCGCCCGCCAAAGGGCTTTCCCAAGGACCACCCGGCGCTCGACCTGATCCAGTGCCGCCAATGGGGATTGAGCGCCACGCTGCCCGCAGCGGCGGCCCTGAAGCCCGATCTCGCCGCCACCATCATCCGCTACTTCCGTCTGGCTGCGCCCATGGTGGACGCGCTGAACACGCCCATCGCCGCGGCACAGGCGCCGCGAAAAAAGGTGCTTTTCGGCCTGAATCAGGCCGTATCGCGCCTCGGTTGAGATTGTCTTTTCCAGCGTTTTTCGCAGCGCTGCTGCAGCGCATCGCGCTCGAAATCCAGAAAAACAGCCAAAAATAGGCAAAATCGGCACAATTTCCGAGGAAAACTGTGGAAATACCGCATTTTCCCATTGACTTTCCGGCCCAAAAGTCGCAAGGTATCGAACGACAGGGTTCTGAGAACCCGCATGAATACAGGGGTTTCGTGCTCACGTTGCCTCGGTCGCACTCCCTCCATGCGGAACGCATTTCGCGGCAGGAACCCAGGCAACGAACCGACAGGAGGAGAACACACGCATGGCAACTGGAATGACCAAGACCGCTTTGACCCGGCAGATGGCCGAGAAGCTGCAACTCACCAACAAGCAATCCGCGGCCTTCCTCGACCTGCTGGCCGAGACCGCCATCAAGGAAACCAAGAAGAACGGCCTGTTCGTAATTCCCGGCGTCGGCCGCCTGGTCAAGGCCGAGCGCAAGGCCCGCATGGGGCGCAATCCGCAGACCGGCGAAGCCATCAAGATCAAGGCCAAGACCGTGGTGAAGTTTCGCGTGGCCAAGTCCGCCAAGGACATGATCGCCCCGCCGAAGAAGTAGTCGAACCCGCATTCCGGACTGTGAGCGGAAAGGGGAGGCGCTGAAAAGCGCCCTCCCCTTTCGCTTCCGGGCTCATCCCGGGACCCGTAAATTCGTTCCATCCCCGCGCCTGTCTGATCCATCTCATCCAGTATGGAAACGACCTCACCGTGTCCGGAAGTCCAGGACGACCAGCGATGTCCTCCCGTTGCCGCTCCGGTCCGCTTCTTTCTTCGCATGGAAGGGCTGGCTGTGGTCGTTCTCACTGCTGTGCTTTACGCGCGCACAGGAGCGAGCTGGTGGCTCTTTGCGGCGCTGTGGCTTGCACCCGATCTCTCCATGCTCGGCTATCTGGCAGGTTCGTGCTGGGGGGCGCGCACCTATAACGCGATCCATACCTATGTGACGCCGGCAACGCTTGCCGTGCTGGCGCTTGTGCTCCATCAGCGTGGTCTCCTGCCTTTCGCGTTAATCTGGATAAACCACATCGGACTGGACCGGATGCTCGGCTACGGCCTCAAATACCCGGCGGGATTTGGATCGACGCATCTCGGCCGCATCGCCCGCCGCAGAGAGGCTACGCTTCCGTCTCGCGCCTGAGGCGCGGCATCAGCGCGCGCACCACCAGCGAAGCGCCGAATGCGATGAGGATCGCCCTTTCCATCAGGCGATCGTCGTAGTTCCATGAAAAGACGGCGATCGAGAAAAACACGCCGATGGGTGTCAATTCCGACAGAATGGCCTGCATCCAGCTCGCCTTGCCGCCGGAGCCGGGGAGGATTGTCCGCAAGCGCGGGATGAGCCGCGGAACCGAGCGCAGATAGCCCTGGTAGGGCTCACCGAGCCGGGCATTCAGATAAGCTTCCTCGCCGAAGATGAGGCGCAGCAGGAAGAAAGTCAAAAACACCATGGTGAAGAGCGCTCCGGTTGCCGGCATCACAAAGCTCATCGCTGCGACCATGAACCACAGCCCGAGGTAGAGCGGATTGCGCACATAACGGTACGGCCCGCCGGCCATGAGCGACCCGGCGTTCATATCCGGATGGATGACGACCGCCGGACCGAGATACGCCGAGCCCCAGACGCGCAGAATCATGCCGGCGGCTGCCAGCAGCGTGGCGACGACAATCAGGAATGGCGTTGCAAGATGAAACGGAAGCAGTCCCGACCGGCTGAGCTCGAGCGCCGACCACTCCAGCAGCGAGATACGGCTCCGAACCCATGGCGCCCAGAATCCCAGCACCACGATGATCGTGTTGATCAGCATGCGCAGGCGGAACTCGATGGCCGATGCCCGCATCCGTCGCTCCTTGTGTTGGAGTTTACGATGCGAGGCCGGCGAAAGTTCGCGGGCCGATCTCAATCAGGGTGCAGCCGTGCGGCTCTATTCCGCTCGCAATGCCTGCATGGGATCGACGGAGGCCGCGCGCCGCGCCGGCCTCCATGCCGCGAGAAGCGCGACGATCAGCATGACCAGGGCGACCGCGAGAAGCTCGAAGGCGCCGCCGGCCTCGATGCCATAGAGCAGTCCGCGGATCAGACGCGCGACGATGATTGCACCCGCGATGCCGAAGACCGTTCCGGCGAGCGTCATCGCCAGTGCGCGCCGCAAAATGGAGCGCAGCACGCGCGCGCGGTCGGCGCCCAGCGCCATGCGGATGCCGATCTCGCGCGTGCGCCGGAGCACCAGCCGCGACAGCACGCTGTAGATTCCCACGATGGCGAGCAAGAGCGCCAGCACCGCAAAGCCGCCGGCGAGCACGGTGCGGAAGCGCGGCGGCGACAGATCGGCCGCATGCTTGGCCTGCATCGTTTCAATGCCGGAGAGAATCAACCCCTCGTCGATCGACGAGAGCTCGCGCTGAATCCCGCTGGTCAGGTCGAGCGGGCTGCCCTCCGCCACAACCATCAAGGCCAGCGATCCGGGCGCATTCTGCGTCAGCGGCCGGTAAACGGCCGGTTCCACAACGTAGCCCATCTCCTGAAAAACGGTGGTCGTCTTCACGTTGCCAACCACCCCGACGACTGTAAGCCACGGCTCTTTGGGATCGTTGGCGCGGCTGAGCTTCACCGCGCGGCCAATGGGATCGCCATCGCCGAAATACTTCTTTGCCAGCGCCTCATTCACGATCGCCACAGGTTGCGCATCCCCGGCGTCGCGATCATCGAAGAGCCTCCCACGCAGCAGCGGGACCTCGAGCGCCGGAAAATAACTCGCGCTTACGTCTTGCACGTAAACCGTCTCGGGAGGGTTCGCGTTCAAGCTTTGCGCGTCGCCCTCGATCGAAAACAGGCTCAACATGTCAGCCGGAGTAAAGCTCGACGCCAAAGCAACCGCGCGCACGCCGGGCAGCCCCGAGACCTTCTGTGCGAAGACCGCGGCGAATAGCGATCGCGCCCCCGCGCCGGCATAATGCGCCTGGGACAAATTGACCGACGCCGCAAACACATGATCGGTGCGGTAGCCCAACTGCGTCGAGGCCAGCTTCCAAAGGCTCTCCGTAAGCAGCCCGGTGCCCGCAAGCAGCACCATCGAGAGCGCCACCTGCACCACCACAAGGACCTGAGCGGTGTGCTGCGCCGAGGCGTGCGCGCTCTGGTTCGGACCGCTGCCGCGGAGAACAGCGTTGGGGTCGATGCGCGAGCCGCGCCACGCCGGCAGCACGCCAAACGCGAGTGCAGCGGCAATGCCAATCGCCGCCGAGAAGAGCAGCACCCGCCAGTCGAGGGTGACGGCATTGCCCGGCGGCAACTCCACGGGATTCACCGCGCGAAACCACCGCAGCAGCGCCTCAGCCAGCAAAACGCCGCCGGCGGCGCCGGCCAGCGCCAGCAGCAGCGCTTCGGTAAGCATCTGCCCGAAGAGCCTGCCGCGGCCGGAGCCCAGCGCCGCGCGCACCGCCATCTCGCGCTCGCGCTCCTGAGCGCGGCCCAGCAGCAGATTGGTCACGTTCACGCAGGCCATCAGCAGCACCAGCCCGGCCGCGGCCATCAACACCCAGAGGCCGGTGCGCAGGTTGCGGCCGGCAAGCCAGGTGAAGTTCGACTGCAAGTCGATCACATCCGGCCCCATCTCACGCATCATCATGCTCAGGTTCGCCGGCGCTTCCGGCATCAGGCGCCTCTGAATCCCGGCCAGCTCCGCCTCGGCGGATGCGCGGGTCACGCCAGACCTGAGCAGCCCGAACGCACCCACCTGCGTCTCCCACGGCTTTCGCGCAGACTCACTTGCCGGCGTAATCAGACTCCATGCATCGGTTACGGTGGGGTAAAAAGAGAAGTTCCTCGACATTACGCCTACAATCTGGCATGGCGTATCGCCCAGCTTCATGTCCTGGCCGAGAATGTCGCGCGGCGCTCCCAGCTTCTGCTCCCAGGCCGCGTGGGAGAGAACCAGGGTACAGCCGTTGTTCAGATCGGATGGCTGAAATGTCCGGCCGATCTGGGCCGAAGCGCCGAGCATGGAAAAGAAGTCGACGCTTGCCGGGATGGGCAAAAGATCGATCGGTTTTTCCTGCCACAGGATAGTTCGCGGGCCGCTGGCCCAGGTCAAGGCGGCCAGCTTCTCAAAGCTGCGGCTTTCTTGCTTCCACGCCTCGAACTCGCGATAGGTGTTGAAATATTCGCCGGTTGAGTGGTGGGCCGCATCGGCCTGCCACACCACAACAAGTCTGTCCGCATTCCCGTAAGGCAGCGGGCGCAACAGCACTGCCTCAAGGACGCTGAAGACAGCCGCATTGGCGCCGATGCCCAGCATCAGGGTAAGTACAGCGGCGATTGCGAATCCCGGCGATTTGCGCAGTTGACGAAGCGCACAGCGCGCGTCGCACAACAGGTTCTCAAATCCGGGCAGTGTGCTTCGCTCGCGCCACGCCTGCCTGATTTGCTCCGCGCCCCCGAGCCGGATCAAGGCCTGGCGACGCGCCTCTGCCGCATCCATTCCGGCGCGAAGATTGTCCTCGGCATGGATGGCGATGTGGCTCTCGAGTTCGGCATCGATCCCGGCTTCGGAGCGCTGCCTGTCGAACAGGTTGTGCAAACGCTTGCACGTCGTCCTCAACCACGGCATGGGAAACTCCTACTCTGTCCGCAGCGCTTCGATCGGATCGATGGATGCCGCGCGTCGCGCCGGAAGCAAGCTTGCGGCGACTGCGACGCAGAAAAGCAAAATCGCGCCGCCAAGAAGGACCAGCGGATCCCTTGCCGTGACGCCATACAGCAGGTTTCCTTCCAATCGCGTCGCCAGCAAGGCGGCCGCCGATCCGACCAGTACGCCTGCCGCTCCCAGTTTCGCTCCTTTCGCCGCTACCAGACCAAGCACGTGCTCGCGCCGCGCGCCCAGAGCCATGCGGATGCCGATCTCGCGCGTGCGAGTGCGAACCAGAAACGCGAGAATGCTGTAAAGACCGATTGCGCTCAAGGAAAGCGCGAGCAGTCCGCAATATGACATTACGCTGCGCGCCAGCAGGACGGGCATGTATTCGAGATCGACCTGTTCGGACATCGCCATGTCCTCGCCGATGGGCACGGCGGGATCGATCGATTGCACGATGCGGCGTATCGCGGGAAGAGCCGCCGCCGGATCTCCCGCCACGCGAACCGCCATGCGCACATCGCCTTCGCTCGTCGCACCGGACTGCCAGTACGAAAGATACAGGTGAGGTTCGGCCGCGTGCAGCACATTGGGCGGCTGCAGATCGGCGGCAACGCCCACCACCTGATATGTCTGGCCATTGACGATCGCGTTCCGCCCGACGGCGAGGCCATCCGGCCACAGGTGCAGCGCCAGAGCCTGATTCACGATGGCCACGCGCGGCGCATCCTGCCGGTCCTGCGCGCTGAATTCGCGGCCCTGAAGCAACGGCGTCCCCAGCGTGTGAAAGAAGTTGGCGCCGATGTCCTGCTTGCGCACTTCAAGTCCCGCGTGGGGCAATGCCGAGTTCTCGCCGGGAAGACTGACCTGCGCGCCGCGGCCGTTCTGCCAGTTCCACACAAACCCTTCGCCGCCCTGCATAAAAGCAACCGATCGCACGCCGGGCGCGGAGCCGACGCGTCGCACCGTTTCCTGCACCAGCGACCCAACCTGTTGTGGCGTGTACTTGAGCAGCTCCGGGCGCAGCCGGAGCACGACCATGCGCGAAGGATCGAAGTTGGTCCCCTTGTCGAGAGCGATGCCGCTGCGCACGAGCAATCCGGCCGAGACCACCAGAACCATGGTGAGTGCGACCTGGCCGATGACGAGCACCTGGCCCAGCCGTCCGCCCAACGCCTCGGCTGCGGGTCCGCCCTGCTTCAGTTCGGCGTTCAAGTCCTGGCGTGAAGCGCGAAGCGCGGGCACCAAGCCGAAAAGCGCGCCCATGGCCAGGGTGATCGCAACCGAATAGGCGAGAACCCGCCCGTCAAAGCTCAAATCGTAAAGATGCTGAAAACCCTCGCTGTCGGTCGCGTAAAACCGCGACAGCAGGTCCTTCATCAGAAACGAGATTCCCACCCCGAGTGCGCCGCCCACCGACGCCAGCAACAGGCTTTCCGTCAGGAGTTGGCCGATCACGCGCGAACGCCTCGCGCCAATGGCCATTCGCACGGCGAGCTCTCTTCTGCGCATCACGCCGCGCGCCAGCAACAAGCCGGCGAGATTGGCGCACGCGATGAGCAGCAATGAGCCGGTGACGGCCATGAGCAGATGCATTTGAGCGACGCTTTCGCCTTCTTCGTCGGGAGATTCGCCGCTTGCGGGAAAGAGAACCAGTTGCCTGCGGCTGGGCCGCTCCGGCCAGTCGGTGGCCGACCATACCATCCGGCTTGCGGCTTCGGCTTGCGCCTGTGCAGGCGACACACCGGTTGCAAGTCTCGCGACGATTGCATCCAACAACGAGCAATTGTACGAGTCGTCGGCGCACCCGTAGCCGGCTTTGCCCAGCATCATGGCCGGAATCCAGATCTCTTCGGGAAGGCCCATCAGGTCGCCATGGAATCCTGCCGGCGCAACGCCGATTACCGTGAACGAGATGCCGTTGACCTGAATCTGGCGGCCCAGGATTCCGGGATCGGAGCTGAAGTGCACCTTCCACAGCGCATCGCCGATTACGGCGACGGCATTGCGGTTCGGAACTGCGTCTTCTTCCGGCGAAAACGCTCTCCCCAGGCGCGGCTGCACTTGAAGAAGTTGGAAATAGTTGCCGGAGACAAATGCTCCGCTGACTTCCGCGGAGCCGTCGCGCGTCACCATGTCGAGTTGTGGACGGGGGTACTCGGCAGAAACAGCGGAAAACGAACGCGCATGGTCGCGAAGGTTTTCAAATTCGGGCATCGAGAATCCAGCGCCATAATGGCCGTGCGGTCCTCTCGCGTAGATTCGCACAAGCTGCCCGGCGTGCGGAACCGGCAGCGGCTTGAGGAACAGCGCGTCGATCAGGCTGAAGATCGCCGTGTTGGCGCCGATGCCGAGCGCCAGCGTGAGCACGGCCACCAGGGCGAATCCCGGATTCTTCGCAAGCATTCGCCCGCCGAAGCGGAAGTCGCGACAAAGATTTCCGAACCAGGGCAGTCCGCGCCGCTCGCGCCAGGCCTGCCTGACCTGCTCCTCGCCGCCCAGGCGGAGCAGCGCGCGGCGCCGGGCTTCCCCGGGAGCGAGACCACTGCGAATCCCGTCCTCGATGTGCAGGGCAAGGTGAGCGTCGAGTTCCGCGGAAAACTCCGCTTCCGGGCGTCCTCGCCGCATCGCCGCCAGCAGGCGGAGCACGATGGCCCTGAGTCTGCGCATGGCCAGCCCTATTCCGTCCGCAGCGCCTGCATGGGTTCTATCGAAGCGGCGCGCCGCGCGGGCAGATACGCGGCAACGATCGAAAGCGCGCAGAGGAAGATCACTGCGCCCAGGTAGATCACCGGATCGCTCACGCCCGCACCCACCAGCTTTTGGCCAACTCCCATCGCCGAGTTGGTGTACGAGAGCGAAGACAGCATGCGCGAAAGCGCGATCGCCAGCGCCAGGCCCACGCCGAGGCCTCCGGCGCTGAGCAACAAGCCCTGCCGCACCACCATGGCCAGCACGTGGAGCGGCCGCGCGCCCAGCGCCATGCGCACGCCGATCTCCTGCGTGCGCTGCGCCACCCAGTAGGCCATCACGCTGTAAAGCCCAACCGCGGCGAGCAGCACCGCCAGCCCGCTCAGGATCGCCATCAGGCTCGCGGCTACCATCTGCGGAAAGAGCGATGCGCCGATGAACTCCTTCAGCGGCACCGGGTCATATACCGTCACGTTCGGATCGATGGCCCGCACCTGCGCGCGAAGAGTGGGCAGAACGATCTCCGGATTGCCGCGAGTCCGCGTATAGAACGCGAGGGACATGTCTTCGCGGTACACCTGCCGGAAGGGCACGTAAATGTACGGCGGCGTCGATTCGCCCAGGAAGTGATACTTCGCGTCCCGGGCGACACCCACAACGCGAAACCACGCGCCCCATCCGTGCACCTGCTTGCCAATCGGATCGCGTCCGGCGAAGAAGCGCCGCACGAACGCCTGGTTGACGATCATCACCAGCGGCGCCTTGTCTATCTCGTTGTCGGCTTCTGTAAAGTTGCGGCCTTCGACGATGGGAATGTGCATCAGCGGCAGATAGCCGGGCGAAATCACGTTGCGGAAGATGTTCATGTTTTCGCCGGGCTGCCGCGCATAACCCTCGACGGTCAGCTCCTCCCACCAGCTCGGCTCGAATCCCAGCGGCACGCCATCGGAATAGGCGACATCCGTGACTCCCGGCGCCGCCAGCATGCGCTCCGCGAGCCGTTCGCAAAACTCCTTCCGCTCGAGCAGGCCGTATCCATTGGTGTTGAGATAGAACTGGTTCAGCAAAACATGATCGGGGTCGAAGCCGGGATCGATGTGCATCGTACGCTCAAAGCTCCGCCCCAGCAGAGCCGCGCCAATCAGCGTCACCAGCGCCATTGCCACTTCCGCCGCTACCAGCACCGAGCGCAGCCGGTTGTGGCTGCGGCCCGAGTTGCCGCTCCGTCCGCCGCCGTTCGTGCTCGAGCTCAGGTTGAGCCGGCCCAATTGCAGCGCCGGCGCAATGCCCGCCGCAAGCGCCGCCAGCACGCACAACGCCGCCGTGAATCCCAGCATGGTGAGATTCGACCGCGCACTCAGAGAAGCCAACTCCTGCGTGGCGCCGGGGGGTCTGAGATATCGCAGAGCGCCGGACAACCACGGACAAGCGGCAACACCGAGCACCGCGCCGGCCAGCGTCAGCATCAGGCTTTCCGTCAGCACCTGACGCGCCACGCGTGTGCGGGTCGCGCCCAGCGCCAGCCGCGCGCTGAACTCCCGCTCGCGCGCCGTAGCTCGCGCCAGTTGCAGATTGGCAACGTTCGCGCAGACGATCAGCAGCACCAGCA
>JASHQQ010000231.1 GCA_030039035.1 Acidobacteriaceae bacterium | reverse complement strand
GCTTCGCTTCGTCCCAAACGAACACGCTTTGATTGTAGCTACAATTTGTCTACGAGCGCAAGATCGGGCCGATCGCTTTGCGAGGGCGACCGTTCTGGAGGGCGACCGCTTGAATCTTCGATAAGCCTCCCGCATCCTAACGCCATGGAATACCGTCTTCTCGGAGGGTCGGGCCTCAAAGTTCCCGTCCTCAGCTTCGGCGCCGGCACGTTCGGTGGCGGCCAAGAGTTCTTTGACGCGTGGGGCGCGAGCGGCGACATCGCCCAGGCGCGGCGGATGATCGACATCTGCTTCGAGGCCGGAGTCAACTTGTTCGACACGGCCGACGTATACTCCGACGGCCGCTCGGAAGAGATTTTGGGCAAGGCGCTCGAAGGCAGGCGGCTCGACGCGCTGATTTCGAGCAAAGCGACGTTTCGCATGAGCACAGCGATGGGGCCAAACGAAATGGGCTCGTCGCGCTATCATCTGCGCCGCTCGCTCGAGGGCAGCCTGCGCCGGCTCAACACCGATTACGTCGACATCTATCACCTGCACGGCTTCGACGCGCTCACGCCGGTCGAAGAGGTGCTCGACACGCTGACCACCTTCGTCCGCGAGGGCAAGGTGCGCTACATCGCCTGCTCGAACTTTTCCGGCTGGCACCTGATGAAGTCGCTCGCCGTGGCCGATCGCTATGGCTGGACACGCTACGTGGCGCACCAGGTCTATTACTCGCTCGTGGGACGCGAGTACGAGTGGGAACTGATGCCGCTGGGCCTCGACCAGAAGGTCGGTGCGCTGATCTGGAGCCCGCTGGGATGGGGCCGGCTTACCGGAAAGATTCGCCGCGGGCATCCCCTGCCCAAGGTGAGCCGTTTGCACAAGACCGCCGACTTCGGCCCGCGGGTGGACGGCGAGTATCTGCACAAAGTGGTCGACGCGCTCGATGCAATTGCGGCGGAATCCGGCAAAAGCATTCCGCAGATTGCCCTCAACTGGCTTCTGCAGCGGCCCACGGTTTCGTCGGTGATTCTGGGGGCGCGCAACGAGGAGCAGTTGCGGCAGAACCTCGGCGCGGCGGGATGGAATCTGACCAGGGAGCAGGTGGCCGCGCTCGATAAGGCGAGCGATACCACGGCGGTATATCCCTACTGGCACCAGCACAACTTTCCGGAGCGGAATCCGAAGCCGGTGTAGACCGAGCGTCCAGGGCCCGGCGTCCAGGGAACAGGGAACAGGAAGAGCCCCAGTGGAGATATCGTTTCGATTACCGGGAATTCGAAGCCGGCGGAGATCACTCCTCGCGCAGAATCCGCACCGGCTCGATGCGCGCCACCCTGGCCGCCGGCAGCAGCGCGGCCAGCGCCGCCACGAACAGGATGAGGAGCACGACGCCGGAATAGGTCGCGGGGTCGAGAGTGGAGATGCCATAGAGCATTCCGGCGATGAAGTGCGTCATCCCCACGCCCAGAGCCAGGCCGGCGAGGCATCCAACAGCCACCACGCGCAGCGCCTGCAGCACAAACCCCGCTACGATCCGGCCGCGCATCGCTCCCAGCGCCAGGCGAACCCCCACTTCCCGCTGCCGCATGCGCGCCAGGTAACTCACGGTTCCATACAGGCCGATGCAGGCCAGCGAAACCGCCGTCGCGGCAAAAAATGTAAGCAGCAAGGTGCGCAGACGATTCTCGCTGAAGGCGTCGTCAAGGTGCTCCTGCAGCGGCATGATGGCGTAGACCGAGCGGGACGGCTCCAGCTCATGAATGCGCCGGCGAATGGCGTCGGCCATCTGCATCGGGTCGCCTTGCGTGCGGATGAGATAGTTCGGAAACGGATTGGGCGCGCTGAAGCAAAAATACATTGTGGGAACCGGCGCCACATTCAGTCCCTGCTCGCGCGCGTCGCCCACCACACCGCGAATGGTTCCCTGAATCGAGTAAATGTTGTTCTCCACTTGCGAAAGCTGGTGTCCGATCATTGAGGCTCCGCCGAAGTAGCGATTCGCGAAGCTCCGGTTCACAACGATGTCCTTGGCGTTCGAACCTTGCTTGCACGGATCGCCCACCAGGACGGGAATCTGCATGGTTTTGAAATAACCCATCGAAACCATGCGGCTGTCGGCCAGGATCTTGTAGCCGGGATTTACGTGCCCATCGATCTTGTATTCGACCTCATACTTTGCGGGGACTCCCGGCAGTATGTTGGTCGTGGCTGCATCCAGCACCCCGGGCAACGTGCGCAGGCCATCGAGCGTGCGGTCGATGCGCTGCAGCACGGCGGCCATATCCGTCGTCTCTCCCCATGAGCCGGTCACCTGAAGTGTGAGGACGTGGCTTGGATCAAAGCCGGGCGAGACACGGCCGAGTTCCTCGAAGCTGCGCAACAGCAGCCCTGCGCCGACCAGCAGCGTGACGGAAAGCGTGACCTGGACGCCGACCAGAATCCACTGCAACGGGTTGCGCGTGGACACCTGCGTGCGGGCAGTCGACGCCAGAGAGTGCGCCAGGCCGTTGCGCGTGCCGCGGATCGCGGGGAACAGGCCGCAAAGGATCGTCGTCGCCACGGCGGAGACCAGCGAGTAGAGGGCGACGCGCCAGTTCAGCGCGATCTCGTCGGCGCGCGGCAGTGTCTTCGCGAGCAGGTGGAACTCCTTCGCCGCCGCGGCCGTGACCGCCAGGCCGGCGAGCGAGCCAATCAGGGCCAGCACGAAAACCTCGGTGAGAAGCTGCGCAACGATCTTCGCGCGCGACGCGCCCAGCGAGAAGCGGATTGCGATTTCATGCTCGCGATCGGTGGTGCGCGCCAGCAGCAGAGCCGCAATATTCAGGCACGCAATCAGCAGCAACAGCGTGACGGAGCCGTAAAGCAGCCAAAGCGAACTGCCCGTCGCGCCCACGATCACCTGCTTCAGCGCCACGGCTTGTACGGTGAGCTCGGCGTCGGGTTTGGGGAATTGTCGACCGAGCCGGTCCTGCACCGTGGAAAGATCGGCTCGGGCCTGCTCGATCGTAACGCCGGGTTTCATCCGCCCGATCACGGTGAACCAGGTCAGGTCGCGGCGCTGCTCGAAGGGCGCGTCCAACGGGCTCGGCATCCACACGTCAGTCCTGCTATCCGGAAAGGCGAACGATGCCGGCAGAATGCCGACAATGGCAAAGTAATGATCCCCGATGTGGAGCTTTCTGCCAACCGCCGACGGGTCTCCCTGAAAGCGCCGCTGCCAGTAGCGATAGCTGATCAGAACCGCGTTGGGTCCGCCGAAATGCTCCTCCTGCGGCAGGAAATCGCGTCCCAGCGCGGGCTGAACGCCCAGCACTTCAAGGAATCGCGGCGGCACCAGCGCCTCGGTGATCTTTTCCGGCAATGCCCCGGAAACCTCCGACTCATCGTCTTTGTAATAGCCGCTCATGCTCTGGAATGTCGAGTTCATCCGGTCCCAGTCGCTGAGCCGCACCGGGGCAACAAAGGAATTCGCATCCCTGCCCTGGGAATCGTGCTGGGAGATCTCGACAAGCTGATCGCCGTCGGGATAGGGCAAGGGCCGGATGACGACCGCATCGATAGCGGAAAACACCGCGCTGTTGGCGCCGATACCCAGCGCCAGCGTAAGGATGACAGCGAGGGAAAACGTGGGTGACTTGCGCAGAAAGCGAACGGCGGATTTGAGGTCCGCGATCAGGGCCTCGATGAATGCGGAGACGTGAACGTCGCGCACCTGCTGCCTGATCTGTTCGCGTCCGCCGAATTCGATCGCCGCGCGGCGGCGCGCTTCTTCTGCCGACATCCCCTGGGCGATGTAGTCCTGCACGAGTTTGTCGATGTGAAATGCGATCTCGCGCTCCAGCTCCGGGTCGCGGCCGGCTTCCGGATTGCGATCCCCCAGCCCCTGCATGCTGTCTCCTAATCCGCCGTGCGAAGAATGAGTCCCACAGCCGTCGCCAGGCGCGTCCAGGTCTGCTCTTCCGCGGCCAACTGGCTGCGCCCTTTGGGCGACAGGCGATAGAACTTCGCCTGCCGGCCGTTCTCCGACTCGCCCCAGTCGCTCTTCAGCCAGCCGCGCTTTTCCAGGCGATGCAGAGCCGGATAGAGCGAGCCCTGCTGCACCTGCAGCACGTCGCGCGAGATCTGGCGGATGCGCTGCGCGATTCCGTAGCCGTGCACGGGGCCCAGGGCGACCACTTTGAGGATCAACAGGTCGAGCGTGCCCTGCAGCAGGTCGGTTTTCTCAAGCGGAGACATGCGCGATTCTCCCAGACATTCTACCTATATGGCCGCAATAGGTAGAATGTCAAGGGAAGAGTGACGGGAGAAGCGCGAAACAGGTGCGCCCCGCTGCGCCGGGACGCTCATTTCCCCGCACGCCGGACAGCACAACGCTGAAGCGGGCGGAGTTGAAAGCTCCTGTTTGACATTTATCGATGCAACACCGGGCAGGCAAGGGAACTCATGCAGGACCGTTCCCGTCCTGTTCGGCGAGATATGCCTGGGTATATTCAAGGTAGTTTCTGGCATGCTGCAGAATCAGTTCGCGATCGGCATCGTTCAACTCGCGGCGCAATCTGGCCGGAACGCCCGCCCGCAGAGTGCGGGGCGGCACGATGGTGCGTTCCGGCAACACCGCCCCCGCGGCCAGGATCGATCCCCCGCCGAGGCGGCAATCGTTCAGGATTCTGACGCCGATGCCCACCAGCACGGCATCCTCGACCACGCATTCGTGGACGGTGGCATTGTGACCGATCGTGACCCAGTCTCCCACGATCACGGGATAAAGATTGCGCTGGCCGTGCAACACCGGACAGTCCTGTACGTTGGAGTGGGCGCCGACACGGATCGCGCTCACGTCGCCGCGCAGGACCGCGTTCATCCAGACTGAGGATTGCCCCCCAGCGTCACGTCTCCGATCACCCGCGCGGAAAGGTCGACAAAACAATCCGGTGCAACCCGTGGGTGGCCTCCCCGATCACTGCGAATCATGGCGCCCTCCGGGGAGAAGTCTGCCCGAACGGTGAAACCGGGGCGGTCGGGAGCCATTTTCCGCACTCCGCGGTCGGGAATCGGCACTCGATAAGAGAAAGTGATAAAGAATCCGTAGGTTAGGCCCAGGGAAAACCCTTGCTCCGCACTTGACCGCATCACCAAGGCTGCCGGTATGATGAAAGAGGCCACTCGCCAGGTTCGGAGGTGGAAACTCTTGGCAGAGGTTCGCGTTCAGGAAGGCGAGCCGCTGGAAAACGCGCTGCGCCGGTTCAAGCGCAAGGTACAGCAGGAGGACATCATCAAGGAAGTCAAGCGTCACTCCTATTACCTGAAACCGGGCGAAAAGCGCCGCGTCAAGGCAGCCTTGGCGCGCAAGCGGAATCGCAAGAAAGCTCGCAAGGAGCAGGACTGACTTTCGTCAACCCCTTGATCGCGATTGAGCCGCCCCGGCTTTCCTGTTGATTCATGCGAAGGAAAGAGCCGCAAAGCACGCCAGGCCGGGGCGCTCGTAGCGATGCATCCTTCGATTGGATCGTTCAGCCCTCGTTGCATGAGGCATTGTCTCAACTTTTTCTTCGCCGTTGATTTTTTGCGGCCCGGGCCCTTGTTGTTGAAAGAAGGAAGAAGACAGGGAAACGGGACCGGCAGGCATCTTCTTGCATGGCCGATTTCGGAGCCTTTTCCGTCTTCGGGGAAGCCGGCCATGGAATTCCAGGACAAGGTACTGAAATGCGTCGAGTGCGGAGCCGATTTTGTCTTCACCGCAGGCGAGCAGCTCTTTTTCTTCGACAAGAAATTCACCAACGATCCCAAGCGCTGCAAACAGTGCAAGGCGAAACGCACCGACGGAGGGCCGAGGGTTCGACCGGAAACGCGCACCACCTGCTCGGCCTGCGGCACCGAAACCACGGTACCCTTCAAGCCCACCCAGGGCAGGCCCGTTCTTTGCCGTTCCTGTTTTCAAAAGCAGCAGGCAAAACCAAGGCCGATGCCGGTGGCGGCCCCACCCGGGGCTACGGTAGGGCCCGGCTGAAGATCAGGTCCCCTTTGAACTCCGAGGGGAACCCCGCGTTGCGAACCAGGGTGGCCATTTGTGCCCAATGCCTCTGGCTGTGAAAAAGCGCGTGCGCCGCGATTTTTCGCCTCGATGTATCCTGCACGCCGGGCGGCAGCCAGTCGAAGCGCATCGTCGCCTCCCAATCGAGGCCTGGATCGTCAAGCAGATTCTCCCAAAGCGCGGCGGCCCTTTCGTGCATGCCGAAGATTGCGTTGAGCGGAGCCGAGGGCATCTCTTCCCGCGGCGTCACGGGCAGACCGGCGACGCGCTGGCTCCAGCGCAGTTCCACGCCCCAGATATGGGCCACGAATTCGCCCACATTGGCCGTGCCGCCAATCCCGCAAGGCAGCTCGAGCAGCGCCGGGCTGGCATCGAGGTGCGCCTTCCAGAACGCGGCCGCCTCGCGATTCCAGGCCAGTAGCTCCTTCAGGGTCAGGGCGGGCGTCATGCATTCCTCCTTGTTGCGGCGCGTTGGCCGATGTCGCGACGATAATAGATTCCCTCAAAATGGATCTCGGCCAGCGCCTGATACGCGCGCGCCAGGGCTTCGTCGAGGGTCGACGCCGCGGCCGTCACTCCCAGCACCCGTCCGCCGGCGGTTGCCAGTTGCGCGCCGTCCGGCGCCGAGCCGGCATGAAAGATCTGAACGCCGGGAACCCTGGCTGCGGCGCCCAGACCACCGATCCGGAATCCGGTGCGGAAAGCGCCGGGATAACCGCCCGAGCTGGCCACCACGCACACCGAAGCTCCGGAACTCCAGCGCGGTTCGATCCCGTCCATTCGCTGGTCGACGGCAGCGTCCAGCAGATCCACCAGATCGCTTTCCAGGCGAGCCAGGATGGCCTGCGTCTCCGGATCGCCGAAACGGACATTGAATTCAAGCACCTGCGGTCCGCGCGCGGTCATCATCAGCCCGCAATAGAGTACGCCGGTGAAGGGCGTGTCCTCCTCCGCCATTCCGCGAATCGTGGGCTCGGCAATGTGATGGACAATCCACTGCTGCATGGCCGGCTCGAGCAGGCCGTCGTACGAACAGGCGCCCATTCCGCCGGTGTTCGGGCCGGTGTCGCCCTCCCCAACGCGCTTGTGGTCCCGTGCCGGAACCAGGGGCACGACGTGCTTTCCATCGGTCAGGCAAAGAAGACTGATCTCCTCGCCCACCAGGCACTCCTCGATCACAACCTGCTTTTCCGGGGCTCCCAGCAGCGAACCCGACAACATTCCCTGCGCTGCCTCCACCGCGGTGTGACGCGTCGGGCAAAGGACGACGCCCTTGCCGGCGGCCAGTCCGTCGGCCTTGACCACGACGGGCGGATGGAAAAGCTCGACCGCCTGCCCGGCCTCCTGGGCCGACGAGCAGATGGCGTAAGCCGCGGTGGGAATGCTGTTCCGCTGCATGAATCGCTTGGCGAAGCCCTTGCTTGTCTCGAGCATGGCTGCCTCGCGCGTGGGTCCGAAGACGCGAAGGCCGCGTCCGCGAAGCGCGTCGACGACGCCGAGGCTGAGCGGCAGCTCCGGTCCAATGACGGTCAGGTCGGGCCTTTCGAACTCGGCGACGCGGACCATCGAGTCCGGATCCTTCAGGTCGGCCGGAACCACGCGCGCATCCTGGGCAATGCCGCCGTTGCCCGGCGCGCACACGACTTCCGTGACACGCGGGCTGCGTTTTATCGCCCGGACCAGTGCGTGTTCGCGCCCGCCCGAACCGAAGATCAGAACCTTCATTTCGCTGCCCCGTCGTTCCCGCGCCGCAAAGGCCCGAAACGCTATGGTCGGCAAGGAGGGGGCGGGAAGTCAAACCGGGGCGGGCGCAACCAGGATGCGAGCGGGTCCTATACTGTGCGTGAGACGCAGTCGCCCACCCGGCATTCGACGAAAGACCCGCAATGGTCCAAACCCGCATCAAGCCCTATCTGGAGCAGAAGGCCGAGCAGGAGGCCCGCCAGGAGCAGCGCCGGCTCTATCGTCGCAACCAGGCGATCGGTCTGGTGCTGATCGCCGCATCGATTCTCATCTGGTGGCTCTTTCATACGAATCCGAAATGGATCTTCCCGCCGGGCTGGTGGCGCCCGTGAGTGCTGCGCGCACGGGGGATCGCGCTTCGCACGCCGACGATGCGCCGCGATGGGTCGAGGCAGAGGAGTCCCACGACCCACCGGCATTGATCCTCCTCGGACCCACTGGCAGCGGCAAAACGGCTCTGTCTCTCGCGCTGGCTGAACGCTTCGGCGGCGAGATCGTCAGTTGCGATTCGGTCGCTGTCTATCGCGGCCTGGATCTCGGTTCGGCCAAACCCTCGCGCGCGGAGCGCGCGCGAATTCCGCATCACATGATCGACATCGTCGATCCGGATCATCCGTTCACCGCCGGCGAGTTCAGCCGGCGCGCGCGGTCGGCGCTGGGCGAAATCGCGACACGAGGAGAACTCCCCATCGTCACAGGCGGAACTGGTCTCTACCTGCGCGCGCTCATCGAGGGCCTTTTTGCCGGGCCGGAGCGCCAGCTCGCGTTGCGCGAGCGGTTGCAGCGCAGCCGCCGGAAGCACGGCAACAGTTGGCTGCACCGCGTGCTCGCGCGGCTCGATCCAGCTACGGCGGCCCGCATCCATGCCAACGATACACCGAAGCTGATTCGCGCCATCGAAGTCTGCCTCGCCGCACGCGAGCCCATGTCCCGGATACTGGTGCGCGACCCGCTGACCGGCTTTCGTCTGCTTCGAATTGGCCTCAATCCGCCGCGGCAGCAACTCTATGCACGCCTCGACGAGCGCTGCGTCGGGATGTTCGCGACCGGATTGATCGAGGAGACGCGTGGCCTGCTCGACCGCTTCGGACCGGTCAGGACGCTCGACTCGCTCGGCTACCGTCAGGCGGTTCAGGTTCTGCGGGGCGAATTAAGCATCGACGACGCGCTGAAGGCCGCGCAGCAGGGCCATCGCAACTTCGCCAAGCGGCAGATAACCTGGTTCCGGCGCGAGCCGGACGTGCGGTGGATCGAAGGCTTCGGCGATGAGGCTGGGACCATCGTGGCCGCCGCGGCGCTTGTCGGGTCGCGTCTCCATTTACACTAGCCGAGGCGCGGCGGAAATTCCCCCTGCCGCGAAAACGGGGTGCATGTGGCAGAGACAATCTACGACGTGGCGATCATCGGCGCCGGACCTGCCGGCTACACGGCCGCCATTCGCGGTGCGGAGTACGGCCTCAAGGTCGCGCTGATCGAGAAGCAGGACCGGCTGGGAGGCACCTGCCTGCTCGTGGGCTGCGTACCCACCAAGGCGCTGCTCTTTAACGCCGGGATCTGGGATCATCTGAAGCACGCGAAGGAGTATGGCATTGACGGCATCGGAACTCCCGCGCTGAACTGGGCCGCGGTAATGAAGCGCAAGAACGACATCGTCACGCGCCACGTGAAGGGCCTCGAGTTCCTGATGCGCAAACACAAGATCACGACAATTCAGGGCACCGCGCGCCTGACCGGTCCGGCCAACGATGGCGTTCACACGATCGACCTTGGCGCAGACGGTGGAGTCGGCACGAGCATCGAATCCTCACGCATCCAGGCGAAGAACATCGTCCTCGCGACCGGCTCGAAAGCGAAAATGCTTCCCGGGCTCGATCCCGACAGCCGCATCCTTTCCAATATCGGGATTCTCGATCTCGAAGAGCCGCCCAAGTCGCTGATCGTCATCGGTGCGGGCGCGGTGGGGGTGGAGTTTGGGTCGATCTTCCGCAGCTTCGGATCCGAGGTGACGATTCTGGAGTTTTTGCCGCGCCTCGTTCCGTTGGAAGACGAAGAGATTTCCAAAGAACTCGCGCGCGTCTTCCGCAAGCGCGGCATCGATGCGAGTACGGGAGCGCGCGTCGAGAAAGTGGAGAAGACCGAAGCGGGCGTGAAGGTCGCCTTCACTGACGCGAATGGCAAATCGCAGGCGAAGGAAGCCGAA
>JASHQQ010000034.1 GCA_030039035.1 Acidobacteriaceae bacterium | reverse complement strand
CCCACTGCGCGCTCAGCGCCAAGGCGCGCTCGGCGTGAGCCACGGTGGCGCGAATCTGCGCCGGCGCAAACAGGTTCTGCTTCAGGAACGCCTGCAGCAGGATGCCGCCCATCTTGCCCGCGCCCAGAACGGCCGCGCGCGCGTGCGGCAGTTGCGCGGGAACTTCGCTCGCCTCAACGGCAATATCGGCCATCGTTGTCCTTATCGAAGGAGGGAATGGTGGTACAGATGTCCAGAATACGCGGTCTCGCCGCGCGGCGGCCACAATGCCTCTCAACACCTTCGGAGTGCAGGAGCGTACGGGCTTCGAAGGTTGCGGAAGATCCCTTGGCCGAGTGGCTTTGTAACAGGGCACGACTTCAGTCGTGCCGCACGAAGAGCAAATGAAAGGTGGGCTTCAGCCCCTGAGAGGCGCTGAGCCGCTCACTTCTCCGCCACCTGCTTCTCCCCCGCCGCTTTCTGCTGCGCGATCCACGCATCCACGCGGTCGCTCAGCACATCCAGCGGCAGCGCGCCGGAATCCAGCACCTCATCGTGAAACGCTCGTATGTCGAACCGGTCGCCGAGTTCCTGCCTGGCGCGGTCGCGCAGCTCCAGGATCTTCAACTGCCCGATCTTGTACGCCAGCGCCTGGCTCGGCCACGCGATGTAGCGATCGACCTCTGCTTGCACGCTGGTCTCGTCGACATTCGAGTGCTCGTGGAAGAAATCCACCATCTGCTGCCGCGTCCAGTGCTGCGAGTGCACGCCGGTATCCACCACCAGCCGGATCGCCCGCCACATATCCGCTTCGAGCCGCCCATAATCCGAATATGGATCGGCGTAGAATCCCACATCCTTCCCCAGCCGCTCGGCGTATAGCCCCCAGCCCTCGACGAACGCCGTGTACCCGCCATATTTGCGGAAATCGGGCACGCCGGTCAGCTCCTGGGCGATCGAAATCTGCAGATGATGCCCCGGCAGCCCCTCGTGATACGCAATCGACTCAACCCCGTACAAGTTCCTCTGTGTCGCGTTGTAAGTGTCGATTCTCAGGCGGCCAGGGCGGCTGCCGTCCGGCGTGCCGGCCTCGTAGTACGCGGGCGCCGAGGTCTTCTCCAGATACTCCGGAACCGGCGTAACCTCGAACGGCGCCTTGGGCAGGCGGCCAAAAAGCTCGGGCAGCTTGGCTTGCATCGGCTTCAGGTAAGCGCGATAGGCGTCGAGCAGCGCTTCGGCCGACGCCGGGTGCATCTTGGGATTGTCCTTGAGACTGGCGCGGAAGCTCGGCAGATCCTTGAAGCCCAGCTTCTGCGCAATCGCCAGCTCATCGGCCTCGTCCTTCTTCACCTCGTCCAGCCCGATCTGGTGAATCTGGTCAGCGGTCAGGTTCGTCGTCGTGGTGCGGCGAATCAGGAAGGCATAATACTGCGCGCCGTCAGGCAGAGCCGAAATTCCCGGCTCCGTCCGCCCCGCGGGAATGTAACTGACTTCAAGAAACCGCGCGAACCGCTTGTACGCCGGCAACACTTCCTTTCCGATCGCATCCAGCATCTCCGCCCTGATGCGATCCTGGTCGGCCGCCGGAACCGACGCCGGAAAATGTTTGAGCGGCATGGCCAGCGGCGAGTCCTCCGGCTTCTGCTCGGCCAGCTCCTTCACCTGATCGAGCGTCTTCTCCAGCAAATACTTCGGCGGCACGCGGTGGTCGTCCATGCCGATCGACATGTTCGTCGTTACCTGGTCGAAGGCCTTGGGAATGGCGTGCAGCCGCGCGATCCAGTCGTCGTAGTCTTTCACGCTCTGGAAGCTGAGCTGCGCCACGAGCTGCGGATAGGTCGCATAGATGCCGCCCATCTGCGTCACCGGCATCTCCCACTCCTTGAACTCCGAGGCTTCCTGATGCTCGGCAAGCCGGCGCAGCAGCAGGTCGCGGCTGGTCTTTTCCTGGTCGGTCAATCCGGTGGGGTCGATCGCCGCCAGCTTCATCAGAAAATCCTGCTCGCGCGCCAGCCACGCGTTGATCGCCCTGACGGAATAGTCCGAAACCTTGTCGTTGAACCGCTTGTCGCCGATCGCCGAGGCAAACTCCGGCGAGTTCTCCAGCCGCGCGTCCCAATATTGCTGGAACAGATCGTTCAGCGCCTTGCGGCGATCTTCAAGGGAGGCATTCGGCGCCGGACCGGTGGACAAAGCCTGCGCGCACAGCGCCGGCACGCAAGTGAAGGCAAGGGCAGCAAGATGGAGGATTGCAGGGATTCTCAACGGAAGGAACCTCTTCGGTTGAGTGTAGCGCAGCAGGCAGGAGGGCTGGATTGAGCGAAGCGACCCATCGTGCTTAGGGCGCCCATGAACAAATATGAAACCGGAGAATGAGGGAACACGCTCCAGGCGGGAGCGCGGACAACAGCCCAGGGCGCAGCGAAGAACAGCCCTGGAGGACAGCTACAAACGAAGCGACAAGCCCCGGAGCGGCGTCCCAGTGGAACGGGTCCGATGCTGCGGCGATTGTTTCCTCCGGCGGAATTGGAGGACCTCCCGTGAATCCTCCAATCTAGGACAAGCTTCTGAGACGCCGGCGTACGCCGGGTTGCCTCACCATTTTCGCCCAATGTGGGCGAAAGGGCGGGAGATGGACGCTTACTTCGCCGCCACCGCCACCGCTGCCTGCTCGGCCAGCACCGCCGCCCGGTCGGTCGCCTCCCAGGTAAAGTCGGGCTCGTTGCGCCCGAAGTGCCCGTATGCTGCCGTCTGCCGGTAGATGGGCCGGCGCAGATTCAGCGTCTCGATGATGGCCTTGGGCGTGAGCGAAAAGTTCTTCCGCACCAGTTCTGTCAGCCTGGCCGAAGACAGCCTCCCGGTTCCGAAGGTCTCCACCAGGACGCTCACCGGCTCGGCCACGCCTATGGCATAAGCAAGCTGCACTTCGGCGCGCTCGGCCAGCTTGGCCGCCACAATGTTCTTGGCGATGTATCGCGCCATGTACGCGCCGGAGCGGTCGACCTTGGTCGGGTCCTTGCCGCTGAAGGCGCCGCCGCCGTGCCGGCCCCAGCCGCCGTAGCTGTCCACAATGATCTTGCGCCCGGTCAGGCCCGTGTCTCCCATCGGTCCGCCGATAACAAACCGGCCCGTGGGATTGATGTGGTATTTGGTGTGCTCGTCGAGCCACGTGGCCGGCAGCACCGCCTGGATCACGTGCCGGAGAATATCGGCGTGCAGCTCCTCGTTGCCGACGGTCTCGGCATGCTGGGTGGAAATGACCACCGCATCGATGCGCGCCGGCTTGCCGCTTTCGTCGTATTCCACCGTCACCTGGCTCTTGCCGTCGGGCCGCAGGTAGGGCAGCCTGCCCGTCTTGCGCACCTGGGAGAGTTGCCGGGTGAGCTTGTGCGCCAGCGAGATCGGCGCCGGCATCAGTTCCGGCGTGTCATTCGAGGCAAAGCCGAACATCATGCCCTGGTCGCCGGCGCCGCCCGTGTCCACGCCCTGGGCGATGTCGCCCGATTGCTTGTTGATCGACGAGATCACCGCGCAGGTATTCGAGTCGAACCCGTACAGCGCGTTGTCGTAGCCGATGGATGCCACCACCCCGCGCACCAGCGTCTGGAAATCGACGTATGCCTTGGTCGTGATCTCTCCCGCAATCATGACCACTCCGGTTGCCGTCAGCGTCTCGGCGGCAACGCGGCTATAGGGGTCCTGCTCCATGCAGGCATCGAGAATGGCATCCGAGACCTGGTCGGCGATCTTGTCCGGATGGCCTTCGGTCACTGACTCGGAGGTAAACAAAAAACGGTCGCTCAAATATGTGCTCCTATCCTGTTGAGGATCCAGGTTGGGTGCCCCAGGTCTCGATTCTGAGACCTGGGAATACAGCCTCGCACCCCCTATGTTGGGTGCCCCAGGTCTCGATTCTGAGACCTGGGAATACAGGATGCCGGTCGCGCGAGTTCTTGCGGTTACAGCAATCGTCGTATCTGCCTATGGTAAATGGCGCGAGGTCTCGCGGCAATCCATTGCAGCGAATGGCAGGCGAAGAGCGGCGAAGGGAGAATGGAATGCGCTAAACGGTCCCGGCTGTATGGGCTACGCCGCCTTCATCCACGACCGCACCTGCCCCAGCAGGGCGTGCGCCGAGGTCGCGGCTTTTTGCACCGGCAGCACGGTGGGCCACCAGCCGGCGCGAACGCCGAAATAACGCACCGTGAAGAATCCGCCCACCAGCACGACGGCGGCCAGCGCGGCTGCGCCGATCCAGCGCAGGCGAAGCTCCTGGGCATCGTGGCGCTCAATGCGCGCGCGGCCCACGTTGGTCGCGAACGCGGTCCAGTTGTTCTCGTTTTCGGGGAGCTGTCCCGAAGCCGCGCAGGCTTGCAGGAACCGCTCTGTCCAGTCGTGCGGGTCCATTCCGAGGGCCGAGGCATAACCGCGAACGATCCCTTTGTTGAGAATGCCTCCGGGCAGGCTCTGGAAATGGTCGTGCTCGAGCGCAACCAGGTGATGCTGGCTGATCTTGGTTACCGCCGTGATGTGCTCCAGCGCTACGCCGCGGGCCAGCCGCTCCATGCGCAGGTCTTCTCCAAAGCTGCCCATCGTTCATCCAACGGAAGGAACTGAACCGGGGGAGGATTTCAACAACCAACTTAACTCCTGATCCAGGTTCCGTCAAAGATTATTATTCGTCAGTTCCTTTTGATTCACCAACCTGCGGCATTCCCAACGTAATGTGATTCCCGAAAAGGGCCGGATTCGCCAGAATCTTCCCCAAAATCTTCGCCGGGGAAAGCGGCTTCGTCAGTGACTCGCTTCACACGGCAAAACCATCGGGGCCTCCGGCCATCGATCCGTTCGAATCATGCATGCGCCTCAGGCCCTCGATGCGCCATCCCGGTTCGATCCGCGGCCGGCTGTTACGCTAGGATGAACGTCTCTTGGGGCCGGTTTCAGACCTTCGGGGGCGGCGCCGGTCATGAACAAGCTGGTCATCGCCAACATCCTGCACCGCCCGCTGCGCTCCATCATCAGTGTGCTCGCCGTCGCCATTGAAGTCATCATGATCCTGTCAATCGTGGGCATTTTCATGGGCATGCTCGACGACCAGAAGGCGCGCACCAACGGCATCGGCGCGGACCTGATGCTGCAGCCCAGCAACGCCTCCATATTCAATGGCATCAGTGGCGCACCCATGCCCATCAAGGATGATGAGGCGGTCCGCAAGCTGCCCCATGTCGCGGTAGTCGCTCCGGTCATTACCCATTTCGAAACGTCGTCGAACGACTTCGGGGTGACGGACGGCATCGACTATCCAAGTTTCGACGCTCTGCGTCCCTTCGTTTTTCTGGCGGGCGGACGGTTTCAGGGGCCGAACGACGTCATCGTCGACGATGTTTTTGCCGGCAGGCAACATCATGTCGGCGACACCATCACCGTCATGAAACGTCCCTTCCGGATCTGCGGCATCGTGGAGCATGGAAAAGGGGCGCGCAAGCTGATCCCGATCGACACCATGGGCATGCTGATCGGCTCACCCGGAAAAGCCTCCATCTTCTACATCAAGGCCGACAACCCCGCCAACGACCAGACCATCACGCAGGAGATTCACTCCACGCCCGGCCTCGCCGATTTCCCCGTCCAGACGATGGAGGAGTGGCTCTCCGAGATGACCCCGGAAAAACTGCCCGGCTTCAATCTTGCGCTCGACATCGTCACCGGCATCGCTGTCGTCATCGGATTTCTGGTGATCTTCCAGTCCATGTATACGGCGGTGCTCGAGCGGACGCGCGAGATCGGCATTCTCAAGTCGATGGGGGCGTCGAAGGCCGACATCGTGGGGGTGGTGCTGCTCGAAACGGCGGTGATGGCCGTGGCGGGCATCGTCGTTGGCATCGCAGCGACTTACGGCGTACGCCTGCTGATCCTGTATCTGTTTCCCACCCAGCACTTCGAGATTACGCGGCAGTGGCTGGGCCAGGGCGCCGGGATCGCCTTTGTCGGCTCCCAGCTCGGTGCCCTTTACCCGGCATGGTTGGCCGCGCGCAAGGACCCGATCGACGCCCTGGCCTACGAATAAGGCAGTTTAAGAAACTCTGTAGACGAAGAGAGATCGCAGAGTCGACGCGACCAGCAGGGAGCGGCGACCTTGGGCAAGGATTCAAGGTACACACTATTTCTTAAACTGCCCAAAGGCTGGTG
>JASHQQ010000230.1 GCA_030039035.1 Acidobacteriaceae bacterium | reverse complement strand
ACCGCTTTTATCCAGGAGCGCGACGAGAAACCCGCCTTCATGCGTTGCCTCGTTCGGCGCGTAGTACGCGCCCGACCATGTGTTCACATAGACCACGCCGTTTGGCGCGACCACAAGGTGACGGGCGTGACCGATGTCGTCGGCAAAGATGGTGGCGCAGAATCCGGGCGGCAGCTTCAGTCCGCTGTCGTCGCCGGCGCATGGCGCGCCTGCGGCCAAAACCGCCGCGGCTTCAGCCGGATGACCCGCAACGGGACCGATGACGGAAAAAGCGGCGAGTGCGACGGCGATGAAGACGAGAACTCCCAAGCCAAGCGATCGCATGAAAATCTCCCTGAAGAGCGACAGAGCCGTTGAGGCGTGGATGTTTTGGAATCAACTGGCGCACGGACTACTGTGCGAGACCATTATCGTTCAACATCCCCAGGGTGGTCGTGCACAGGTTCGAAGTCCGGCGGCAATTGGCTTCGAGCACGGAGGGCTTGGGGCTGGGTTGGCTGAATGGATGAGTCACGCAACCTGGTTTTCAAGCGTGCCGATGGGAGGGATGGTGATGCGGATCAGATCTCCATGGGCCAGCGTGAACGAACCAGGCGGAACGATGCCGGTGCCGGTCATCAGGTAGCAGCCCGAAGGGAACGAGTTGTCGCGGAAAAGATATTCGACGAGGGTTTGCAGCGGACGCTTGAGCTCGGTGAGAGCGACGGAGCCGGAGAATTCGGTGCGGCCGGCGCGGAGGATTTCGAGTGAGATTCCGGTTTCGGGCGGGAGCGGATCGGAACTCAAGAGCACGCCGGGGCCGAGGGCGCAACTGCCGTAGTAGACCTTGGCCTGGGGCAGGTAGAGCGGGTTCTCGCCTTCGATGTCGCGCGAGCTCATGTCGTTGCCGATGGTGTAGCCGAGAATTTTGCCGGCCGTGCTGATGAGCAGCGTGAGCTCCGGCTCGGGGACGGACCAGTGCGCGTCGGAGCGGATACGCACCTTGCCGCCGTGGCCGACGGTGCGGCCGGGCGTAGATTTGAAGAAGAGCTCAGGGCGCTCGGCCGAGTAGACGCGGTCGTAAAAGCTGCCGCCTGCGGAGTCTTTCGACTCTTCCATGCGCGCGCCGCGGCTGCGGTTGTAGGTAACGCCCGCGGCCCACACCTCCTGGCTGCCGATGGGTGCGAGCAGGTCTTCAGGTTTGAATCCGAGGTGAGGCGGCTCTTCTGCAATAAGTCGCGCGAGAAATGCGTGCAGATCGGGGTGAGCGACCAGGTCGTCCCAGGAGTGATTCAGGACGAGGTAGTGGTGGTGGTCGTGCTCGACGAAACAGCCGCCGGTGGTGCGGAAGAGCTTCACTCGGCGATCCTCCTTGATCTCTCGACCATGGTACATGCAAGGCTTGAAGCCGGAGGTGACATGCGTGTGACTATGTGTAAGAAAATAAAAGGCGTATCTAAAGATCGCACTCATCCTTTGACAACGCCTTGCAGGAGAGCGATGATAGCGAAGAAAAGACGAAAGTAGACGGGTCCGTCATGCTTTCTGCCGCCACGCTTCGCAAGGAGATCGAGCACGCCCTGGAGCGCCGCTTTCCCGCTGCGCTGTCGCCTTCGCCACGCACACGGCCTGAAATGGCGCCGACCGGGATTGCGGAAGTGGACGAACTGCTCGACGGCGGGTTGCCGATCGGCGCCATCAGCGAAGTGACGGGGCCGGAGTGCTCGGGGCGCACGAGCCTGGCGCTCAAGTTTCTCGGGTGCCGCACGCAGGAGGGTCATGTGTGCGCTTGGGTCGACGTGGAGGATGCGTTCGATCCCGAGTCGGGCGCCGCAAACGGCGTGTGCCTGAAACAGTTGCTGTGGGTGCGGTGCGGCGAAGAACGGCGCGGACAGATGAAAGAGGGAAAGCCGTGGAGGCAGCTCGACCAGGCTTTGCGCGCGACCGATCTGCTGCTGCAGGCAGGCGGGTTTTCGGCAATCGTGCTCGACATGGGCGGGACCGCAGTCAAGTATGCGCAGCGGATTCCGCTGGCGACGTGGTTTCGTTTCCGGCAGGCGGCGCAGCGGGCGCAGTGCTCGCTGGTGGTGATCGGGCAGAGGGCGTGCGCGCAATCGAGCGCCGACGTGGTGCTCGAGTGCAAGCGGGCGCATACGAATGCAGACTGCGAGACAGTGCTTTCCGGTTTTGGCTATGAGGTTCGACGCGAGCGGGCGCGTGGATTGCGCGATGAAGAACAGGAAGATGGATTTCCAAGAAGAAGTGAAAGCGATTCTTCACGGACTGAAGCAACGGTTCATTCCTCCGCATTGTTATCCCTGCCAAAGCCCGGCCCAGTCTCCGATGCGGAATCGATCCAGACAAAGGTTCTCCCCTTTGCATTGGCGCAAAGATCGTCTGCCTGCGAAGTGAATGCCGTACGACGCAAGCCGCCTGTATCGACGTGGTCGGCACGAAGCGCGTGGGACAGGGAGAAAGGCGCATGAGCCGCGCTCTGTATGTCTGCGTTTATGCAGCAGAGTTTCCCGTACAGACGCGGCTGCGCCTGCATCCCGAGTTGCGATCCGTGCCGGTTGCCGTGCTCGACGGAAAGGCCCCGCAGCAGTTTGTCTTCTCCATGAACCGGCAGGCGCGGCTGGCCGGAGCCGAATACGGAATGACGAAGCTCGAAGCGGAAGCCATTCCGCAACTGGGATTGTTTCAGCGTTCGCCGGAGAGCGAAGCCGCGGCGCACGCGGTGCTGCTCGAATGCGCAGCGAACTTTTCTCCGCGCATCGAAGACGCGAGCGCCGGCACATTGCCTGAGACTGCCTGTGCCTGCGCGCTCGACATTGCCGGCACGGAGCGGCTCTTCGGCCCGCCGGAGACGCTGGCGCACAGGCTGCGCGAGGCATTGCATGCAGCAGGATTTCGCACGTCGATCGCTGTGAGCAATAACTTTCATGCGGCGCGGTTGAAGGCCGCCAGTTTGAATGGTATAGCCGCGATCCCCACAGGCGAGGAAGCCTCGTCTCTGGCCAAGTTGCCGGTCGGCGCACTGCATCTCGAGGAAGATGACGCGGAAACCTTCGTCATCTGGGGCATTCGCACGCTGGGCGAGTTGGCCGCGCTGCCGGAAGTGGACCTGGTGACGCGGATGGGCCAGCGTGCACTGCAGTATCGCACGCTGGCTCGGGGCGAGCTGCCGCACACATTTCAGCCCATCGAGCCGAAGTTCGCTTTGGAGGAGTTCTGCGACTTCGAGACACCTGTCGATCAGGCCGATTCCCTGCTCTTTGTCGCCGCGCGGATGATCGATTGCCTGGTGACGCGCGCGTCAGGGCGGGCGCTTTCGCTGGCATCGCTTACGGTACGCATGGCGCTCGAGGGCGGGCGCGTGCACCAGCGCACGATACGTCCGGCGCTGCCCACCGCCGATCGCAAGTTCCTGCTCAAGCTGCTGCAGCTTGAAATTGCAGCGCATCCTCCGAGCGCGGCGGTGGTTTCGCTCACGCTGACGGCGCAGGCGGGGCAATCGGGCAAAGTTCAGCTTGGGCTGTTTGTGCCGCCGACTCCGGAGCCCTCACGGCTTGACATTACTATTGCGCGGCTGAAAGCGATTGCCGGCGAAGAGCGCGTAGGCTCGCCGGTGCTTGAAGACACGCATCGGCCGGGTGCGTTTCGAATGGGCGGCTTTGCAAGCGGAGTCGCGGCAGGCGCGGCCGAAACGAGTCAGCCGCGTATGGCGCTCAGGAGGATGCGCCCACCTGTGCCGGTGCGCGTGATGTTGCGCGATGAGAAACCGGCGACATTTCGCGATCGCGAGACAAGATTCGAGATTGATGCAGCGTACGGGCCGTGGAGAACGAGCGGCTGCTGGTGGAGCGAGGAAAACTGGGAGGCGGAAGAGTGGGACGTGCTGGCTCATGCGGGCAGTGAAGCGCTGGCATGCCTGCTGGTGCGGGATTGCAAGCGCGATCAGTGGCGGCTCGAGGCGATGTATGACTAGCCACTCGGCGCCGCCTTTTGGTTTATCCCAGGTCCCAACAAAGGGACCTGGGGCACCCATTTCTGTGGAGGAGCAGAGAAATATTCGAATTCCGAACGGCCGTTCGCCGGGAACGCCAGTGTGCCATCCCAACGATGAATTCTCGCCGCGAATCCCTCCTGAAACACAGCCAAGCTCATTCGAGATCGCATCGCGCTCCAATGCACGCGATGGCGATTACATCGAGCTGCACGCGGCCAGCGCCTTCAGTTTTCTCGAGGGCGCTTCGCAGCCGGAGGCGATGGCCGAGCGCGCCGCGGAACTCAACATGCCGGCGATCGCGCTGGCCGATCGCAATGGGATCTATGGCGCAGCACGATTTCATACCACTGCGAAACGAATCGGCATCAAGGCACACATCGGCGCGGAGATCGCGGTTTCATCATTTGGCCAGCGGCTCGTTCCTCCGGCATGGTTGCCACATCAGCAGCCTGCCGAGCCTCCGCGCGTGCTGCTGCTGTGCGCATCGCAGACCGGATATCAGAATCTTTGCCAACTGGTCACCCGCTTCAAGATGCGCGAAGCGGCAAAGGCCGAGGGCGCGGCAACTCTTGACGATCTCGAGGAGTTTTCCGCAGGACTGATCTGTCTGACCGGTGGCGACGAAGGCCCGCTGGCCGCGGCGCTGGCTCACGGCGGCGAAGGCGAGGCCCGCAGCATCGCCGACCGGCTGGCAGCGATCTACGGCCATGGTAACGTTTTTCTCGAACTGCAGCGCACCGGCCTGCGCGAGCAGGAGTGCCGCAATCAATCCTTGTTGGGCCTTGCTTCCTCGCTGCTCCTGCCCATCGTTGCTACCAATGGCGCGCGCTACGCCATTGAAAAAGACCGTGAGCTGCTCGATGTCTTCACAAGCATTCGCCACCATACAACGCTCGATACGGCCGGGCGGCTGCTGGCGCACAATTCCTCGCGGTTCCTGCGTCCCGCTGCCGAGCTGGCCGCGCTTTTCCGCGACCTGCCCGAGGCCATTGCCAACACGCGCATCGTCGGCGACCGGCTTGCCTTTACGCTGGACAACCTTGGCTATGAGTTCCCGCATTATCCGGTGCCGGACGGCGAAACGATGGACAGTTTCCTGGCCAGGCGCGTGGACGAAGGCGTGCGCAATCGCTACGACAGGCCGGCAAAACGGCATTTGCTCGACAAGGCACGCGCGCAGGTGAAGCGCGAGCTCGAGCTGATCGCCAGGCTGGGATTCGCCGGATATTTCCTGATCGTGTGGGACATCATTCGCTTTTGCCGGCAACACGGAATCCTGGTGCAGGGGCGCGGCTCGGCGGCCAACTCGGCGGTCTGCTATGCGCTGGAGATCACGGCCGTGGATCCCGTGGGCATGGAGCTGCTCTTCGAGCGGTTTTTGAGCGAGAGCCGCGGCGAGTGGCCGGACATCGATCTCGATCTGCCCTCGGGCGACGAGCGCGAAAAAGTAATCCAGCACATCTACGAGCAGTACGGCGAGCTGGGTGCGGCAATGACGGCCAACGTGATCACCTATCGCGGGCGCTCGGCAGCACGAGAGGTGGGCAAGGCGCTGGGATTCGAAGAAGAGCAGTTGGCGCGGCTTTCGAGCCTGGTGGGCCATTGGGAGTGGCGCGGCGCGAACGATAGCATGGCCAGCCACTTTGCGCAGGCGGGCTTTGATGCGCGCCACCCGCGCATTGCGCACTATCTCGACCTGTGCTTGCGTATGCAGGATCTGCCGCGGCACTTGGGCCAGCATTCGGGCGGCATGGTGATCTGCGCAGGAATGCTGAACCGCGTGGTGCCTATCGAGCGCGCGTCGATGCCGAGACGCGCGGTGATCCAGTGGGACAAGGAAGACTGCGCCGATATGGGCCTGATCAAGGTCGACCTGCTGGGCCTGGGCATGATGGCGGTGCTTAAGGACTCGATGGAGCTGATCCCGCGCCATTACGGAGAGCGCATCGATATCGCCGTATTGCCCGAAGACGATCCCCGGGTCTACGAAACGCTGCGCAAGGCCGACACCGTGGGCATGTTCCAGGTGGAAAGCCGCGCGCAGATGGCGTCGATTCCGCACAATGCGCCGGCGCGCTTCTACGACCTGGTGGTGCAGGTTGCGATCATTAGGCCGGGGCCAATCGTGGGCAAGATGATGCACCCCTACATGCGCCGGCGGCAAGGAAAAGAGGAAGTGTCGTATCCGCATCCGTCGCTCGAACCGGTGCTCAAGCGCACGCTGGGCGTGCCGCTGTTTCAGGAGCAGCTCTTGCGCATGGCAATGGTGGTGGCAAGCTTCAGCGGCGCCGAAGCCGAAGAGCTGCGTCGTGCCGTAGGCATGCGCCGCTCGATGCAGCGCATGAAGGACCTCGAAGGACGGCTGCGCTCGGGAATGGCGCGCAACGGCATCGCCCACGAGGCGCAGGACAACATTGTGCAGAGCATCTCTTCGTTTGCGATGTACGGATTTCCCGAGTCGCACGCGGCGAGCTTCGCGCTCATCGCCTATGCTTCGGCGTTTCTCAAGGTCTACTACCTTGCGGCGTTTACTTGCGGGCTGCTCAACAACCAGCCGATGGGTTTTTACTCGCCGGCTGTGCTCATCAAGGATGCGCAGCGGCATGGGCTGCGCGTGCGGCCTATCGACGTGCAGTGCTCGGAATGTCTGTGCACGCTGGAAGAAGAGCCCGATGGTTCGAAGTCGCTGCGCATCGGATTCAACTATGCGAAGGGATTGCGAAAAACGTCGGCAATGGCGTTGGTGGCGGCACGCGGTCGTGAAGGACGATTCACCACCGTCGACGACCTGGCGCTGCGCGTGCCGGAGCTGAACCGCAAAGAGCTGGTGGCGCTGGCGCACATCGGCGCGCTGAACTCGCTCGGCGACGTGGAGCATCGGCGCGACGCGCTGTGGCAGGTTGAGCAGGCGGGCCGGCCTGTGGGACCTCTATTGCGCGGAAGCAGCGACAACACGAATGACGCAGTGAAGTCTTCCCCGCTGCAGCGGATGGATACCGACGAACGGCTGGCAGCCGATTATTCGGGCACGGGACTGACGACCGGGCCACATCCGATGGCGTATCAACGAGAGACGCTGCGGCGGCAAGGGATTCTCTCCGCGCAGGAACTGTGGGAGCGCAGAAACAATGGCTTCGTGCGCATTGCAGGCTGCGTGATTGCGCGGCAGCGTCCGGGGACGGCAAAGGGATTCGTATTCTTGTCGCTCGAGGATGAGACCGGAATCGCCAATGTGATCATCACACCGGATTTCTTCGAGCGCGAGCGCGTGACGATTACGCGCAGCCGCTTTCTGATTGTGGAAGGCAAGCTGCAGAACCAGGATGGCGTGATTCATGTGAAAGCCGAGCGCGTTGCGCAACTCGATATGACGAGCGCTCCGGCGCGATCGCGGGATTTTCATTGAGATGCTTCGTCCTGCTTGCTCCCCGGCTTCGCCGAGCGCAGCAGCAGAAGCGGGCACCGCGCCAGCCTGACAATCTTCTCCGCGGTCGACCCGAAGACCAGCGGATGCCAGCCGCTGAGACCGTGCGTGGAGATGACGAGAAAGTCGATGTTCTCGCGCCCGATCACGCGCAAGATATGGCCCACGACATCGTTGCCTTGTTCGATGCAATAGCTGACATCGATCCCTTTGGCCGACAACTCCACCTGGAACGAGCCGAAACGGCCCTCGGCCGCTTTCCTGGCATGATCGAGGAATCTGGATTCGGGAAAGAAGTCGGGCACGGTGCTGGTTGCGAACTCGGGCACCACATGCGCCAGAATCAGCGACGCATGGAAATGCGCGGCGAGATCCGCCGAGGTAGCCAACGCCGTGAGGGACGACGGACTGAAATCGATGGGAACGAGAATTCGCGAAGGGACGAAAATCAGTGACATTGGATCGGTCATGCAGCCACCCCGCACGCGTTTCCCGGCCATAATACGCGGCCGGGTGCGCAATCTCCAATGCGTGGATGCGGGCCCGTCTCCCTCGGGGCCGAGGCGCTGGGCTTTTCTGGTCGAAACATCGTACAGGCTGAGCAGGCTGCAGAACAACACTGTGGAACAGGCTTCTCGCAGGCTGAAGCCCGTACTCTCCCCAATGCGACAGGGCCGTCATTCTGCCGTGAATGCACTGGAAGCGGGATTGCCCGAGTCTGGGCGTCGCCCGGCGAAGACCGGGTCAGGACGCAACGAAGCGTTTATCTCGCGGACCAGAATCCGCAAGACAGAAAAATGGAAGGACCTGTTCCGGCACGGCTAAAGCCATGCTATCTCAAAGCCTGCACCGCCGGGTTTTTTCCGCAGCCCGTCAGAAGCTGTAGCGAAGCGAGAGCTGCATGCGGCGGCCCTGCGTGAGAAGCGCCGTGTATTCGCCGTAGCTGCCGGGGCTGCCATAGGGGTTGTTGGAGATGCTGGCCGGATCGAAGCGCACGGAGTTCGTGGCGTTGAAGGTCTCCCACGCAAACTTGAGTTCCTGCTTCTCGCTGATGTCGACGACCTTGGACAGGCCGCTATCGACGCTGAAGTATCCGTCGCCGCGATACTCATTGCGCTGGCCGGTTTCGCCGGCATAGGGAGGACGGATGTTGGCGAGGGCCTGCGCCTGGCTCGCGAATGCGTTGGGCAGGCCATGCACATCGTGCTTGTGGCCGCCGGAAGAGATCGCTGCCGTGTTGACGACCCAGCTCTGGTCGGCCCAGTCGGTGCTCCAGCCAATGCCGTCGATGCCACCGAACGGCAAGCCGCTGGTCCAGTGGGTGAGGCCGGTGACAGTCCAGTTTCCGATCGCCGCATTGGTCAGCTTGTTGGCATTCGATCCGATCAGCTTGCCGCGGCCGAACGGCAAAGCGCCGATGGTGTTGGCGGTGATCGAATGGCGCACGTCGAAGTCGGACACGGCGCGGTTGCCCTTGGGGTTGTAGACATTGATGATCTGGCTGAAGTATCCGCCGGCGCCGCCGTAATATCCGCCGCTGCCGCCAATGGTTTCTGTCGAGGGACCAGTGCGTTCCGCATCCGAGCCCAGATCGATGGAGTGCGAGAGCGTGTAGTAAAGGTCGAACTGCAGCCCGTGGCTCTCCTGGTGGTGCATGGCAAGTTGCAGGCCGTGATAGCTGCTCGTTCCCATGGAGGACCACGTGTAAAGCGACGAGTACTGCGGATCGAAGTAGCGGTAGAGCTCGTTGTTCGGCGTGTAGAGACCGGGAATCGCATCGAGCACAAAGAGCGCCGAGGCCTCGTTGCCACGGAACGGCTCGTAGTTTTCATAGGCGACCTGCGTTGCGGTCAGGCCGCCGCCGGCGATCCATGGAAACATATCTTCCCAGTAAGGGATCTTCTGCACGCTGGAAACCTTGGCGCCGGCATCGGTGAGCTTCGACAGGAGTTTGGCCGCGGCAAAGTAATCCAGACCGCTCTTGGGATCGACAAGATCGTTGGGCGTGGAGATGTCGCGCATCTGCATCAGGTGGCGGCCAAGCCGGCCGGTATAAGTTGCCTCCACCAGCGCATTTCTTGAGAACTGATGCTGCACCGAGCCGTTGAAGACGTACGAATAGGGGGTGGTGAGACTCTGGTCGACGCCCCACGCGAGCGACAGGTTATCTCCGGGAGTTACGGGCGTTGGGCCAGTGACGTGAAGCGTAGGAACGATGCTCGTGGGCACGGTGGTCTGATCGACATATCGCGGAGTGGTGTCGACGTACTGCCCTACCGGGCTTCGATCGGCGGTGACCAGCCCGAAAGAGCCCTGCTGGTCGAACGAATCGATGATGCCCTGGCCGAAGTGATCGTAGTAGACTCCGAAGCCGGCGCGAACGCTGGTGCCGGGATTGACGGCGTAGGCCAAGGCAAAGCGCGGCGCGATGTCGGCTTTATCCATGCCCCACAATCCGGGCTTGCCGTTGGCCCGGCCGGCCTGAATGAAGCCGAAGGGCGGCTGCAAGACGCGGCCCTGGGAAGAAGCCGCCCAGCGCGCGTCGAACCACTGGCCCATGTTCACCGTGGGCGCAATCTCCTGCCCGTTGCGTTCGTAGGGGACCTGAAGCAGCGTGTGACGGAGGCCGAGGGAAAGCGTCAGGTTCGGCCTGAGCTTCCAACTGTCCTGGCCGTAGTATTCGAACTCGTTGGTGATGTACTGGTGATTGACCCACTGGCCCGGAGGCAGCGGGCTGAGGGTTCCGTTCGAATACTTGTTGTTGTAATAGATGGTCGAGGAAGTGATAAGTCCTGTGATATCGGCGATGGCGGTGTTATAGGCGGTGTCGTAATTCGTGGAGACCGCCGGGAAACCGAAGCCGCCGGGATCAAGACTCGCCGGAGGCTGCCCAGGCACAGAGGTGTTGGCGATTGCGCCGACCGCAAGCAACTGGTAGGTGACCGAAGCGTTGGAGAAGAGCGTGGCATTCGACTGGCGATTGTTGAAAATCAGGCGGTAGTTACCGCCCGCCTGGAAGGTATGTGCGCCCTTGTTCCAGGTAATGTCGTCCACGAAGTTGTGGGTGGGAACGGAAATGATCTGCGAAGTAAAACCCGAGGCTTTGAGCGTGGAGATGTTCTGGAAGGTCACAAAGTCCTGATCGGTGACGCCGTTGTTGGCGTAGGACTGGTGGACGAGCCCGTAGCGCAGATTGTTGACCAGCGAATTGTTGATGGTCCAGATGTCGCCTACCGCGACGCCTTTGGAATCGTCGCTGAGAAGGTACGACGCCGGCTGCCCGGGAAATTGCGCGGCGCCGTCGGTGTGATCCGATTGGCCGTTGAGGCGCAGAAAGAGCCGGTGATTGGCGTGAATGTTCTCGTCGAGCTTGGCGATGAGCGTGTTCAGGCTTTGCGGCGCCGGCGAAGCGAAAGTGTATCCGAAAAGGTTGTAGCCGTCATTGGGCGCCTGCGAGTTGGGCAGCGGCAAGGTGGAATAATAGCCCAGCGCTGCCGGGTCGACACCCGCTCCGAGAGGACAGGTCTTGTTCCCTGTGCAGTTCGGGTCCATCTTCGCGATTTCGGCCCGGTCGAGAGTCACAGTGGAGCCGCCGGCGGCAACATAGGTCAACTGGCCGCTGCGAAACGCGGCCGTGGGCACCTCTTGCGTGACCTGCTGGCTCTCGGCGGTGCGCTGCCCTTCATAGGCGACGAAATAAAAGAGCTTGTCTTTTTTGACTGGGCCGCCGAACGACCCGCCGAAGGTGTTGCGGAGATATTTGGGAGGAACATTGGGCTCGTCGGCCGCAACTTCGGCCTGCTTGTTGAACCAGTTGTTGGCCACGGTGTTGGTCGGGCGGTAATACTCATACGCGCTGCCGTGATAGGCATTGGTGCCGCTGCGCGTAACCAGCGAGACCTGCGCGCCCGACGAGCGGCCGGCATCGGCGTTGGCGTTGGTGGTCACCACGCGGAACTCCTCCACCGAGTCGCGCGTGGAGCGCAGCACGCCGCTGAACGCATAGCCCTTGTTCTGGTCGTTGTCGTCGAGACCGTCGAGCGTGACATTACTCTGGTCGGAGCGCGCGCCATCGACCGACCCGCTGCGGCTGTCGCTGTCCTGCTGGCTGCTCGTTTTGTCGCCGAGGAACAGCACGCCGGCCTGCAGGCTGAGCAGGTCGAGCACGTTGTTGCCTTCGAAGGGCAACGTCTGGATCTGCGGCGTATCGAATGGCGTGCCGACCGTGGCATCGGAGAGATTCAGCGTGGAAGCCGTATCGACGACATCGACCGTCTCGACGCTGGCGGCAGCCACCGAAAGCCTGAAGTCCACAGCGCGCATCTGATTGACGAGCAGCTCGACGGTCACTTTTTGCGCCGCAAACCCGCTGGATTGCGCCACGACGTTGTATTTGCCGGGCGCGATCTGCTCGAATGCGTATTCGCCATGGGCATCGGAGATGCGCTCGGACTTGTACCCCGTGTCCGGGTTCGAAAGCATCACATGCGCGTCCGGCACCATCGCGCCGGACTGATCCGCAACCGTTCCGTGCAGCGAAGTCACAGCGGTTTGCGAGAAGGCAGGGAGTGTAGCCAGGAGCAGGACCGCAACGATCGAAGGAAAGCGGTGCAACTTCATGGATGTTGGCCTCCGGAGATAGGGTTCGAGCAACAGCCGCGTGCAACGCGGAAGGCAATTCTGGAAAAATCGGTCGGAAATTCAGTCGTGCCGGGGAACGATTCTCGTGAGCCCCCGCCAGCGCAGGATCCTGATGCGGGGAATCGGCCTTTGTCCGGGCTCTTTAGCGCTCAAGCGGCTCTTCACAAAACCGGGATGGGGATCCTGATAAGGGACCTGGGTTGAGCTTGGCATTGAGCGGATGATGAACGCATAAAGATAAATATTTTCGATGCGCTTCAGAATGGGTCTTTATCTCTTCCGGTGATGTTGCGCGCAAGGGCGAGGCGCGACAACCGGGCAAAAGCGAGGCGTAACGACTGGCAGGTTCAACGAATTGTTCGATAAATCGAGCGCCACCACTCTCGCGCCGGTTCCGCGACGGAACGGCTGCCCATCCTTGCGGCGCTTTTGTCTTTGCCGCACGGGTGGGACGAATCGCTATCACGGATTCAGTTCGGCTGGTTCCACTTGTTCGCGAGCTGCTCGGCCTGCGTACGCTTGTAGATCTCGTCCATCTCCGGGCCGAGTCCCTGCTGCTTCGGATCGAGCGGCCAGATGGTGAAGTCGCG
>JASHQQ010000229.1 GCA_030039035.1 Acidobacteriaceae bacterium | reverse complement strand
CTCTTCGCCGCGCACCTCGCCGATGATGATGCGGTCGGGCCGCATACGCAGGCAGTTGATGAGCAGTTGCCGCTGGCGGATGGCGCCCTGCCCTTCGATGTTGGGCGGGCGGGTTTCCAGGCGCACGATGTTCTGCTGCGCCAGGCGCAGTTCGGCGGCGTCCTCGATGGTGATCACGCGCTCACCCTGCGGGATGTACTGGGACAGGATGTTCATGAACGTGGTTTTGCCGGCGCCGGTGCCGCCCGCGATCAGAACGCTGATGCGGGCCTTCACGGCGCTGGCCAGCACTTCCATCATCTCCGCCGAGATGCTCTTCAACTGCACCAGCGCATTGGCCGCCAGCGGACCGGTGCCGAAACGGCGGATGGAGAGCGCCGGTCCGTCGAGCGCCAGCGGAGGAATGATGGCGTTGACGCGGGAGCCGTCGGGCAGGCGGGCGTCGACCATCGGCGACGATTCGTCGACGCGGCGGCCGACGCGCGAAACAATGCGATCGATGATCTGCAGCAGGTGGCGGTCGTCCCGGAAGCTGGTATCGGTCTTCTGCAGCAGGCCGCCCTTTTCCACGAACACGTGGTCCTTGTCGTTGACCAGGATGTCGGAGCTCTTGGGATCGCGCAGCAGCGGCTCCAGCGGTCCCAGCCCGAAGACCTCGTCGAGCAGATCGGCCTGGATCTTTTCCTGCTCTTCGAAGTTGAGCGGCACGCGCTGGTCATTGATGATCTCTCTGACGATGCCCGAGACGGCGGCGCGCGCCTGGCTCGAATTCACGCGCGACAGCTTCTCCAGATCCAGCTTCGAGATCAGAGTGCGGTGAATATCCGCTTTGTATTTTTCCAGATTGATCGTTTCCAAGTTATGCCTTCCCTGACATCAAAGAGTCATCCCTTTTTGAACAGACTGAATCCCTTTTTCTCCGGAGCCGCTTGCTGCCCGCTGACCGCCCGCGCCATCAGCCGGATAGTGCGAGAGATGGGCGAATCCTCGAGGGCCAGCGGCGTGGCCGTATTCTGCATGCGGCGCACCGTGGCGTAATCATCGGGAATCTTCCATTGGGCCGGCCGCGTGAGCGCCTTGGTGATGTGCTCCTCCGCCACGCCCAGCGTCTTGGGCGCCCAGCGGTTGATCACGATCTCGAGCTTCGGTCCGCCCGCCGTGAAGAACGAACTGATCAGGCGGTTGGAGTTGCGCAGCTCGGGAATGCCGACCTGTGTGATCAGGTAGATCGCCGAGGCTTCCTTGAACAACGACGTTCCGGTCAGGTCCAGCCGCGATCCCACGTCGACCACGACGTGATCGAAATCCTGGCGCGCCACGGCGAGAAGCTTGTCGATCTGATCGTTGGTGGCCTGATACTGCGGGAATTTTCCCGGCGCGGCGAGGACCGATACCCCCGAACTGTGCTTGATCAGCAGCGTCGCCAGGAACGACGAGTCCAGCCGGTTGGAATTCTGCAGCGCGTTGATGGTCGAGTATTCGGCCACGATGCCCAGGTTGAGCGCCGCGTCTCCCAAAGGCAGGTCGAGATCGATCAGCAGCGTGCTGGAGTTTGCCTCCTGCGCCAGGGACACGGCGAAGTTGCACGCCAGCGTGGTGGTGCCCGCGCCGCCCTTGGCGCCCAGAAAAACCCAGAGCTTTCCCGCGGTCTTCTTTGCCGGTTTCACGGCGGAGCGCCGCGCAGACGCGCGAACCAGAGCCTCGGCCATGACGCCCGGCGCGAAGGGCAGGGTGAGAAACTCGCGCGCGCCGGCGCGCATGCAGCGAACCAGCATATCCGGATTCGACAGTGTCGAGTAGACCATCACCGTCGCCGAACCGTTGGCGCACAGGCTCTCCACCAGCTCCAGGGCGTATTCCGGAATGCTGTCGAGATCGATAATGACCACGTCGAAACGCTGATCCAGCAGCTTGGGCACTTCGTCCAGGCTCGACGGATAGTCGGAGAACTCCTTCACCTCGCATCCCTGGCATTCGATGAGCGCGTTGTACGCCGTCCGGCGGCGCAGATCGTCGGGGCCGATCAGGGCGATCGACAGGGATTCGGCGCCGAGCGAGTCGGGATATTGGGGTCCGGGGTTCTGCGATGTGTTCGGATTCACGAGTTGACTGCTCCCTGCTTGCTCCCTTGATAGTGTGCCGGCCTCAAAACGGTTCCCCGGTTGCGACGGGTACATGATTGCGATTTCTTCATCGCGCAAAGAACGAAATCAGGGTTCCCAGCGCGATCGCCGGCGCATAGGGCATCTTGCGTGCTTTCGGATTCGAGAGAGTCAGTTCCTCGCCCGGTTCCGGCTCACCCTTTTTCCGGCCAAAGATCAGGTTTCCCGATCCCTTTAATAGATCGGAAAAAAAGCCGCCGGCAATAGCCCAGCCGACGGCCATGATACCGCCCACAATGGCCGTGACCACAAGGGCGAAAAACAATTGCATGGGCCCGATCCATGCGCCGATCGCCGCGGCCAGCTTCACGTCTCCGGCGCCCATGCCGCCCATCCAGAAGAGCACGCCGAAGAGCAGCACGCCCAGTCCCAGACCGAAGAAGCTCTGCTCGATCCCGTGCCAGCCCTCGAGATAGCCCGAAACCGCGATGCCGGCGACGAGAAACGGCAGCACGAGCCAGTTGGGAATCCGCCGGCTGCGCAAATCGGTAAACGTCGCCACGGCAACAACGATCACGGTCGGCCACCAGGCGAACGAGTGCATGTCGAGGACCCTTTCTTCGTCACAACACGGAGATAACATGGCTGGCCGTGCAATTGTCCAACCAAATCGGAATCGAATGCAAGTGGCTGAATCCAAACTGATAACCGATCGCTCGGAGAAACGGGTGTACACGGCTGTTTACTACGTCCCACAAAAGTGTGCAACGTCGCGTATACACTTCGGCAGGTGTTGCAGTCATTCGATTCTGTTGTGTTTGCGCATGGGATGCGGCGATCAGCCAGGGATTTCCTCAGCTTTTTCACAGCTCCTATAACACGAAGGTGTCATTGCCGGGGCATGGACCGTTCGCCGACCATTTTCTGGACAATTCACTTTAACCATCTTCCCAGGTTCCATTTAGAGACCGAAAGTTGCGATCGTTCTTTCGCTCGTTTTTGCGGCCTGCCTGGGAAGTGAACCGGATCGACTCTTCCGTGCAGCGGAAAGAGGAGCCGGATCGCAAAAAATTATCGTTCCCCCGAAACGGGTTCCCGATAAAGGAACCAAGCCAGGCCGGATCAAGTGTGCGGTTCGAAAGCTGGACAGGGATTCACCTTCGACGGCAGGATTGGCCGAAACACGTCACCAAGGTGGTATCGTCCTGGCACCAATCAGGCATTGTCCCGGGTTTTGGCGGTTCGGGATCATGGATGTGCGCGCATCGCCTTCGTGATCCGAAACGGCCCAACTCGCACATCGCGGTCCCCCCGGCATCGCGAGAAAGTTCGGCACCCATGATCAGGATCGGGCTTTACTCCGAAGATCGCACTCTTTACCCTTTGCTTTCCTCGGCTCTGGGCAAGGACTTCCAGGTACTGCTGGCCACCGGCGAGGACGGGATGGTCGACCTCCTGTCCAAAGACGGTTGCGACGTGATGATCCTGGATCTGCACACCATTTACAGCAGCCTGCCAGAGCGCATCGGCAGCTCGCGGCGGCTGATTGCCTTCCAGGTTCCCTCACTGATCATGGCCGACGACGGGCTTCGCTCCACGGCCTTCGAGCTGGTGCGCATGGGCGCATTCGGCTACTGCCGGCGGCCGCCTTCGATTCGCGACCTGAAGACCATGCTCAGCCGCGCTTTTGAGAACTCGCTGCTCAAGCATCAGTTGCAGAGTGTACAGCAACAGCTTGAAATTCCGGTCAGTTGCGATGCCATGATCGGCTCGAGTCCGGCGATGCAGCGCGTTTACCAGCTCGTGAATCGCGTGGCCAATCTGAATGCCTCGGTGCTGGTGACAGGCGAAAGCGGCACCGGCAAGGAGCTGGTCGCGCGCGCCATCCACAATCTCGGCTCGCGCTCCGATCGTCCTTTCGTTGCAGTCTCTTGCGGGGCAATCCCTGAGACTTTGATTGAGGCCGAATTGTTCGGCCACGAAAAGGGCGCATTTACCGGGACCGTGGGCGCCCGCGAAGGCTACTTCGAGCAGGCCGCCGATGGCACGCTCTTCCTCGACGAAATCGGCGACCTGAGCCTGTTCACGCAGGTCAAGCTGTTGCGCGTGCTGCAGCAAATGGAATTCAGCCGGTTGGGTTCAAACCGCCTCATCCCGCTGCGCGCGCGGCTCATCTTCGCCACGCACCAGGATCTGGGAAAGCTCGTGGCAGAAGGCAAGTTCCGCCAGGACCTCTACTACCGCATCAACGTCATGCGCATCGAATCGCCGTCGCTGCAGGAGCGCGCGGAAGACGTTCCCAGGCTGGCCACCCACTTTCTGCGCCACTATTCGCAGGTCTTCCAGAAGCCGATGGAGACGATCGCGCCCGATGCGCTGGCCATGCTGCAAAGCTACCCCTGGCCCGGCAATGTGCGCGAGTTGGAGAATGTGATTCAGCGCGCCATCATTCTCGCCACCGGCGATGCTGTTCGCGCCGAAGACCTGCCGTTGAACGCGCAGGATGAGAACGGCGCCGACCTGGGCGACGTGGTCGATATCGCCGAGTACCAGCCGAGCGGCTCGTTCGAGCGGCAGCTTCGCGACTACAAGATCAAGCTGGCCGTGAATGCCGTGCGCGATCACAACGGCAACAAGACGCTGGCCGCGCGCAGCCTGGCGATCTCGCGCGCCTATCTTCACCGGCTGCTGCGTCTGGCCGAGGCCGATCCCCAGTTCGAGCAGGAGCTGCGCGAGCAGGTGATTGCCTGAGCGAAGCCGCAGCCGGCCCAATGGTTGAAAGAAGCAGGTTCCGGCTTTGAGTTCACCGGCATTCCGTGCCCATTCTGGAGCCTGCGTCGGGATGGGATCTGATTCCGTTTGCGCACACGATGCACGGGCGCGGCGCCCTTGTCCGCGTTTCTTGTGATCCGTGGCAGAGATCGCCCGGCGCCTCCCCTACAATCAATCGTGACAAGGAGGGCGATGAGCCCGGACGTTGACGATCTTCTGTCCCGGCGTGCAATAGCCGCCGAGCTGAGCCGCGGGATCAGTTCCAACGTAATCTACGCAGCCATCGAGCGGGTGATCGCGGCGAAGAGCCTGAAGGGCGCGGTGCTCGACTACGGCGCGGGAGTGGGCGATTTGACGCGCCGGCTCGTCGAGCTGAACTGCTTTGCCGCGGTCTGGGGAGCGGATATCATGCCGAAGCCGGAGGGTCCCGGGGGCGTGACCTGGATCCGGCAGGACCTGAACGAGCCGCTGCAGGGCCATGACGGCGAGTTCGACGTGGTGATCGCCGCCGAGGTCATCGAGCACCTGGAGAACCCGCGGTTCACCGTACGCGAGCTTTTCCGCCTGCTGCGTCCGGGCGGAACGGTCATCGTGACCACGCCCAACAACGAGAGCTGGAGATCGCTGGTCGCCCTGCTGGTGCGCGGGCATTACGCGGCTTTTGGCGAAACTGCGTATCCGGCGCACATCACGCCGCTGCTGCGAAAGGACCTCGCGAGGATCTTTCAGGAGACCGGTCTGCGCGCACCCGAGTTCTTTTTTACCGACAGCGGAGGCATTCCCGGCAAGCCCGGCATAACGTGGCAAGAAGTCAGCTATGGATGGTTGCGGGGTTTGCGTTTCAGCGACAACCTGCTGGCCGTCGCGACGCGGCCGGGTGAATCGGCTGCGATCAGGTAGCCGGCTCGATGCGAAAGCCGTGCCTATTCAAAACGCCGACCCATTCAGAGTTCGCGACCGGATAAGATCATTTTTCCTCGATGATCGCCAGATCCCACGGAGACAGAGTCAGCTTTTGCGACCCGCTGACGGCATCGCCGGTCAGCAGATTCGCGCCCGCGCCATGCGGATAGGTAAAGCTGACTTCCGAACCGGAATAGTTGAAGTAGTAGTTGAGGCGCTTGCCCATGCGATTGACTCCGTGGGTTGCATGGACAGACGCAGGAAGTTCCTGATCGGGACCGGTAAGACCTGCTTCTTTCAGCGCGCTCAGCAGCACGGCGGTCTGCAGCTTGTCGGAAAGGTACGTTCCCTCGTAGAGCAGAGTACCCGAGCCGAATTGGTTCTCGGTGATCGCCGGCCACTTTCCGAAGAAAGGATGGTCGTACCAGGCGAGCGATTTGGCGTGTTCGGGCATGAGGAACTCGGCCCAGTAGCTCACTTTGTTGTCGTCGCCTGCGTGATAGGGATCGCCTTTGAGCGCCAGCGGATGCTCGAGGTTGGAAAACTCCTGATAGCTGAAGCCGGCGGCCTCGCGCAGCGGACCCGGCGCGCGTACCCAGCGCACGGCGGAGTCTTCGTTGGCGAAGCCGCTCTTGAAGGTCATCACCACATGGCCGCCGTTCTTCACGTAATCGGAAATGCGCTGGAGCAGCGCATCGTCGGCGACGTAAAGCGCGGGAACGATGAGCAGCTTGTAGCCGGAAAAGTCCCGCGTCCCGGGAAAGACGAAATCGCAGCTCACATTGAGGTCGTAGAGCGAGCGGTGCATCTGCTGGACGAGCGTGCCGTAGTCGGCGAGGGGCGCGGCGAAGCTCCAACGCGGGCCGGCGGAAGTGAAAGGCATGAAGCCGATGGCGTTGGCCGAGTCGCGGCTCCAGAGGATCGCCACCTGGGGATGAATCTGCAGGCCGACCAGATGTGTGCCGATCTTCTCAAGCTCGTGCGCCGTGCGCGACATCTCGGCGTACTCGCGGTTGGGCTCGAGATCGTGGGACAAAATGCCCTTCCAGTACGTCTCCTGCCCGGCAGCGATCGAAGCCCAGTGCCAGTACTCGACCATGTTGGCGCCGTTCGACAGATGCGTGTAGACATCTTCGCGCAACTGGCCGTCGTAGGGCGGGAACTGATAAGCCGAGGTCCAGTCGGTGCTTTGCCCGTTGGTTTCGGTGATGAGAAAGTTTGAGTGTTTGAGTGAACGGGTGAAGTCTTCCTGGATGGCCTGCGTGACGCCGTCGAAGTGGTCCTGCGTGCCGTGGTAGACATTGACGGCGGGAATGTCGAGCGCCTCGGCTACGGCTTCCTCGTCGACATCGTGTTTCATCATGCCGGCGTAGTCGGTGGTAACGAACTGCCGCGGCGAAGCGCACTCGCGCACCAGCGCAGCCTGCCAATGGAGAAAGTCAGTAACGCGCATCTGGCTCCAGCGCGTCCATTCGAGCTTGTAGCTGGTGGAGATGGTGCCGTCGCGCGTGGGCAGATCTTCCCACGTGTGCAGGTTCTCGCCCCAGTAGTTGAGAAACCACGCTTTGCTGAGCGCCTCGGGCGTGCCGAATTTCTTCTCGAGATAGTGCTGGAAGCCTATGAAGACGTCGGGATTGGCGGCACCATAGCTCGAAGTCTCGTTATCGAGCTGCCAGCCGATGACGGTGGGATTGTCTTTGTAGTGCGAAACGATGCGGCGGATGAGGCGCTCGGCGTAGAAGCGATAGGCCGGCGAATCGGTGTCCATGTTCTGGCGCAGGCCGTAGACCGCGGGCTCGGGCTTGCCGCCGAATTCGCCGGGCGGAATGCGGTCGACGAGGATTTCGGGGTGCTCGTGGTACATCCACGCAGGGATGGAGTAAGTCGGCGTGCCGAGGATGACCTTGATGCCGGCCTTGCCCATGGCATCGACGATGCGATCCATCCAGGTGTAGTCGAAGTGGCCGTCTTCGGGCTCCCACAGGCTCCAGGTTGACTCGCCCATGCGCACAACGTTGAGGCCTGCGGCTTTCATCAACGCCACGTCTTTCTCGAGGCGCGCGGCCTGGTCGCCGGGCATGTACTCGTTGTAGTAGGCCGCGCCGTAGAGGACATTGGGGAAGTCGAGGTCCGGCCCGGACGAAGCAGTCGGCGGGCTGGTTGACGCCTGCTGTGCAAAAGAGCTCACCGCCATGAGCGCAAATCCCAACGGAACAGGAAGAAGCCTGATTACTGAGCGCATCGCGAGTCCTCTCTTTGATCGAAGCGCAAGTTTAAATCAGGCGGTCGCGACTGCACATTCGCCAAAGCGGCTTCCAACGATTGAGGAGGGTGACACCGGTGGACGCGAAGTCGCGGACATTACGGGTGGCGACAGTGAAGCCATGGACGAGAGCCGCGGCGGCGATGAGCGAGTCGCGAAAGGATCGCGAACCCGGAATGTGCAGGAGCGCGCCACGCCGTGCGATCAGCGTGCACTACTTCCGTTACCGCTGTAGCTCTACCGCCTGGGCTCCCCAACCTTGCGGCACTTTTGTTTTTGCTGCAAGGGTCGGTGGCGCTATTCGAAGGTCATCTGAACGATCTCCGGCGCGGTTCCGAGGCGCATGGGAGGTCCCCAGGTGCCGGCGCCGCTCGAGGTGTAGACCGCCAGCGACCCAAAGCAATGCAGGCCATAAGTGAATTTGCCGAAGATGCGGCGGGTGAGCCAGGTGAACGGAAATAGCTGCCCCTTGTGCGTGTGGCCGGAGAGCTGCAGGCTTACTCCCGCCTGCTCCACGATGGGCAGCCGCAGAGGCGCGTGCAGCAGCAGGATCGAAGGCTCGCCGGGACCGGGATGGAGCTTGTCGAGGGTGGCTTTCACGCGGATGGGATAGGTCGAGTCGCCCCAGGGAATGCCGAGAATCGAAACGCCGTCGACGACCGCTTTCTCATTGGCCAGGACGCGGATGCCGGCGCGGGCAATCGCGTCGGTGTAATGGGCCGGATTGCCGAACTCCTCGTGGTTGCCGGTGACGTACCAGGTGCCGAGCGGCGGCTTGAGTTCGCGGAAAGGAGCGGCGAGCCGGTCGGGATCTGCGCCGGAGCCGTCGTAGAAGTCGCCGGGAATGAAGACGATGTCCGGCTTGAGCCGGGCGATCCTTGCGGCGATGCGCCGGCCGAAGCCGACGCCGTTGAGATTGCCCAGGTGCAGATCGCTGGCCACCGCGGCCGTGCGCCCACGCCACGACTCGGGGAGATTGGGCAGGCGAACGGTGATGTGGCGCAGCCGGATCCAGCGGGCGTTCAGAAGACCGTAAAGCGCGGCCAAAAGGGCCAGCGCAAAGAGCGGTCCGGCCACGTAGGGCATGGGCGGATCGACGGGAGCGAGGCGGGAGACCAGATCGAGCGGCCAGCACAGAAGCGCGGCTAGAAACAGGTAATTGGCAACGCCCAGCCAGATCGCGGAGAGACGGTAGGCAACGCGGATGGCGGGGTTGGAGAAGCGGAAGCCCAGCAGCGCGCAGAAGACAAAGGCGAACGAGAGCACAAGAACCGCAACGCGCAGGACGAGGGATGACCCGGAGCCGAGCGGGAACCAGAAGTCGATCCAGGTGCGATAGATGAACCAGTGCGCCGCAAGAAGGATGGCTTGGATGATTGCGATGCCCAGGATAGGCCAGGCTTTCAACTTCGTCTCCCGCTTCTAATGATGGCACGAAACGGGTTCGGGATGCTGCGCAGTTGTAATCCTGCATGAAAGAATCGAAGCATGCAGTCTGGAGCCGACAACGAATCCATGCCGCCCGCGAACGACAACGAACTCGGGATTTATGTGTCGGTTCCGTTCTGCCGGTCGAAGTGCACCTACTGCAACTTCGCATCGGGAGTCTTTCCCGCAAGCGAGCACGAACGCTACGTCGAACGGCTGATCGAGGACGTGGAAGCAGCGGGCGAGTGGGCGGCGCAGATGCGTGTGGAACTGCCGCGGGCCGTGGACACGGTTTACCTCGGCGGCGGAACGCCAAGCCTGCTGGAACCGGCTCCGATCGAGCGTATCTTTGGCGCGATCCGATGCGAGTTCGATGTGCGCTCCGATGCGGAGATCACAATGGAGTGTGCGCCGGGCCAGCTTGCTGACGAAACGCTGGCGGCGATGGTAAGTGCGGGTGTGAACCGCGTGAGCCTGGGCGTGCAGTCGTTCGTCGATGCGGAAGCGGCGATGAGCGGGCGGCTGCACACGCGCGAGACCGCGTGGAAGGAAATTCGCAGGTTACGGGATGCTGGAATCCCGAACCTGAATGTGGACCTGATCGCGGGTCTGGCCGGACAGACGATTGCAAGCTGGAAAGAATCGCTGGACCATCTGATCGACTGCGGCGTTCCCCATGCGAGCATTTACATGCTCGAGGTCGATGAGGATTCGCGGCTGGGCCGCGAGATCCTCGCTCGCGGCACGCGGTATCGCGCCGCGCTGGTTCCTCCGGACGAGGCGATCGCGGAGATGTATTCGCTGGCGATCGACACGCTCGGCGCGGCAGGGATCGGGCAGTACGAGATTTCGAATTTCGCGCGTCCGGGATTCGAGTCCAGGCACAACCTTCGCTATTGGCGACGGCGGCCATATCTGGGCGTTGGCCTGGATGCATCTTCGATGCTCCGCGCATCACAGGCAGAAACGCGCCGGGCGCCGGCCGCGGCGCTTCGCGCGACATCGACCGACGAACTCAATGCGTATTTGCGGGGCCGACTCGAGGCCGGGGTGGAATGGCTCTGTGCCGGGCGACAGCACGAGGAGGCGTGGTTCCTGGGTCTGCGTCTGAACTCCGGAGTGGACGTGGCGGCGATCGGGCGCGAATTCGGTCCGGAATTGGCCGCTGCGGCGATAGAGAAAGTCGGGCGAATGGCGCAGATCGGGCTCCTGGCTGCCGAGGGCGGGACGGTTCGGCTCACGGCGCGAGGACGGCTGCTTTCGAACGAGGTCTTTCAGGAATTCTTGGGACTCGAATTGGAAAGCAGCACGATCATGGCCTGACCACAGCAGGCAAATCAATCCGACGTTAATATTTCCCGGTCTTCGGCCGATCTACGATCGAAAGTGGAGCGAAGCGCCTGCACTCCTCATTTCAAATAGGCACGCACCAGGTCGATAAGATCTTCAGCCAGTTCCGGAGCGATCTGCTCCTTGCCGTTATCAGTCACGTGAAAACGGATATGCGTCTCCAGAATCTCGCCCATCAGACCGTTCACGCCGCCGCGCACCGCGGCCAGCAGCATCAGTTGCCCGCCGCAGTCCTCGTCGGCGACCAGCGAGCGCTCGACGGCATCGAGTTGCCCGCGGATCTTGCGCAGGCGCTGCAGCATCTTGATTTTCTCGCGTTCATTGTGGGACATGGGAATTCCTTGGCTTGACAATACCCACCCCCAGTATGGTACTTAGGGAATGGGGGTATCGTTGCGTCTCCCATTGTAAGCCAGCCCAAAGCCGGCCGCGATACCGTATCGAGGGTCCGCAAATGCCAGGCATCGCCAGGATCAACACGCGTCGCCGAATTGGTGCTCTGGCTCTCCTGCTCGGCATGATGCCCGCGGGCATGGCGCCGGCGCAGGCTCAGGTGCGCGCAGGCGGTTCCCCGGACGCGTTGCCCTCCGCACCGGCGGCCATTCCTTCGCGGGATCCGAGCCTCCTGCCTGAAGCTGCGTACGGCAAGACGTGGCAGATCGCCGCTCCCAGGTACGAATGGGCCGCGATGCAGGATGGCGAGGGTTTCCGTTCCGGCGACGCGAATCCGGCCGCAAGCGAACCGGTCAGTCCCGTCGTCGTTTCCATGGCGCCGCACGGCGAAGACAGCCGCTGGTGGATCTCCGGCCAGGCGAACATCATCTTCCAGGGACGCCTTCCGTTCCACTCGCCCTACCAGGGGACGAACAGTTTTCGCAACTCGGCCGAATACAAGACGTCGATGGTCGGCACCCTCTATACCGAACTGCGGCGCAACGGCTCGATCCGTTACAACACCGACATGATCTTCGACCTGGAAGCGGCCGAGGGGCGCGGGTTGAGCGAGGCGCTGGGGCTGGCAGGTTTTACCAATCTGGACGTGGTCAGAAATCCCTATCTCGGCAAGGCGCCTTACGTTGCGCGCTACGGATTTCATCAGGTGATCGGACTCACGAACAGTACCACCTCCCAGGAACCGGGGCCGATGGCGCTGGCGCCCACGGTTCCGGTCCGCCGCATCGAGATTCGCGCCGGCAAGATGACGCTGCCGGACTTTTTCGACATCAACACGGTTGGTTCCGACAGCCATCTGCAGTTCATGAACTGGACCGTCGACAACAACGGCGCGTGGGACTACGCCGCCGACACGCGCGGCTACACGGTGGGCGGAATGGCCGAGTACGACGACCGCATCTGGAGCATCCGTTTCGGCATCTTCGCCATGCCCACCGTGGCCAACGGCATCACCATGGACTGGGCCTTCAGCCGCGCCCACGGCAACAACACGGAGTTCGAGCTGCGCCATAGCTTCATTCCAAAGCGCAAAGGTGTTACGCGCCTGCTGTTCTACGACAACCGGGCGCACATGGGAACGTACCGCGAGGCGGTCGAGGATTTCCTGAACGGCTCGGACACGGCAAAGTACGGCGTGACCGTTCCAACCATCACCTTGCATGAGCACTTCAACGCGCTCAAATACGGCATGGGATACAACACTGAGCAGGAATTCACCGACAACCTCCGCGCCTTTGGCCGCTTTGGCTGGAACGAGGGCCAGCATGAGTCGTTCGCGTATACCGAAGTCGACCAGACAGTGCTGTTCGGCGGCGATTACGCCGGAACGCGCTGGCACCGGCCAGTCGACAAGCTCGGCATCGCCTTCGTCTCCGACGCCATCAAGCGCGATCACCAGAACTATCTCAAACTGGGCGGGCTGGGATTTCTGCTGGGCGACGGGCGCCTGAACTATGGTCGCGAGAACATTGTGGAAGGCTACTACACGTGGCATGCGTGGCGCGGCGTGTTTTATGCGCTCGACGTACAGCACATCGACAATCCCGGCTACAACCGCGACCGCGGCCCCGCGTGGGTAGGATCGGTGCGGGCGCATGTGGATTTCTGAAAAGCAGGGAACAGGGAACAGTAAGCTGATGGCTGAGGGCCTGGAGCTCGGAGCCGTTCATTCGATGGCTTCGTCTTTTGTCAGAGGGTCCATCGACGGGTGGTGGGATACGCTTTCGACAGGTCCAGCATGGGGGACGAAGGATTCGGGATGGGACGGGCGATTGGCGCCGCGCTGAGGATCGAGCGGAGACGGGCTCGAGTCTGCGCACTGCTCTGTTTCTGGCTTGCCGCGAGCGCGATGGCCTGGGTCACGCAATCCCCGGCTGAATCGAAACCCGGGGGCTCTGTCGGGAAGATCTTTGTGGAGCCGTTCGACGGCACACAAGGATCCATGCAACTCCACGACAATGTGGTTGCCCGGCTGCGCGGCGGCGGCGTGAAGGTGGTCGGCAGCGAGCAGGAAGCCGACGTCATTGTCCATGGCATGGGCGAGGTCTGGCTGAAGGGATATGTGGCCATCAATCCCCATCCCGCTGCCAGCGTGCGCCAGCCGGTCTATGGCGGCTATCTTTCGCTGCAGGTTGCGAACAAGGGCGGCGAAGTGCTGTGGTCCTACCTGGTCACGCCGGGGCGCGTGCACTGGAACGGCGTAGCCGACGACATGTCGAGCCACATCGTGCGCCTGATGCTCGCAGCTCTCCGGCAGACCGGCTCTCAGGCAGGCGAAGCGAATCCGGCCATGCTTGGGCAAGTGGCGCTCTCCGGAGCCGGATCGACATTCGCCGCGCCGCTCTATCAGGTCTGGATCCAATCCTTCGAAGAGCGGCATTCCGGCGTTCACGCAACCTATCAGGCAGTCGGTTCCGAAAGCGGCATTCGGCAGCTCGAGGAGGGCAAGGTCGATTTCGCCGCATCCGATGTGCCGGTCAGCGACGGGCAGATGGCCTCGATGCCGGTGAAGTTCAGGCAGTATGCGACGGTTCTCGGCGGCGTTGTGCCGGCCTACAATCTCGCCGGCATTGGCCGCGATCTTCGCTTCACGCCGGAGGTTTTGGCGGAGATGTATCTGGGCAGAATCGCGAAGTGGAACGACCCGAAACTGCGCGCGCTCAACGGAAGCGCGAGCCTGCCCGACGAGCCGATCGTCGTTCTGCACCGGTCGGATGGCAGCGGCACGACCTATGCGTGGACCGGGTTTCTCGGCCGGAACAGCGCCGAGTGGAAATCGAGGGTTGGCAGCGGCATGAGAGTGGCCTGGCCGGCTGGCGAGGGTGTCGAGGGCAACGAGGGAGTGGCCGCAAAAGTTGCCGCCACTCCCGGTGCGATCGGCTATGTGGAGCTGACCTACGCCATCCGTCATGAACTCAGTTTTGGACAGGTGCGAAATGCCGCGGGGAAATTTGTCGAGGCCGATCTGGCAACGCTGAATGCTGCAGCCCAGGCCGCATCCCCGACCGGCGACTTGCGTGCGCCGCCTTTGACCGCGCAGGCCGGCGACGCCTATCCGATCGCCACGTTTACGTGGATCCTCATGCCGGTTTCCGACGATGCCGGGAAAGGCGCGGCGCTCAAGGATCTGTTGCGCTGGATGTTGACTTCAGGACAGAAGGAGTGTTCGGCGCTCGGATATTTGCCCTTGCCCAGGAGTCTGGCTGCGCGACAACTGGATGAAGCGCAGCCGGGGTCCGGCTCCGTGGCGCGGTAAGACGGGCGGGTCGCACGGCCCGAAAAATCATGATTGGCTGCGTCTTCTTTTTTCCCCGCACTCGTCGCGCGGTGATTGCCTGATCGTGAATTACCTGGGCTGCGTGCCGGGCTGCGGATCGGCGGGCAGGTCGTAGATCACTTCGCCGGGCTTGGCGTAGTGGAGCTTCTCGCGCGCCTCGTGCTCGATGGCGTCGGGGTCGGTCTTCAGGCGATCGACGCGCTCGCGAAGGCGGGCGTTTTCTTTTTGCAGGTCGTCGATCTCGCGCCTCAACTGCTGGTCTTCGGTGCGTTTTTTCTGCCACACCGTGAGGCCGTTCTTGCCGTTGACCACGTGCCAGGTGAGCAGCAGCGCGAGCCCGATGGCGACAACGGTTCCGGCAGGGCGCCAGGCGCGCTGCATCCCATCGAACGCGCGTTGTGAAATCGGAGTGGAGCGACTTGACGATTCTATTTTCGTTTCAGGCATTGAGATTCTTTGTATTTCCCCATTCCAGGGTCTTGCTCCTATGGTTCCTGGCAAATCTGCGAATGTGCGTTTGCATCACCCTTCTTATCCGTTACGAACTTCCGTGACACCTGGCGAGGCTTCCCGGCAATTCGTCGCAGAAGCCTGAAGAATCTACCGCAGCCGATCATGGAACGGGGTCCCATCCCGGACCGTGAAAAGACAGCCGCAGATCCTTCGCCTGCGGCTCGGGATGACAGGTCTATGATGCGCTGCGGAGGAGCGAGCCTCTTCTACGACAACACAAACTTCTCCGCCGCCACGCGCAGCTTTTCCATGTCCTGCTCGCTTCGGGCTTCAGTGTAAGCGCGCACAACAGGTTCGGTTCCCGAAAGGCGATAGCAGACCCACGATCCGTCGTCGAGAACGAGCTTGAGACCATCGGTGCGCACCACGCGCGAAATCTTGCGGCCGTCCAGTTCCCTGGGATCGGCCTTCATCTTCTCAGTGAACGCGGCCTTCACTTCGGGGGTCAAGCGGAAGTTCTCGCGGACAGGGTAGTAGGAACCTACTTTGCCAAACAATTCCTTGAGTTGCACGCCGAGGCTTTTGCCGCGCGTGGCCGCCATCTCGGCCACGAGCAGGCCGGCGATAATGCCGTCCTTTTCCGGCACGTGGCCGCGAATGGTGAGCCCGGCCGACTCTTCGCCGCCGATCGCGATCTTGTCTTCGATGATGAGCTCGCCGATGTACTTGAAGCCGACGGGCGTTTCGAAGAGCGGCACCTTGAGATGTTCGGCGAGGGCGTTGATCAGGTTGGTGGTGGCGACGCTCTTGGCCACGCCGTTGCGCCAGCCGCGCGTCTCGACAAGGTAATCGAAGAGGAGGGCAATGATGTAGTTGGGCTGGATGAACGTTCCGTCGGCGTCGACGATGCCGAAACGGTCGGCGTCGCCGTCGGTGGCGATCGCGAGCGCCGCGCCAATCTCCTTCATCTTCGCCTTGGCCGCGCCGAGCAGATGATCGTCGGGCTCCGGTGCGTGGCCGCCGAAGAGCACGTCGCGATAATCGTGGACGCATTCCACAGCGACTCCGGCATCGCGCAGCAGACCGGAACTGTAGCCGCGTCCCGCGCCCCAGAAGGGATCGTAGACAACTTTGATTCCCGACTTGGCGATCGCCTTCAGATCGACGAGCTCGGCAAGGCGCTTGAGGAATGCCGGTTTGACGTCGGTGGTTTCAAAGCCGGTGGCAGCAGGTCCGGCAGCGGCAATCGGCGCCCCGGATTTTTCGATCCCGGCAATCGCCGCTTCGATCTGCTTTGTGACTTCAGGCAGCGCCGGCGCGCCGTCGTGCGTGGAGAACTTGACGCCGTTGTACTCGGGCGGATTGTGCGACGCCGTGAAGTTGATCGATCCCGACGTCTTCATCACGCGCACGGCGTGGGCGATGGCCGGGGTAGGC
>JASHQQ010000228.1 GCA_030039035.1 Acidobacteriaceae bacterium | reverse complement strand
CTGCTATGGATGCCCGCCATTCTTCATACCACGTCCGATTTCCGCCTCCAGGATCTCGGCGAGGTTCTGCTTCCGGTCATCGCGCCCCTCTCCTGGGTCCATACCGACGATGCCGTGCGCCTCGGCCGCACCACGGTATGGGAAGACGACCCCAAGCACGGACAACTGCCCCTCGGCCAGAAGCTGCTGCTGCGCGGAGAGGAAGAAGTGCCGTTCCTCGAGATGCGCAAGCTCACCTTCCATCTTGCCGGGGAGAGGGCCGAAAGTGCCACTGCGTGATGATCTGCTGAATCCGGTTGCGGGCGACAATCCTTCCGGCGCAAGTCTGCGCTACGAGCGCGTCTACGATCAGATCAAGGAGGCGCGGACCGAGGGCGAGGACTCCATCCTGGGCAACCTTGCCGCGCCGAAGAAGGCGGATCTGAACCTTGTCATCAAGCTGGCCGGCGAATCCCTGGCCACAAAAAGCAAGGACCTGCAGCTCCTGGCCTGGCTGACGGAAGCGCACGTCAAGAAAGAAGGCATCGGCCTCGTCCAGCCCTGCCTCAAGCTCTTCAGGGACATGCAGGAGCAGTTCTGGGATACGCTCTACCCGGTCATCGAGGACGGCGACGTGGGAATGCGCGCCGTTCCCATCGAATGGGCCGGCAACCGCATCACGGATATCCTGCGCTTTTCGCCGATTACCCGCGACGGCCTGCATTACTTCCAGTACAAGGAGTCGCGCGCCATCGGCTACGAGGCCGATGCGGAATCGAGCGACTCCAAACGCGAGGCGCGCGCCCGGGCGATCGCCGACGGCAAGGTCACCGGCGAGGACTTCGACAAGTCGTTCGGCGCCACGCCGAAGTCCTTCTATGTCCAGGCGTCGGAGCACTTCCGCACATCTCTCGAGACGCTGGAGGAGCTGCAGGTCTTCTGCGAAGAGAAGTATCGCGACGATGCGCCCGGCTTCAGCAAGCTGCGCACGGCGCTCGAGGAGGTCGGCCAGGTTGTCAATTCGCTGCTCAACGAAAAGCGCAAGACCGAGCCGGACGAAGTGGTGGAAGCGGAGGCCGAGGCCGAGCCGGAGCCCGAGCCCGAAGCCGAAGCCCAGGGGGAGGAAACCGCCGAAGCCGCGCCCAAGGCCCGGGCAAAGGGCGGCAAGACGCTTTCCGCCGAGCCGGTGGACAAGGAGGACGCCATCGCGCGCATCCAGGCCTGCGCCAGGTTCTTCCAGACCGACAGTCCCGCCAGCCCGGTGGCCTACCTGCTGCAGACGTCGCTTCGCCTGGGGGAGATGCGCGAACAGGGAAGCTACCCCTCGTACGATTTTCTCTCTCCGCCCGCGACCGAGACCCGCCAGAACCTGAAGCGGCTGGCCGCGGAGTCGAACTGGGGCGAATTGCTCAACGTGGCGGTGGCTGCCGCCGGCGAGCCCTGCGGGCGCTCCTGGCTCGACGTCCATCGCTACATCTGGAGAGCGAGCTACGAATCCGGATTCTCCGGTGTGGCGGCCACGGTGATCACCACGCTGCAATCCCTGATCAAGGACCTGCCCGAGATTCCCACCTGGACCCTGAGCGACGACACGCCGACGGCCAACCCCGAAACGCAGCGCTGGCTGGAGGAGATGGTCATCCCCAAGCCGCCCGAGCCGGTGATTGTCGAGGTTCCCGTTCCGGCGCAACCCGAGGCGGAACCCGCGTATGCGTCGGCCGCCGCGGCTGACGACGGGGATGCGGCCGCCGAGCCCGATGTGCTCGACATGGCCAGGGAGATGATGTCGCGAGGCCAGTTGCCGCAGGCGATCCAGTTGCTCATGCGCGACGCCGCCCAGCAGGCCAGCGGCCGCGGGCGATTCCAGCGCCGGTTGCAAATGGCCCAGTTGTGCGTCAACGCCGGACAAGGCAAGGTCGCCTACCCCGTACTCGAAGAGCTCGTCAAGGAGATCGATCAGCGCCAGCTCGAGGAATGGGAAGGAACTGACATGATCGCGCCCCCGTTCGCACTATTACTGCGCTGCCTGGGCAAGAACGGCGACGAGAGTCTCCGCGAGAACGTCTTTTCCCGGTTGTGCCGCATCGATCCCATCGCCGCGATGGATGTTTCCCGGTAAGATGAAAGGAACCCGCAGCCTTGGCGCGCTCCGCCACAGAAACGCTGGTGACGCAATCGGTGCTCGACCGCCTGATGACGGTGGAGGACTGGCCCGCGACGCGCTCGCAGTCGGTGCGCTACTTCAAGGATGCGCTGCGCCGCGACCTTGAGTGGCTGCTCAACACGCGGCAGCCGCACATGCCCGAGCTGGCCGCCTATGCCACGGCCAGGACCACGGTTATCAATTACGGCCTTCCCGATATCTCCGCGCTCGGTCTGATGTCGGCCTCCGACCATCGTTCTCTTCGTCTGGCCATCGAGCAATGCCTGCGCAACTTCGAGCCGCGCCTCGCCGACGTGCATGTCACGCTGCGGGAGTCCGACACCGTCGACCGCCGGCTGCGCTTTCATATTGAAGGAAACATGAAGCTCGATCCGGCGCCGGAGGAGATCACGTTCGACACCGTGCTCGAGCTCGCCAGCGGCGAGTACAAGGTGAAGTGACCATGCGCGAGGAGCTGCTCGAGTACTACGAACGCGAACTGGCCTACCTTCGCCAGCTTGGTGGCAGGTTCGCCGAAAAGTATCCGCGCGTGGCCGGCCGGCTGCTGCTGGAGCCCGATCGCTGCGACGATCCCCACGTGGAACGGCTGCTCGAGGCGTTTGCCTTCCTGGCGGCCCGTATCCATCTGCGTGTCGACGATGACTTTCCCGAAGTCACCTCGGCGCTGCTCGGCCTGGTTGCGCCCCACTACCTGCGCCCCATCCCGTCGATGACCGTCGTCGAGTGCCAGGTCGATCCGGAGCAGGGCAAGCAGACCGCGGGCAAGGTGATGCCCAGGGGAACTCCCATCGCCACCAGGCGCCTCGTCGACGGCCAGCCTTGCCGCTTTCGCACCGCATACCCCGTCGAGCTGTGGCCGTTCACGGTGGGCGAATGCGAGTGGCGCCAGCCCGAGCGCATCGCCGATCCGGTGCGTGTGCCGGGCGCCGCTGGCGTCCTGCGCATGCGCCTGCAATGCGCTCGCGACGTCTCGTTCGCCCAGCTCAATCCCGCACGCGTGGTCTTCCATCTCGCCGGCGAGACCAATGTGGTGCACACGCTTTACGAACTGCTCTGCCGCAACTGCATCTCCATTCTGGTGCGCAATCCGCAGCAGCGTGGCGGCAAAGCGGTCACCATTCCTCTCGCGCGTCTCCGCCCCATGGGTTTCGAGGAAAATGAGTCCCTGCTGCCGTTCCCGAGGCGTTCGTTCGACGGCTACCGGCTGATCCAGGAGTATTTCACTTTCCCCGAGAAGTTTCTCTTCTTCGAAGCCGGCGGGCTGGAAGCGATTGCGCAGGCGGGCTGCGGCGAAACCGCCGAGCTTCTCTTTTTCTGCTCGCGTTTCGACCGCCCCGAGCGCAGCCAGGACCTCGAGACCGGCGTCTCCGCTCGCACCTTGCGGCTGGGCTGCACGCCGGTCGTCAATCTTTATTCGCAGGTGGCCGAGCCGATTCTCATCACCCACACCCGGCACGAATACCGCGTCATTCCCAACGCGCGCCGGGAAGAATCGATGGAAGTTCATTCCATCGACGAAGTGCTGGCCTCCAACACCACCCGCCGCGAGAGCGTTCCGCTGGAGCCGCTGTACTCCTATCGTTTCCAGGCGCGCAAGGAAAGCGGCCGCACGTACTGGCACGCCATCCGCCGCCGCAACGAGGTGGGGGAGCGTGAGCCGTCCACCATGCACCTGGCCGTGGTCGATGTCGACGGAGTGCTGACCGAGCCCAACGCCGAAGTGCTTACGGTGCGCTGCTCCTGCTCCGATTTCGACCTGCCTTCGCGTCTGCCCTTCGGGCTCGAGGAAGGCGACTTCGCGGCCGAGGATTATCCGGTCATCCGGCAGATCACCGCGCTGCGCCGTCCCACGCCCAGCTACGACCCCCCGCGCGCCAAGGGACAACTGTGGCGGCTGGTCTCGCAGCTCTCGCTCAACTACCTTTCGCTTACCGAGGAGGGATGCAGCTCGCTGCAGGAGATCTTGCGCCTGCACAACTTCACCGACTCGTCGTACCTAGAAAACCAGATCGGCGGCATCGCGCAAATCTCGTCGCGGCCGCACTTCGCCATCATGCAATCGGTCTACGGCAACCTGCCGGCGCGGGGCACGCGCGTGGAAGTCGAGTTCGACGAGCGCCAGTTCGTGGGCGGAGGCGTGTATCTGTTCGCCAATGTTCTCGACCGTTTTCTCGGCTGCTACACTTCCATCAACAGTTTCTGTCAATTGGCAGCGCGCACCAGTCAAAGAAAGGAGCCGCTGGGCGAATGGCCACCGAAGGCGGGGTACAAGCCCCTGATCTGAAAACCGATCACCGGTTCGCGGCGGTGCGCGAGCTGCTGGAGAAGGAGCCGTACTCCGTGCAGTTCTTCCAGGCCGTGCGCCTGCTGGAGCGGCTCTATCCCGGGCGCAAGCCGGTTGGCCTTTTCGTCTCGCCGGGCAACGAAGTCGTGCAATTTTCCTCCGTTCCATCGCTGTCGTTTCCCGCCAGCGAGATCCAGGATCTGGAGACCGGCAAGGACGGCCCGCCGCGCATGTTCGTCAACTTCATGGGCCTGAGCGCGGCCGTGGGAGCCCTGCCCCACGCCTACACCGAATTCCTGCTGGAACGCGTGCGCGCCAAGGACCGCTCGCCCGGCGAGTTCTTCGACATTTTCAACCATCGCATCGTCTCGCTGTTTTATCGCGGGTGGCAAAAATACCGCTTCTACATCGCCTACGAGCGCACCGGCGCCAGCGACGACGTGATCAGCTCGCGGCTGATGGACCTTTGCGGCCTGGGGCTCGAACCGCTGCACCGTCGCATGGAAATTGCCGACGACGCCTGCATGTATTACGTGGGTCTGTTATCGCAGCGGCGGCCCACGGCGCAGGGGCTCAAGCAGCTTCTCGAAGACTACTTCGAGGTTCCTGTCGAGGTGGAACAGTTCACCGGAACCTGGCGCCGTCTTCCCCCCGGCAATCTCACCTTTCTGCGCGACACCGGCGCCTTCTGCGAGCAGCTTGGCATGGGCACGATTGTGGGCGACGAAGCGTGGGACCAGCATGGCGCCGTCACCATCCGCCTGGGACCGATGGGCTTCGCGCGCTACCAGGAGTTCCTGCCCGGCGCGCGCGCCAGCACCGAACTGCGCTCCTGGTTGCGCTTTTATACGAACCGTGAATTCGATTTCGTCGTCCGCCTGGTTCTCGAGCGCGAGGGGGTTCCGCGCATGAAGATGGGCGCGGAAGGAATGGAAGCCTCGCGCCTGGGCCTCGTGAGCTGGATCAAGAACCGCCCGCTCGACCGCGATCCGGACGAAGCCACATACCGCCTGACCTAACCCGAGGGAACGAGCAGTACCTGGAGATCCGATTATGAGCCTGAATCTGAAGTCCCTGATCGGCAAGGTGAATGACGCCACCCGCAGCGCGCTGGAGGCAGCGGCCGGCCTTTGCGTTGCCCGCACCCACTACGACATCGAAATCGAGCATTTCCTGCTCAAGGCGATCGACAGCTCCGACAACGATATCGCCTATATTCTCAAACAGTACGGCGTCGACCGGTCGCGCTTCACGGGCGAGTTGCAGCGCAGCCTCGATCGGCTGAAGACCGGCAACGCGCGCAGCCCCGCGTTCAGCCCCCAGCTTGTAAAAATGCTCACCGAGGCGTGGACCATCGCCACCATCGAGTACGATGCGGCGCAGGTTCGCACCGGGTTCACGCTGCTGGCGCTGATTACCGACGTCGAGCTTGGCCGCCTGATCCGCGACATCAGCAAGGAGATTCAGCTCATTCCTCCCGAGGCTCTGCGCAAGGACTTCTATACCGTCACGCAGAAGTCGAAAGAGGTTTCGCCGTCCCTGGCAACGGGTGGTCCCGGCGTGCCTGCCGAGGCCGGGGCTGCAGGCCGGCCGGCCGGCTCGGGCAAGACGCCGCATCTCGATCAGTACACGGAAAACCTGACGGCGAAAGCCAAGTCCGGCAAGATCGATCCCGTTCTCGGGCGCGACACGGAGATCCGCCAGGTTGTCGACATCCTCATGCGCCGCCGGCAGAACAATCCCATCCTCACCGGCGAGGCCGGCGTGGGCAAGACCGCGGTCGTCGAAGGATTCGCGCTGCGTCTCGCCACTGGCGACGTGCCTCCGCCGCTGCGCAACGTGCAACTGCACAGCCTCGACCTGGCTCTTCTCCAGGCCGGAGCGGGCGTGAAAGGCGAATTCGAGAACCGGCTGAAGGGTCTGATCGAGGAAGTCAAATCCTCGCCGCATCCCATCATCCTGTTCATTGATGAAGCGCACACCATGATCGGCGCCGGCGGGCAGGCCGGGCAGAACGATGCCGCCAACCTGCTCAAGCCCGCATTGGCGCGCGGCGAGTTGCGCACCATCGCCGCCACCACGTGGTCCGAATACAAGAAGTTCTTCGAGAAAGATGCAGCCCTGGCGCGGCGCTTCCAGGTCGTCAAGGTGGAAGAGCCTTCCGAGTTGCAGTGCGACACCATGATGCGCGGCATTGTGGGAGCCCTCGAAAAGCATCACGATCTGCGCATTCTCGATGAAGCCGTGACCTCCACGGTCCGGCTGACGCACCGCTATCTCGCCGGCCGGCAGTTGCCCGACAAGGCGGTGAGCGTTCTCGACACCGCCTGCGCCCGTCTTTCGCTGGGCCAGAACACGATTCCGCCGGCCATCGAGGACTCGACGCGCCACATCGACGATCTCAAGGTGCAGAAGCAGATTCTGGAGCGCGAAACCACCACCGGAGGAGAGCACTCCGAGCGGCTGGCGACCATCGCCGAACATCTGGCCGCGGAAGAAGAGAAGCTTGCCAGGCTGCGCACGCAATGGGAGCAGGAGACCGCGCTGGTCAAGCAGATTCGCGCCATGCGAAGTGCGCTCGAGACCGGCGCGGAGACCGTGAATGTCGAAGGCGACGGAAAGCCGGCGGTCAAACCGACTCTCGAAGCACTGCATGCGCTCGAAGAGGAGCTCGAGCGTGTGCAGGGAGAGAATCCGCTCATCCACGTCTGCGTCGACGAGCGCATTGTGGGCGAAGTGATCTCCGCGTGGACCGGCATTCCTCTGGGCAAGATGGTCAAGGACGAGATCGCCGCCGTGCTCGAGCTCGACAAGCATCTGAACAAGCGCGTCATCGGGCAGGATCACGCGCTGGCGGCCATCGCGCAGCGCATCGTCACCTCGCGCGCGCGGCTCGACGATCCCGGCAAGCCGGTGGGTGTGTTCATGCTCGTCGGTCCCAGCGGCGTGGGCAAGACCGAAACCGCGCTGGCGCTGTCGGATCTGCTCTATGGCGGCGAGCGCAATCTGATCACCATCAACATGTCGGAGTTCCAGGAGGCGCACACCGTCTCCACGCTCAAGGGCTCCCCCCCGGGATACGTGGGCTACGGCGAAGGCGGCGTGTTGACCGAAGCGGTGCGCCGCCGGCCGTACTCGGTGGTGCTGCTCGACGAAGTCGAGAAGGCGCACCCCGACGTGCTCGAACTGTTCTACCAGGTCTTCGACAAGGGCAACATGGAAGACGGCGAAGGCCGCTCCATCGACTTCAAGAACTGCATCATCATTCTCACCACCAACGCCGGAACCGATACGCTGATGAAGCTGACAGCCGACAAGGAGACCATGCCCGACAGCGAGGGCCTGGCAACCGCGCTCAAGCCGGAGCTGAACAAGATCTTCAAGCCGGCGTTTCTGGGGCGCATGATGATCATTCCCTATTTCCCGGTGCGCGACGAGGCGCTGAAGAAGATCATTCTGCTCAAGGTGGGCAAGATCCGGCGCCGCCTGCAGGAAAACCACAAGATCGAGATGGCGATGGACGACGCGGTGATCGAAGAAGTCGCCAAACGCTGCACCGAAGTGGAGAGCGGTGCGCGCAACGTCGACAACATCCTCACCAACACCATGCTGCCCGATATCTCGCGCCAGGTGCTGGCGCGCATGGCCGAGGAAGCCTTGATGGAGCGCGTGCAGGTGGGCGTCGGCGAAGACGGGAAATTCAGCTACAAATGGTTGTCCGGCACGCCCGCGGAGGCGGCCGTCGAAACCGCGGCGGCCGAAGCGTAGCGGTCTTTTCCAGCAGCCGGGAAGTCAACGCGGCGTTCGTCGCGGCGAACGCCGCCCTTGACTGCCCCATCGTATCCGGAGTCCGGGAAGAAAAACCCGGGAGCGGGATTTTCCCGCAAGCAAGAAAAAGATCGTTATGGCTACTTTTGCGCAGACAAACCGGCTTCTCACGTTTACCAGTCCGCTGGGCAAGGACAAGCTTTTGCCCGAGCGCCTGACGGGCAGCGAAGGCATCTCGGAGCTGTTCTGCTACAACCTCGACTTCGTGGCTACGCCCGACACCAGCATCGCTCCGGCGCAGATCGTCGGCAAACGCGTCTGCGTGGGCATATCGGCCGACGACTCGGGCAAGCAGCGCTACATCAACGGCATCGTTTCCAGCTTCGAAATGATGAACGTCGACGAGGAGTTCGCCGTCTATCGCGCCACCATCGTGCCCTGCCTGTGGATGCTCACGCTGAGCAAGAACACGCGGTGCTTCCAGAACAAGACCGTCATCGACATCATCAAGCTTGTGCTGGGCCCGTATAGCATCAGCCCCTCCCTGCAGACATCCAATACCTACGCGACGCTCGAATACTGCACGCAATATCGCGAGACCGATTTCGACTTCATCTCGCGGCTCATGGAGCAGAGCGGAATCCTTTATTACTTCCAGCACACCGCCGACGATCACACCCTGACCCTGCAGGACACCTCCAGCAAGCTGAGCGACTGCCCCATCCAGAACACCTTCAAATTCAGGCCCGAATCCGGCGAGCAGGAGGGTTTCTACGACTTTGTCGTGGACGAATTCAGCTCGCGCTCCACGCTGGTTACGGGCAAGCACACTTCCTGGGACTATAGCTTCATGCGTTACCAGACCGTCATGGGCACGCCCATGAACACGGCGGGGCCGCTGGGAGCCAACAGCAACGAGGATTATGACTACGCCGACGCCGACGGTTACCTGAAGATTCCCGAGTCGGACACGAATCTCAAGAGTCTCGAGGATTTCTTCACCACGGTTCGCCGCGACGTGAGCGATGCAGGGACACTGGTGGTGGAGGGCGAGTCGAACGCCATTCCCATGCGGACCGGCTATTCGTTTACCTTGTCGGAGCACCAGCAGGCGGCGCTGAATACCAAGTACCTGCTCGTGCATCTCGAGCTCACGGTGCAACAGATCCCTTCTTATCGCTCGAAAAGGGCCGAAGCGCCAAAGCCCTTCATCAACCGCTTCATCGCCACGCCGTTTTCGATCGTTTACCGGCCTCCGTTCCGCACCGAAAAGCCGGTCGTCTACGGCATGCACACCGGCAAGGTGATCGTCTCTGCCGGCGAAGACTCGCACCTCGACAAGTACGGGCGCGTAAACGTGCAGTTCTGGTGGGACCGCCTGCGCCAGGCCAATACGCCGGACAACACGTGGCTGCGCGTGGCCCAATCCTGGGCCGGCAAGGGATGGGGAACCTACTACTGGCCGCGTGTGGGCGACGAAGTGCTGATCGGCTTCATGGAAGGCGATCCCGATCAGCCGATCGTGGTGGGCTCGGTCTACAACGGAACCAACATGCCCAAGTACGACCTTCCCGGCCACTACACGCTTGCCGGCATTCTCACGCGCAGTTCCAAGGGAGGCGGCGCCGCCAACGCCAACGAACTTCGTTTCGAGGATCTCTCCGGCAGCGAGCAGATCTTCATGAACGCGGAACGCGACTACGACCTGCACGTGGAGCACGACTGGCACACCACGGTGGGCAACGAGCAGCATACTACCGTCACTTCGAACCGGTTCGACGAAGTGGACGGCGACTCGCATCTGCTCATCAAGGGCAAGCACAACGAACAGATCAACGGCGACTCAAGCCTCAAGATCCAGGGCAAGCATCTGGAAGAGATCGACGGCGACGCGCACTTCAACATGCAGGGCAAGAACATTGTCCAGGTCGGCGGCGATCGCGAGCACACGGTGAGCGGCAATCTGAAGGAGAGCATCGGCGCCAACTCGAACATCAATGTCGGCTCGAATCTGAACGAGCAGGTGGGCTCGAACTATTCGCTCACCGTCGGCCAGAAGCATGCCATCCAGGCAGGAGCGAACTTCGACGTAAGTGCTCCCATGCAGATCTCGTTTTCCTGCGGGGCGAATTCGGTTTTTCTGAGCTCGGAAGGAATCGGCCTGAACGGCGCGGGCGGATACATCTCCATCACACCGGCGGGCGTGACCATCTCCGGCATGCTGGTGAATATCAACAGCGCCGGAGCTCCGGTGATGGGCTCTCCGGGCATGGCGCAATCCCCGCAACCGCCCTCTTCGCCCAACGCGCCCACGGCGCCGACGGCCCCCAAATGGCCGGGCGACGATCCCTATTCGCAGTCGCAGCAGGCCGCGGCCGGCCAGGCGGGTACTGCGTCGCAGATCTCCGACAGCGGCGGATCCGGAGGGGGCAGTTCCCCCGCGGCGCCGCCTCCGCCTCCCGCTTCGCCCAATGCGCCTCCGCCTCCGCCGCCCGCGGCTGCGGGAGCGGCCGGCGCTGCGGCCGGTGCGGCCGGGGGTGCGGCAAATCAGGCCGCGCAAGCCGCCAATCAGGCTGCGCAGGCCGCGCAACAGGCCGCTCAGCAGGCCCAGCAGGCTGCAACTCAGGCGCAAACGGCGGCGCAGCAAGCCGAGCAACAGGCTCAGCAAGCCGTGAATCAGGTAACGAACCAGGCTCGCGCCACCTACAACCAGGCTCAGCAAGCGGCTCAACAGGCCGAGCAGGCCGCCAATCAGGCCGTAGGTCAGGCCAAAGCCGCCGCCCAGCAGGCTGCGCAACAGGCACAGCAAGCGGCCAATCAGGCTGCGCAGCAAGCGGCCGGCGCCGTGCAGGCAGCGCAGCAACAGGCACAGCAGGTGGAGCAGCAGGCCCAGCAAACCGCGCAGCAAGCGCAGCAAGCTTCACAACAAGCCCAGCAACAGGCCCAGCAAGCCGAGCAGCAGGCTCAGCAGGCCGCAAAATCGGCGCAGCAGCAGGGTCAGCAGGCGGCGCAACAGGCCCAGCAGGCCGCGCAGCAGGCCGAGCAACAGGCGCAACAGGCCGCCAATCAGGCCAAGCAGGCTGCCAGCCAGGCCCAGCAACAGGCGCAACAGGCGGCATCGCAAGTGCAGCAGGCGGCCAGCGGGGCGCAGCAGCAGGCGCAACAGGCAGCGCAAGGAGCCCAACAGGCTGCCCAGCAGGCGATGGGCGGATTGGGAGGCTTGTAAGCTGCCATGGGAATGCCGGCTGCCACCATTACCAGCCTGACCGAACACGGCGGGACCGTGATCCTCGGCTTTCCGCAGGTGTTGATCAACTTCATGCCGGCGTCGCGCATCACCGACATGCACGTCTGTCCGATGGTGACCGGCATTGTGCCGCACGTGGGCGGACCGTTCGTTCTTGGCGCAATGACCGTGCTCACCGGCATGATGCCGCAGTCGCGCGTCATGGATCAGCTTGTCTGCGTCGGGCCGCCCGATATGTGCGCGATGGGCGCCGAAACCGTTCTGGTGGGAGATGCCGGAGCCGGCGGAGCCGGCGGAGCCATGGGAGGAATCGCGGCTATGGGCGCTTCAGTGCCGATGCAGCCGCCGGCGACGCAATCCTCGCCGCAGTCTTCCTCCGAGCTGCAGCAGAACGGAACGATCAAGACTACGGCGCCTCCTGGCGGCAGTCTGCCGGCGATTCCACTCACGTCGCCGGGATTTCCCACGCTGCCGGCCGATCAGACACCCAACTTCTCCTCGGCGCAGCCCGTCGATGTTCCCCCGGGCGCCACGCTCTATCGCGTTTTGGGCGATCAGGCGCGCGCCACCGGCGGTTACTGGAACGCAGATCCACCGGCAAGTGAGGACCAGTGGCGCAATGACAATGCGGTCGGCGGCTGGAACTCCGGAGTCCTGATGGCTGTCGCTCAGGTTCCCGCCGGGGGACTGAAAGCGTGGATGGGACAAGCCGCGCAGCAGGCGGGATTGGGTGGAGGAGGCACGCAGCTATGGTCGCCTCCGGGTTCGGTGCTTCCCAGCCAGCTCGCGCCCGCCCCGTGGGCGACCGCCTCGCAGCTTGCCGGTGAAGCTGCCCAGCAGGCGGCGAATGGGGCCACTCAACTGGCCAATGCCGCGCAGCAAGCCGCCACCCAGGCCGAGCAACAGGCCAAACAGGCGGCGCAGGCTGCCGCGCAAGGCGCCCAACAGGCCGCGCAGCAAGCGGCGCAAAAGGCCCAGCAGGCGGCCAGTCAGGCGCAGCAGGCCGCGCAACAGTGCCAGCAGCAGGCGCAGCAAGCCGTAAATCAGGCGCAGCAGTCGGTGCAGCAGGCCGAGCAGCAGGCGCAGCAAGCGGTGGGCCCGGCCAAGGCGGCCGCCCAGCAGGCGGTCGCTCAGGCAAAGCAGCAGGCGCAGCAGGTGCAGCAACAGGCTCAGCAAGCGGTCCAGAGGGCGCAACAACAAGCGCAACAGGCGCAGCAGGCGGCCACCCAGGCCGCGAAGTCAGCGGAACAGGCGGGTCAAAATGCCTCCCAACAGGCCGGTCAAGCTGCGCAGCAGGCCGGGCAAGCCGCGCAGCAAGCGCAACAGGCGATTCCGAAGGGCTTATGATGACCCAGCAGGCTCCCCCCGAATTCCCGAAAATGTTCGCGGACAACTTCGCGAAAGCCTATGACGCCTTCGTGAAGGCGGTTCGCCAGGCCATCGAAGAAACCATCCCCGATCCGGTGCTGGCCAATACGCCCGCGTTTCTGTCCTGGCAGACTCGCGCCTTGCCCATGCTCGAGGCGCAGAATGCCACGGTCCACGAGGCTTACGCGCGATTCCTGATCGGTGAAACCCGGACCATCGTGACCGTGGCCTCCGAGCGGCGACACCTGGGCAAGGAACTGGACGGGCTTGCGCTGGATTTCGCCGGGACAGACCGCGCCCAGTCTCTTGGTTCGCTCAAAACCACGGCCGTGATTACGGCTTCGCGGCTATGCCAGGCGGCCGGAGTTCCCTGAGGCTCGGGGCGTGAGCTCCGCGCGAAAACCAGGCATTGGAGATCCACTCCAGACGCAATCGATATGGGCAGCTATCCGGGACAATCCGCAGGCCCTGCCAATGCCGCTCGCATCGGCCGGTGGATCGTTCCCGCCATTCCTTTTGGATGGACCTGGATTCCGGATTTCGGCATCCAGCAGCGCGCCGAGGGCGTGATTCCCAGCAACGTCTATCTGCGCGAAGACCGGCTGCTCGCCGGCAATCAGCTTGCCCTCTACATCCAGGCGCAGATCACCATGATGAAGCGGACCTTTCTCGATCCCGTCATCGCCGGTCCCGCGCCCCTCGAGTTCCCCGATGCCGAAGAAGCCGCCATGCTGATGCTCAAGCACAAGGCCATGCACCAGGTCTCGGTCTTCCAGGTGCAGCACTACGTCCGCAGCCGCGGATGGATCGGCATCGCCACGCTCACCACTCTCGAGTCCGAGCTTCTCAAGGTCCGCCCGGACTTCGATCAGTTCATGAAGTTGCTGCGCATTGAGCCGGTGAGAGAATAGGCCAAAGGATTCTTGGCGCGGGCCAGCCGGAAGGGTATGGGCCTTACAGGCCGTGGACAAATTCTCCGCGACATGGCTATGTAACAGGCCACGACTTGCCGGGGCCCCCGACAAGCCGGTTTTGCTTGTTGGAGTGGCTTGAGTCGTGCCGAATGAGTGCTTTCCTTATTCCTCGCCTCGCGGGCTCCCATCCCGGATCGACCGAAATCTCCCTCTGATTTTGCCCTTCATCGTTCTTGTGGTACTCTCGGATTCACCATGGTTCGCTCCGGTCAGTTCCCGGTCGCTTGCAGCGCCTCCCCGGCGCTCGCGGCTTGTTGTTGTCCCCGCTGATTCCCGCGATCATCCTCTGTCGGCCTCAGGCACGATAGCTTCTTCCAACAACTGAATCCTCGGGAGAATCGAGCTTTGATCCTCTCTTCGCACCACCGCATCGCGTCCGCGCACGCCCGCCTCCTCGCGCGCGGATTTGCCTGTTGTTGTCCGTGATCGCTCCCACTGCGCTTTCGCTGTTCCCCGAAATACCATCGCAGTCAATCCCATTCAGGAGACCGGTCATGCTACCGAATCGTATTTCTACACTGATTCGCATCTATTTCATTCTGCTCGCGTTCGCCGCGTCCGCGCTCTTCTCCCGGGCGCAGATGGTCGGCGGCGTCATCGCCGGCGCCGTCGTCGATCCGGCCAATGCAGCCGTCGAACAGGCCAAAGTGATCCTCCGCAACGTTGAAACCGGCGCCGAGCGCAGCCTTGTCACGGGCGCAGACGGCACATTTTCCACGGCTTCCCTGCCTGTTGGCGTGTACACGGTCACCGTCACGCATGACGGCTTTGCGCCATTCGCCCAGACAGGAGTCGCGCTCGCCGTCGGACAGCACGTCGAACTTCGATTTGCTCTCACTCTCGGCAAGGTCGAGCAGGCGATCACGGTCGTCGATACGCCGCCTGGCGTCGACACCTCCACGCTGCAATCGCAAGGCCTCGTCGACGAGCGCCAGGTCAAGCAGCTTCCGCTCAATGGTCGCAGCTTCGATCAGCTCCTGCAGCTCAATCCCGCTTCGATCAGCTACACCACGCAGCGCTCCGGCGGCGTGGGCACGTCGAACTCCTCGGTGGGCAACATGTACTCGGTCTCCGGCCGCCGCCCGCAGGACAATCTGTTTCTGCTGAACGGAATCGAGTACACCGGCGCTTCGCTCATCAACGTCACGCCCGGCGGCACCAGCGGCCAGTTGCTGGGCGTCGAAGCGGTGCGCGAGTTCAACGTGGTGAGCGACACCTATGGCGCCAACTACGGCAAGCGCAGCGGCGCCCAGGTTTCGATCGTGACCGCATCCGGCGGCAACGATTTTCACGGCTCCGCGTACGAGTTCTTCCGCAACAGCGCGCTCGACGCCCGCAACTATTTCGATCAGGCGCAGATCGCGCCTTTTCAGCGGAACGACTTCGGGCTGGCGCTCGGCGGCCCCATCCGCCGCGACAAGCTGTTCGCCTTCGGCAACTACGAGGGCTATCGCCAGCGGCTCGGCCTGAGCGACGTAACCTTTGTGCCGGACGCGGCCGCGCGCGCTGCAGCAGTCCCCGGCGTTCAGCCCCTGCTGGCGCTGTGGCCCACTGGGACGAAAGAGCTGGGTCAGGGAATCGCCGAGGCGTTCTCCAATCCGCTCCAGCACGTGCGCGAGGATTTCGGCACCACGCGTATCGACTCCAATCTCACCCGGAACGACCTGCTCTTCGGCGTCTACACGATCGACGACAGCGACGCCACCACGCCGTCCGCGAACCCCTATTCGTCGGTCTACGAGCGGCTGCGCGAGCAGGTGGCGAGCGCGCAGGAACAGCACGTCTTTTCGCCGAGCCTGCTCAATATCGTTCGTCTCGGCTTCTCGCGCGGCGATTTCTTCTTCAACAGCATCCTCACCGGCGATGTGCCCGGCTGGGTTACGGACGGCCCGGTCGGATCGCTTGTGATCTCCGGCTCCACGGCATCGAACGGAGCCTCGCAGATCACCCTCGCCGGCGCCAACACCGGCAGCAACAACTCGACCGCGCGAAATCTCTTTACCGTCGACGATCACATCGACTGGTCGCATGGCCATCATCAGGTCGAGGCCGGTGTCTGGCTGCAGAGGCTGCAGTCGAACGACTTCCTGGCGCAGAATCAGTACGGGCAGGCGTCGTTCTCGACGCTCGAATCCTTCGAACAGGGCGAAGTGGCCAAGTACACCATCGTTCCCGCGCCCACCGAACTCGGCTGGCGCTCGCTCTTCGGCGCGGGTTTCGCCGAGGATGCCTGGAAGGCGACGCCCCGGCTCGAACTCCGCCTAGGACTTCGTGTCGAGTCATCGAACGGCTGGAACGAAGCCCATGGCCGCGCCTCGAATTACGAGTTCACCGACGGCGTCATCGACACCAACCCGACGATCGGCGGCTCGGCTCTTACGGACAATCGCGCAAAGTTCATGCCCGAGCCGCGCGTCGGAATTGCCTACGACCTCTTCGGAAACAGCAAGACCGCCCTCAAAGGCAGCTTCGGAGTCCACCGGGCGCTTCTCGACACGCTCGATTACCGCCTCGACCAGACCGCGCCCTTCAATACCACGCTTTCCTACAGCAATACGACCGTGAGCGATCTGACGAAGCTGTCTTCCGCGGCCTCGACGGGCGGCAAGATCTCGCCCAGCAACGTGCAGCCGGATATCGGGACGCCAACGGTGCTGGCCTGGACCGCGCGCGTCGAACAGGAAGTCGCTCCACGCACCGTCCTCGCGCTCGCCTACATCGGCTCGCACGCCTATCACCAGATTCTCTCCGAAGACCAGAACACTCCGCCTGCGGTCGTCTGCCCGTCGGCCGCGTGCCCGGCTTCCCTGGCGAGAGGCACCGTCTATTACCCCACGTCGACGCTCGCCAACCCGAAGCTCGCCAATACCACCTCCTGGGTTTCGGCGGGCGTGGCCAACTACAACGCGCTCGAAGTCGACGTGCGGCGCCAGTACGCCAACGGCTTTCAACTGCGCGGCGTCTACACATGGTCGAGGAATCTCGACGACGGTTCGGCGTGGAACACAAGCGTTTCATCCAATACGCCCGCCTACGTCGCGTTCCCTCCCGAACCGAAGCTGGACTACGGACTCGCTGCGACCAACATCTCGCAAGCCGCGGCCATCAACGCGACATGGGACCTGCCCTTCGGCCAGGGTCATGAGGCGCTCGCCAGTGCCGCGCCCGCGACGCGCCGGATCGTCGAGGGATGGAGCCTGAGCGGAATCGCAACCTTGCAGAGCGGGTTCCCGTTTTCGCCCCAGCTCGGCTATAACCCCACAGGCAGCGGCGATTCGCGGAATCCCGTGCGCCCGCAGCTCAATCCCGATTTCAAAGGCGCGCTGTATCCGCGCACCGCCGGAGATTGGTTTAATCCGGACGCATATCTGGCGCCTTATCCGGGCACGGTCGGCAATGCGGGCCGGGATACGCTCGCCGGCCCCGGCCTCGACGATGTCGATCTTTCGCTCGCCAAAAACGCCACGATCCACGAGCGGCTCCACGCGCAATTCCGCGCCGAGTATTTCAACGTACTCAACCACGCCAACTTCACTACTCCGAATGCCATCGTCTTCAGCAACGGGCCCACGCCGGCGAAGCCGACCGCTGAAGCGGCGATTTCGCCTACCGCCGGCGCCATGACCGCGACGGCCACCACCTCGCGCCAGCTACAGTTCGCTCTGAAGTTCCTGTTCTAGGACCCTGTCCGCCTGATGTTCTTCTACCTGGGTGCCCCATCCTTGCGGCGTCCCTGTTTTTGCCGCAAGGGGAGGGAAATGATCGCGGCAGTTGTCGATCCGCGCCGCTTTTGCTACTATGAACAAACAGATGGTCCGCGCCTCCCAAAGCCGCTTCTGTTGTCGCCTGTCGAACATCTTCGACGGGTGTTGCCGCTAGTCTCCGATCTCCCTGTACAAGCGATCCAGACGCACCCGTTGCTGAAAGGCCGGGTCTGTCTCCCGTTCCGCCGGCATTCAGCACAAGCTCATTCCAAAGGGGTCATTCGATGCCGGTCGCCGAACGCGAATTCGCCGCACCTTCGCAGCCCTCCAGCATGCAGCAAGCGCAGCGAATCAGCCACCTGCGCCTCCTCGAGGCAGAAAGTATCCACATCCTGCGCGAGGTCGCCTCGGAGTTCGAGCGTCCCGTGATGCTTTACTCCATCGGCAAAGACTCGTCGGTGATGCTGCGCCTGGCGCAGAAGGCCTTCTATCCCGGGCCCATTCCGTTTCCGCTGCTGCACATCGATACCGGCTTCAAATTCCGCGAGATGCTCGCCTTTCGCGACGAAACGGCGCGCAGAGTGGGCGTGAAACTGCTGGTCTGGCGCAACGAATCTGCCATCGCCGCCGGGACGAACCCCATTGCGCTCGACACCAGGCGCTGTTGCGGGCTGCTCAAGACGCAGGCTCTGCTCGATGCCTTGCGCCACTACAACTTCGACGCGGCCTTCGGCGGCGCTCGCCGTGACGAAGAGAAGTCGCGCGCCAAGGAGCGCATCTATTCGTTCCGCGACCAGGCGGGACAGTGGGATCCCAAGAACCAGCGCCCCGAGCTGTGGAATCTCTACAACGCGCGCGTGCATCCCGGCGAGAGCATTCGCGTATTTCCGCTTTCCAACTGGACCGAGCTCGACGTATGGCATTACATCCACGAAGAAAAGATTCCGGTGGTCGATCTCTACTTCGCAAAAGAACGGCCGATGTATGTGCGTGGCGACGCGCTGCTGCCCGTCGAGCAGGATTTCGTCGCGTTTGCCGGCGAGCGCCCGCGGCTTGTCAGGTCGCGCCTGCGCTCGCTGGGGTGCAGCCCGTGCACGGGCGCGATTCGCTCCAACGCGACGACCATTCCCGACATCATCGCCGAGCTGATTTCGTTCCGCCATTCCGAGCGCGCCAACCGCGTCATCGATCATGACCAGGAAGGCTCGATGGAGATCAAGAAGCGGGAGGGCTACTTCTGAATGGCCGCGCTCTCCACGCCGGTTTTCCCGATCGACGAATTCCTCGAACAGGAACACGAGAAGGACCTGCTGCGCTTCTCCACGGCCGGCAGCGTCGACGACGGAAAGTCGACGCTCATCGGCCGCCTGCTCTACGACACGCAATCGGTCTACGAAGACCAGGTGCGCGCCATCGAAGGCAAGGGAACCACCGCTCCCGGTCAACTCGACTTCGCGCTGCTGACCGACGGTCTGCGAGCCGAGCGCGAGCAGGGCATCACGATTGACGTGGCGCATCGCTACTTCTCGACGGCGAAGCGCAAGTTCATCATTGCCGACACGCCGGGCCACGAGCAGTACACGCGCAACATGGCCACCGGAGCGTCGACCGCCGATGCCACGGTGGTGCTGGTCGACGCCACCAAAGGCGTTCTGCCGCAATCGCGCCGCCACGCCTGCATTGCGTCCCTGCTGCGCGTGCGCCACGTCATCGTCGCCGTCAACAAGATGGATCTGACCGGGTATGACGAAGCGACGTTTCGCGGCATCGAGCGCGATTTCCGGTTCGTACTTGACCGGATCGCCGCCGATACTGGCGCTGCGACAGAAGCCGTATTCGTTCCGGTCAGCGCGCTGCTGGGCGACAACGTGGTCCGTCGCTCGCGCGCGATGCGATGGTACAAGGGGCCCTCGCTGCTCGAACTGCTGGAGTCGATCCCGGCGTCGATCGACGCGCGTGGCGCGCCATTCCGCTTTCCCGTGCAGCGCGTACTGCGTCCCGACCGCACCTTCCGCGGATTCGCGGGCCAGATCGCCTCCGGCTCGGTTCGCCCCGGAGACGCGATTGTGATTCTTCCCTCCGGCAGAGAGGCGATCGTCGAACGCATCGTGACGTTTGACGGCGACCTCGCCGAAGCGCACGCTCCGCTCTCGGTCACCCTGGTGCTCGACCGCGAACTCGACATCAGCCGCGGCGATCTCGTCGTCTCGGCCGATGCGCCTGCAACCATCGCCGCGGGATTGCAGGCTTCGCTGGTGTGGATGGACTCGCGCCCGCTCGTTCCCGGCCGCCGCTACCTGCTCAAGCACACGAGCCGCGTGGTTCCCGCCTTCGTTGCATCGATCGACCATCGAGTCAACATCGAAACATTCGCTCACGAAAACGCCGGGACGCTGGAGATGAACGGCATCGGCTCCGTGTCGATCGATCTGACGCGGCCCATTGCGGTCGATCTTTACCTGGAGAACCGCGCCACCGGCGCTTTCATCCTCGTCGATCCGGAATCCAACAGCACCGCGGCCGCCGGCATGGTGACTGCGGTGTCGACTCGCTCCGCGGCGATTGCGCGCGCGCGATTCCCGTCCGCGCGCGTCGCGGCAGAGGAGCGGGCCGCGCGCTGGGGCCATCGTGGCGGCGCGCTTTACCTTGACGGCCCATCCGGTCTCATCGATGCCATCGAGCGCTCGCTTTTCGACGCTGGAATGATCGCCATTCGTTTCGAAAGCGACGACCCGGTTTTCGGCGCTGAACCGGACTCGCGCGAAGTCGCGGTTACGGTGGCTGCCCAATCGGGCCTGATCGTTCTCATCGCCAGGCCGGGCGAGTCGGGCCTGCTGACCGCTCGTATCGCCGGCCATTCTGTTTCTTTGGATACGGAGGACGCGAACGATGCGATTCCGGCCGTGCATTGGCTTCTGGCAGATGCCGGAGTTCTCCACTTTGAGGAAAGGGACCCGGACTCATGACCCTTGCTGCAATTCATTCTGAGGTCGATGCCAGACTCGATCGCGTTCGCGATGCTCTGGCGCGCGAAATCACCGGCAACGGCGACGCCTGCCTGACCTGCAGCTTTCAGGCGGAGGACGTGCTGCTGGCCAGACTCGCGCTCGAATTCGATGCCGGGATTCCGGTGCTCTTTCTCGACACCGGCTATCACTTCCGGGAGACGTACGAATACCGCGACCGCATCGCGCGCGAATGGCGGCTGAACCTGATCAATCTGCTGCCGGAAAAAACGGTTGCCGAGCAGGAGGCGGAGCACGGCCTGCTCTATCGCTCCGGGCCCGACCAATGCTGCAGGTTGCGCAAGGTCGAGCCATTGTTCAAGGCGGTGGCAAATTTTCGTGTCTGGATCACCGGGTTGCGCCGCGAACAGGCCCGGAGCCGCGCGGCTCTCGAGGAATCCGCGCTGTTCGGCTTGCCCGGCGGCAAACAGGTGCTGAAGCTCGCGCCGCTGGCTTCATGGACGACGCGCGATGTGTGGTATGCCTGCGAGCGGCTTGCGATTCCACTGCTGCCGCTCTACGACCGCGGCTACTCCTCGATCGGGTGCGAACCTTGTACCACGCTTCCGCTCGATCCGGATGATCCGCGCTCCGGCCGCTGGGCCGGCCGCAAGGTGGAATGCGGAATTCATATTCAGGCCGCGCCCGCTCGATAGATTGGGTGCCCCGGATCCCATCTTGAGGCTCAAATACGTGGGTGCCCCAGGTCTCGAAACCGAGACCTGGGCGGCGAAGCGAGATGGGTCGCCGTAACCGGAAAGATCGAAGACAACCATGCCGTACCTCATCGGTTTTCTTATCGCCGTCTTCATCGCGCTCACGGGCGTGGGAGCGGGTACGCTTACCGTGCCGGTGCTCGTGCTGTTTCTCGGCGTTCCCGCTCCGCTCGCCGTGGCCATCGGGCTCCTTTTTTCGGCTGCGGTCAAGCTGATCCTCGTGCCCGCGCAGATCGTCCATCGCAACGTGGCGTGGAAAACCCTGGGCTACATGCTTCTCGGCGGAGTGCCGGGTGTTCTGATCGGCTCCCTGTTCCTGAGGCAATTGATGACCGCAGGCTCGCAGAACATGATCAATGCGCTTCTCGGCGCGATTCTGGTCGGCACGGCAAGCTGGCAGATCGCCTACTCGTTCCGTCCCATGCCGGAGCAGCGGAACGCGCGCGATCGCAGCCGCCTGCTCTCGCTGCTGATGCTTCCCCTCGGCGTGGAGGTCGGCTTCTCATCGGCCGGAGCGGGCGCGCTGGGCAGCGCCGCCCTGCTCAGCCTGACGCCGCTTGCGCCTGCCCAGGTGGTGGGCACGGATATCGTCTTCGGATTTGTTGTCTCGCTGGCCGGCAGCGGCGCGCACTGGTTCTCGCAGACTTCAGACCCTGCGCTGCTGCTGCAACTTGTGGCCGGCGGCATTGCCGGCGCCGTGGGAGGAACACTGCTCAGCACGCGCGTTCCGCGGCGGCCTTTGCGCATTGCGCTCTGGATCTGGCTGCTGATCCTTGGCGGCCAGTTCCTGCTCAACAGCTACGAAGCCCGCAGACTCTCGCCCAGGCAGGCGGCGACGCGAGTGCATGCTTCGACGATGCGATAGCCGGACAGCGCAAGGCGAAACAGATTGAGTGGGTGCTCCGTCAGGTATAGCGTGGGTGCCCCATTCTTGCGGCATTCCTTGTTTTTGCCGCGAGGGTGGGTTGAACCGGATTCAGTGCTCGAATATCCAGCGAAATAAAGACGTCGTGTCTCGCTAGCTCCGGCTGCGCATTTTTGAGAGCAGGCGCAGGATCTCGAGATAGAGCCAGACCAGCGTGACCATGATGCCAAAGGCGCCGTACCACTCCATGTATTTGGGAGCGCCGTAGTTCACGCCTCGCTCGATGAAATCGAAATCGAGCACGAGGTTCAGCGAGGCGATGGCGACAACCATGATGCTGAAGAGGATTCCGATCGCTCCGCCGCCGTTGATTGTCGCAAAGCGTACGCCGAAGAAACCCAGCAACATCTCCACCAGGTAGAAGACCATGATGCCGCCCGTAGCGGCGACGATGCCCATGCGGAACTTCTGCGTGACCACGATGATTCGCGATTTATAGGCCAGCAACATCACAAACAAGGTTCCGAAGGTCAGACTGACCGCCTGGATGGCGATGCCGGGATAGCGCAGATCGAGGATCGCGGAAAAGCCGCCGAGCGCAAGCCCCTCGAGCAGCGCATACATGGGAGCGGTAACGGGAGACCATTCCTTTTTGAAGATCGTGACCATGGCGACAATGAGGCCGCCGAATGTGCCGATGAGCAGGGGCAGCCCGATCGCGCCAAGGTCGCGCGAAGCGAGAAAGAGGTGCCACGTCCAGGCGGCCGAGGCCAGCGCGCAGAGCAGAAGTATCCCTGTCTTGTTGACCGTGCCGCTCAGAGTCATGCGCGCAGTTACGTCGATTGCGCCGCCGTATCCGCCGCCGGCCAGGTCGCGGAAGGTGCTTTCACCAAGGGCGGGGTTTGAAGTCTTCATCAGGGGCATAAGGTCTTTTCTCCAAAAGTGCCGGGCCGATCGAAGGGCATTAAAGGCCCTTCAATGCAGCCTTTGCACCCATTTTAATTCAGAGTGCGAGGCAGTGCCTGAAAGAGGTGAATCGCTCCGCCCTGAAGGCAAGAGCTTCTCGCCGCGACGAGCCGTCTCAACCCGCGAAATGCCTAGCGGCAACCGGACAGCCGCTAGAAATGCCAGATCACGTCCGCGGCCAGGATAAGCGCCTGCGTTTTGGCGCCGATGCCGCGCATGGTTTGCTCCGGCAGTTGCCCTGCCGGCGCATTCTGCATGGCCGAAACTGACGATCCGGGCGAGATGTCCAGAGCGCGTAGCTGATAAGGGCTGAAGGCATGGATATAGCTCAGCTCCGGTCTGAATGTCACGGTGCTCCCGGTCCAGAAATCGAAGCCGGCCATATGTTCCTCGTAGATACCCGGCGTCCCGGTGCGCTGTCCCTTGATATCGTCGACGATCTCGCTACGGATGTTGAGCGACGCGGAATTGTTGTGGAAGTTATGTTCGACATAGTTCACGATCGCCCAGTCGGGGGCATAGCAATACGCCGCACGCTTTCCCTTATAACTGGTGCGGGCGTCTTCGCACACCGCCCCGAAGTTGAGATTCGATCCGCCGGGGCGGCCGTTGCTCGTCGTTTCCGGCCACGGCGACGAGACCGGATTATAGGGAACTCCGGTGTTATACCACCACATGTTGGGCGTATCCCGCATGTACTGGTACCAGGACTCGGTGTCCGTGTGCCAACGATCGTTGATGCGATGATACCAGGTCTCGTAATACGCGGAAAGATTGTTATATCCGTACTTGCCATTGTTGATCGTATTGGCGCAGAAATAGGAGACGTCACCGCCGTTCGACCACGTGTAGGCAATGCAGGCATTGCCCGTCACCTGGGCATCGGTGGTCCACGGCATGGTGTCGCAGCCGGGCGAAATTCCACCCTGTATCGTCCAATGGTCGCTGGTCTTGACGGTAAGATTGGCTCCCAGTTGGGTATAGCAATCGTACGTATACAGGATCGAGTGAGAATAAGTGTAGTTATTCGGCGCTAACTGGGCCTCGATATCCGGCAGGGAGATATAGCGGCCGATTCTCAGGTCGGCGCCCTGGCCCATGCGCGGAAAGTAGAGATCTGTGTAGAACATCACGGGGTCGTAGCCGTACTGCGCGTTTTTCACCAGCAGTTGCTGGCTGAACAGACCGTGCGAGGTTGTAAACCGGTAGTCCTGCCCATAAAGACTGGCAAGGCGGAAGCCCCAGTCGAAATGATCGGTCTGCACGGTGTCGGCAAGCCGCTCCGTGTAAAACGCCATCTGGTCCAGCACCACGGTGTTCGGGAACTCGTCGTATGCCGCGGGCAGGTTCGCGGGGATGCCTTTACCGGCGTTGCCGCGGTTGTTGGTTGAGCCGTTGGCCCCGATTGCGATCCAGCCGTAGTTCTTGATGCGACCGGCGTGAAGTGGGTTGGGTTCGTCGATCGCTGTCTGCAACATATACGAGTTGTAATCCGGAGCTCCGATCTCCTGGGTTCCGCCGAGCGGGTAATCGGCGCCCGGGAAAGGCGGCGAGGAGAGTGGAGGGGGAGTACCGCGCCGCTTTGGCGGATCCGACGTGGCGGCCGTCCAGTCCGCGATGTATGCCTTGCCCCATCGCGCAAAAAATCCGGGCTGGGATTTCGCTGGATTTGTCGTCGCCTCAGGAGCAGGTGGCGCTTCCGGCGCGGCCGGGGCGCCCGTAGATTCCGCTTCGTTCTGGTCCGTCCTGGTGGTTTGGCCCGGCAAGGGGCGGGATCCGAGCGTTGCGGCAACCAGAAGAAGCATTGCGACCGCGGCGGCGCTTGCGCGCTTCGTCAGGCGGATTGGTTCGCGTGGGGAATCGTTCGTCATGATAACCGGCTTGCTTCTGCTGCCGGTTCGGCCCTCGTTGCATTGCGTTTCGCCGCGGCAGGGAGAGTGACCATCGAGAAGTTTCCGCTCGGACAGCATCAATATGGATTCTGCGGGCGGAAGCGTGAGGAAACCGTAAGGAATATCGAAGTAAGGTATAACTGTCCTGCAGTTTGCGCCGGATCCATCTTTATGAATTCATTATAAAGATCGAGAATCCGCATCTCCAGGTGCATTCCGGAAGTAAGTCCGGCTCCGATGCGGGCAATTTGCATTCTTTGTCGAGTTACTTCTCCGCGATGGTCGCACGCCATTCGGCCGCCTTGTCCGGCTTGCCCCAGCCCTCGTAGAGCTCAGCGATTCGCCGGCTTGTTTCGCCGATCTCCGCGCGCAACTCGAAAGGAATCGAGGAAATCTGCCGGTTCATCCCCTGATAACCGCCGACCAGCAGCGGCTCGGCGTCGGCAAATTCCCGCTGACCGGCCAGGCTCGCACCCAGCAGGCTTTGGGCGTTGAATCGTTCCCAGGAGTCGGGATCCGATTTCCGGTAGCCGGAGAGCGCCTCGCGCAGCAGAGGCTCCGCGTCGATGTATCGGCCTTCTTTCAACCGGGTCCCTGCCAGCGCGGTCATCGCCACCAGGGTATCGGGATTGTCCGCGCCGAGCACACGGCGACGCGAATCCAGTACGGACGAAAAGAGCGAATCCGCTTCGGCGAGCCGGCCCTCGTTCCTCCTCAGCATGGCAAGGTCGTACCTGTTTTCAAGGGTCGCCGGATGCTCGTCGCCCAACCGGCGGCTCTGCGCCTCCAGGGCTTTGGCCTCCAGCGGCTCGGCATCGGCATATCGGCCCTCCATTCGATAGAGCTCGCCGAGAGCCAGCGTGCTGACCAGGGTATCGAGGTCTTCCTCGCCGAGAACACGCCGCCGCGTTTCCAGCGCCTTCAATGCCAGCGGCTCCGCTTCGCCGTATCTGCCCTGCATTTTGTAAAGCTCGCAGAGATTGTTCATGCTGAGCAGCGTCTGCCGGTTTTCGTCTCCCAGGATCCTGCGCCGCACCTGCAGCACTTTTTCAAACAGCGGCGCGGCTTCCGGGAATTTGTTCTCGCGAAAGTACAGGACCGCCAGGTTGCCGTAGCTTGTCAACGTCTCGGGGTTTTCTTCGCCAAGGAGCCTTCTGTGAATCTCCAGCGACTTCACGGCCAGCGGCTCGGCGTCTTTCAATCGGCCTTCGTCCTGGTAGAGCGTGGAGAGATTGTGCATGGTGTCGAGGGTGGCCTGGTGCTCTTCGCCCAGGATGCGCAGTTCAATCTCCAGGGCATGCGTGAAAAGCTTCTCCGATTCGGCATATTTGGCTTCGAGCTCGTAAAGAAGCGCGAGGTTGTTCATCCCGTAAAGCGTTTCGCGCTGTTCTTCGCCCAATTCGCGGCGCTGCGCTTCGAGGGCCTTCACCAGCAGCGGCTCCGCCTGGGCGTACTTTCCTTCGCCCCAGTAAGTGCTGGCGAGGCTCTGCATCGTGAGCAAGGTGTCGGGATGTTCCTCGCCCAGGACGCGCCGCTCGATTTCGAGAGTCTGCGTAAGCAAAGGCTCGGCCTTCTTGTAGTTGTCCTCGAGCTGATACGCCGTCGCCAGCCGTTGCGCCGCATCGAGTGTGTCGATATTCTCCGCGCCAAGAAGGCGGGTACGATCCGCCAGAACCCGGGCGAACACCTGCTCGGCGCGCGGATAGTCCTGTTCGCTCTCGTAGTCGGAACCGAGCTCGAGTTCAGTTTCCAGCGTGTCGGGATTCCCGTCTCCCAGCACGCGCCGCTGGTCCTCCAGAATCTTGCCGTAGAGCGCTTCGGACTCCCTGAACTTTCCCTGAAGCTGGACGAGCGCGGCCACTTCGAACCTCGCCTTCAGCGTCTCCGGATCGGCGTCTCCGAGTTCCTTTCTCCTGATTTCCAGCGAGCGCTCCAGGTGCTTCTGCGCCTCGGCGTAAGCGCCCAGCTCGCGATAGGCCACGCCGATGGTCTGCTCGATCGACGCTTCCACCAACGGCTGCTTGTCGAACTTTCCGGCGATGTTCTGCGCGGCGCGATCCAGGGCGGTGCGCACTTTCAGATCCGGATCGGGCTTGACCCCGGCGCGAACCTGGCCTCGCGTGCCGGCCTGCGACAGCAGATCGTTCTCCAGGAAGCTGCTTTCGGCCTTCGCCGTGGCGGCCTGCTCGTCGGCGCGTTTCTTTTCGGCAAGGGCGCGATTCTGCTCCCGGATCGCTGCCTGTTGCGCCTTCAGCGCCGCGTCGCGCTGCTCCGTTGCGGTGCGCTCGGCCGCCGCCGCGCGGTCGCGCTGCTGCCGCGTGCGTTCCTCGGCCTGGATGGCGCGATCGCGTTCGCTGAGCGCCTCCTGCCTGGCGCGACTGGCCCGAATCGCGAAGCCCGTGCTCGCGGCGATTCCCGCCACTAGCGCCACGAACACTGCCGCCGCTCCGGCTACCAGGGCGCGATGCCGCTGCGCGTACCGGCGCATCTGGTAAGCCACGCTTGCCGGTCGCGCCAGCACCGGCTCATGGCGCAGATGCCGCCGCAAATCGGCCGCCAGCTCCGAGGGACTCCCGTAGCGGCGGCCGCGCTCCCTCTCGAGCGCCTTCATCGCGATCCAGTCCAGATCGCCGCGCAACGCGCCCGTCAACTGCCTTGGCGTTGTGTTGCGCGCCCCGGCTGTCGCAGGCAGAACCGTCTTCTCCGAACTCACCTTCGCGCTTGGCCGCGGCGGCTCTTCTTCCCGCAACTTGCGCAGCAGTTCGTCCAGCGCGGGCTTTTGCCGCTGCTTCGTATCGAAAGGCTGCACACCCGCCAGCAGCACATACAGCACAACGCCCAGTGAATACACGTCGCTGCGCGTATCGATGTCGTGCACGCCGGGGTCGGCCTGCTCGGGACTCATGTATCCGGGTGTCCGACGAACTGCCCGATCTGGGTGAAGATCGATGCCCCGCCGGGCTGCGGCACCGCCGCTTTCGCCAGCCCGAAATCGATGAGTCGCGGCGCGGGCCTGCCGTCCACCTCCACCACAAGGATGTTGGCCGGCTTCAGATCGCGATGAAGGATCGCCCTCTGGTGCGCGTGCTGCACTCCGTCGCATGCCTGGACGAAAAGCTCGAGCCGTTCGGCAATCGTCAGCTTTCCCCGATCGCAGTATTCGGTGATCGGCAGCCCGGCAACGTACTCCATGACAAGAAACGGCTGCCCCTGGGGCGTGGCGCCGGCATCGAAAACCTTGGCGATCGCCGGATGATCCATCATGGCCAGCGACTGCCGCTCCGACTGGAAGCGCTGCACAACCGACTCGTCGTACATCCCCGCGCGGATCAGCTTGAGAGCGGCCAGCCTCCGCACCGGCGTGAGCTGTTCCGCCAGCCACACCTGGCCCATGCCGCCTTCGCCCAGTTTGCGAACGAGCCGGTAGCGGTCGGCAAAGATCTGCCCTTCGGTCAGCACTGCGCCGGAGGCGATCTCATCGGCCGCCTCGCCCAGCCGGCGCGCCGGAGTCGACGCGAGAAAGTCCGACCGCACCTGTTCGCCGGCCGCCAGCAGCGATTCGACTTCCGCGCGCAGCGAAGCGTCGCTCGCGCAAGCCTCATCGAGAAACCGCGAACGCTCCGCGGGCGACAGTTGCATCGCGCGGTGCAACAGATCCTTCACGCGCTCCCATGTTTCGGCAATCATGGCGAGGCCGTCCGGCTCATCTGGCGATGCAGCCACAACCGCGCCGTGGCCCAGTCGCGGTCAATCGTGGCGCGGGAAAGACTCAGCACCTCGGAGATCTCGGGCGCCGACAAACCGCCAAAGAACTTCATTTCGACGATCTGCCCCTGTCGCGGATCGATCCGGGCCAGTTCGTCCAGCGCATCGTCCAGCGCCAGCAGCTCCGCATCGTTCTTGATCGCCAGCGCATCCAGGCATTCCAGCTCGATCCGGCAACCTCCCTGCCGCTTGCCCGCCCGCCGCTCGCGCGCGTAATCCACCAGAACCTGGCGCATGAGGCGCGAAGCCACGGCGATAAAGTGTGCCCGGTTCTCAAAGTGCCTGGGCTGGCCACCCATAAGGCGCAGGTACGCCTCGTGGACCAGAGCCGTGCTCTGCAACGTATGGTCGGGCCGCTCGGCCTTCAGGTGATAGTGAGCCAGCCGGCGCAACTCCTTGTAGACCAGGGGCAGCAATTCTTCGAGGGCCTTCTCATCGCCCTGTTTCCAGTGGCGCAGAAGCTGGGTGACCTGACCGCTGCCCTCTTCTTCGACCATCTTCGCTGTTGCCTCCTGGCGGAGTGCATTTGAGTCTATTGACGCACTCAGCCATCGTCAACGGCCTTCCCGCGCCGCGCACCTTCGACGTATAGGGCCGGCGAAACGGATTCCGTTTCAGTCGGGACCTTGCGGAGGCAGCCCCGCTTGCCTCCGCGCGAAACGCCATGTTTCATCTCCCCCTTTTCTGTCGGGTTCCCTGGTTGCCGGAATTTATTTCTCTCCCCATGAGGGGATTTGCCCGTGGATTCCGCTTTCTAGGGCAGAAACGCCAGCGAACACCCGGCCCGGCAATGGCACACAACCCGAAATCGGCGCCTGCAAAGCTGGCAGGTTTCCCACCCCCGGCCTGATTTCAAGGCTTAGAACCAGAAGGAGCTACCATGCGATATCGCTTCGCCGGCATTGCCGGCCCTAGAATCCGTAAAGAGTCAATCGATCCAACCCGAATTCGACGCGCTGTCCGGCGGCGGCTGCTCACTCCAGTCTGTTGGCTGGCGGTAGGCACTTTCGCGCTCCAATTGGCAGCCACGTCCACAGCCCAAGGCCAATCGCGCCGCCAAATCGACCCCATCGGCCAGACGCCCGCGCAGGTCTCGGATGGGCGGGCCGTCCTTGTTGACCACTACGATCCCGCCAACATGCTTCGCCTGGCCTTCGTGCTCACGCCCACCCGCATTGACGAGGAGCGCCAGTTCCTCGAAGACGTCCAGAACAAGCAATCTCCCCTCTTCCACCAGTTCCTGACGCCCGAGGAGTGGAATGCGCGCTTTGCGCCCGCCGCCGAGGACGAACAGGCGGTGGTGGATTGGGCGACCACGCAGGGGCTGACGGTGACCCGCCGGTTCGACAACCGCCTTGTCGTCGATGTCGAGGCGCCGGCCGGAAAGATCGAAAAGGCCTTCAACATTACCATCAATCATTACCGCCTGCAGGCCGAAGGCGACGAGGAGGCGCGGATCGTTTTCTCCAACGACCACGACCCGGTGCTTCCATCGCGTTTGAGCAGCGTGGTTCAGTCGGTGCTGGGATTGAATTCTGTCGTGGTCATGCGTCCGGCGAGCGGTCATGGGAATCTTCCGCCGCGGCCGGATTATGTTCCCGGTCCGCCCGTGAAGGCGCTTGATTCTCTCGAGAGAGATGCTTCTTCGCAGGCGGCTCCGCGGGCAGACAATTTGGCCGGGTCTCCGGAAGTTACTCCGCCTCCGGCAGGCTATTGGACGCCGGAGGATCTGTGGTCGAGCGATGCCTATGACTACAGGGCTTTGATGAATCAGGGGCATTGCTGCAACCCGACGAATGTGCCCAAACATTCCCCGGCCAGCACGTCGATCGCCATTATGGCATTCGGAGATGTCAGCATCAACGACGTCAGCGACTTCAGGGACGCGTTCTCGTATCTCGCCGCCAAAGTCCAGAAGATTGCCGTCGACGGGGGCTATACCTGCAACCCGAAGGGCGACGATAACTGTTCTGAGGTTACGCTCGACACCGAGTGGTCGCTGGCGACGGCAAACAGCGAAGGTGCAGAGGCAGACACGGCCGAGGTGTTCGTGTATGAAACCTCTGCCGGCACGGCCGTCAACCTCCTGAACACGATGGTGAGCGACGGGAATGCCCGCACCATGAGTTCGAGCTTCGGCTTTTCCGAGAGCTCGGACCCGAGTGTCATCGCCGAGATGAACGCCGAAGACACGGTCTTCTCCATGATGGCAAGTGAAGGCTGGACCCTTGTTTCCGCCGCTGGCGACCAGGGTGCGACCGGGGCCTGCTCCGACGCAAAGCTCGTAATCTATCCGGCATCCGATCCCAACGTGGTTGCAGCCGGTGGAACCGAGCTGAACGAGGGTTCGCCCTACGAGGTTGCCTGGACCGGCGGAACATCGCCCGGCTCCTGCGCTCACAACAACGGCGGCGGCACGGGCGGATTCAGCATTGTCTACTCCGCGCCGGGCTACCAGTCGTTCCTGAAACATTCGATGCGATCCACGCCGGACCTTTCGCTCGATGCGTACTACGGTCACGACGTCTACTATCACGGCGGATGGCAGCACCCCGGAGGCACCAGCGACGTGGCGCCGATGCTGGCCGGGTTCTTCGCCCAGGAGAATGCGTACCTGCTCTACCTGGGCAACAAGTGCGGCTCGGGATCGGCCGCGTGCGCTCCGATCGGCAACGCCAACTATCCCATCTATCGCGAAGCGCAGTACAGGAACGCACAGCACGATCCGTTCTACGACATCACCGTCGGCTGCAACTCGAACGACATCACCCTGAAGTACGGCCTGTCGGCCTGGTGCGCCAAGCCCGGCTACGACGAGACCACCGGCTGGGGATCGGCCAACATGCTGCAACTCGCATGGGCTATCAACTGGTATACGGCGACGGCCAACGGTATTCCGAATATCACGTTTACCGGCCCCAAAACCGGCCAATGGTACAGCACCCAGCAGACGGTGAGCTGGAAGGTCAACGACTACGCCGGCACGGCCAAGGGCGCAAAGGGCACCGGCATTGCCGGACACACGCAGGGTTGGGACTCGATTCCCAGCGACCCTGGCAGCGAGGGCCACGGCGGCTCCGGCAACTCGTTCTACAGCGGGCCGCAATACGTGAACGACTCGGGCGGTTGCCTTTCGCTCCAGAGCGGAGGCAGTTGCAAGGGCGGAGTCAGCGATGGCTGCCATACCGTGCACGTGCGCGGGTGGAATAACCAGGGCATGACCACCGGAGATGCGACCTACGGACCGATCTGCTACGACGGGACGGCTCCATCCACCAGGGCAATCACCGCACCGTTATCAACCGGCGTCGAGATCAGGCTTGAGGCCAATGACCCCGGCTCCTCGACGGGAACAGGATCGGGAATTCGCTCAACCTTCTACGCAATCGACAACGCCTCCTGCAATCCTTCCGCTGCGGATGGATGCAGGATTTACAGCGGTCCACTCCACCTCGACTCCCGTGGATCGCACACCATTTACTTCTTCAGCGAAGACAACGCCGGAAACAGGGAGAAAGGCCAGTCCCTGACGTTTTCGGTGAACTAGCCCCTGCGGACCAACCACTCCGCAACCGGGCAATCCTGCCAGCGGCGCCGGCGAACCGTCCGGCGCCGCTTCTGCTTCCTTCATTCCTTGCGAGCGTCCTGTAACCGAAGTTCGCAACCCGAATGCAGCCGTCATCCTGAGCGACGTTTGGCCCGGCTTTGGCCAAACGGACTCGAAGGATCTGCGGGTGGGTCGCTCGATTTTTGCAGCGAGCTTCCGTCACCCCACGCGAGGTCCCGCCCGCACCTGTGATTCCATCCCTAGCGGGCGACAAAAGAATGCCGATAAAATAACCGGCTGACTGCGGCTCAACCGGAACCGGCAACTTCCCCGCCGTTTCCCGGCGAGATTGTTTTCGCCCGCAGCCGGAGGGGAAGATGGGGAAGAACGGCAGGCACGATCGCGACAAGGACGAGGCGAAGAAAAGCCGAACGAACGGCAAAAGGAAGCTCAATACCGCACCGGCATTGCAAAGCCGTCACGCGCTGAAGATCGGCAGGGAATGCGACTACGACCGCGAGTTGCGCCGGCTGCAGATCGAGCTGGTCAAGCTGCAGGAATGGATCCGCCACGAGGGCCTGCGCGTGGTGGTGCTCTTTGAGGGGCGCGATGCGGCAGGCAAGGGCGGCGCCATCAAGCGCATCACCGAGTCGCTCAATCCGCGCGTCTGTCGCGTGGTTGCGCTGGGCACTCCGACCGACCGGGAAAAGTCGCAGTGGTATTTCCAGCGCTACGTGTCGCATCTGCCGGCGGCCGGCGAAATGGTGCTCTTCGACCGCAGTTGGTACAACCGTGCCGGCGTGGAACACGTGATGGGCTTCTGCACCGCGCCGGAGTACCAGGAATTCCTGCAGAGCTGCCCCGAGTTCGAACGCATGTTGATCCGGTCGGGCATCATCCTCGTCAAGTACTGGTTCTCCGTGAGCGACGAGGAGCAGGAGCGGCGCTTCCAGGACCGCATGGACAAGCCCACCAAGCGCTGGAAGCTCAGCCCCATGGACCTCGAATCGCGCAAGCACTGGGTGGACTACTCGCGCGCCAAGGACGAGATGTTCGCGGTGACCGACACCCGGCAGTCGCCCTGGCATGTGGTGAATGCCGAGGACAAGAAGGCGGCACGCCTCAACGTGATTCACCACCTGCTCTCCATAATTCCCTATGAAGACCTGACTCCCGAATCATTGGAACTGCCGAAGCTCGACAAATCGAAATACGTGCGCCCGCCTATGCAGGAACAGAAATT
>JASHQQ010000033.1 GCA_030039035.1 Acidobacteriaceae bacterium | reverse complement strand
TGGCCAGCCTTCTCAAGCTTGACCTGCCCGCGGATCAGGCCGTGAAGCTGCGCAGCATTCTGCACTTCAACGGACTCCCGGTCGACGCGCGGACCATTACTGAGGAGTTCGCTACGCGCGAAGGGCTGTAGACAGCGCTTTGTAACAGGGCACGAATTTCGTTGTGCCAAAGAAGCGACGAAAAAGATTTCGGGGCTTTGGCCCCCGAGGGAATTATGGCAACCGCAACAGCAACACCCAATCCCAAAGTCAACCGCATTGGCCTTCCCGTCGTCGACTATCGCGGCGGCAAGACCACGCTCTGCGCCGGCTGCGGCCACAACGCGATCTCCGAGCGCATCATCGACGCCATGTGGGAGATGGGCATCGAGCCCGAGCGCGTAATGAAGATGAGCGGCATCGGGTGCTCGTCGAAGAGCCCCGCGTATTTCATGAGCCGCTCGTTCAGCTTTAACAGCGTGCACGGACGCATGCCCTCGGTCTCCACCGGCGCCATCCTTGCCAACCGCACCATGCTCACGCTGGGCGTCTCCGGCGACGGCGATACGGCCTCGATCGGCATGGGCCAGTTCGTGCACATGATGCGCCGCAATCTGCCCATGATCTACATCATCGAAGACAACGGCGTCTACGGACTGACCAAGGGCCAGTTCTCGGCCACCGCCGACATCGGCTCCAAGCTCAAGACCGGCGTCATCAACGATCTGCCCGCCATCGACACCTGCGCGCTCGCCATCCAGCTCGGCGCCACGTTCGTGGGCCGCTCGTTCTCCGGCGACAAGAAGCAGTTGCTCGCCATGCTCAAGGCCGCCATCGCCCACAAGGGCACGGTGATGCTCGACGTGATCAGCCCCTGCGTCACCTTCAACGACCACGAGGGCTCGACCAAGAGCTACAAGTTCATGCAGGACCACGACGAGCCGGTGAACGAGGTCGGCTTTGTCGCCAGCTTCGACGAGATCGAAGTCGACTACGATTCCGGCCAGGTCTACGACGTAGAGATGCACGACGGCTCCAGCCTGCGCCTGCGCAAGCTGCGCGAGGACTACGACCCCACCAACAAGGCCAACGCCGTGCGCACGCTGATGGAAGCCCACGAGAACAACGAAGTACTCACCGGCGTCTTCTACATCGACACCGCGAAGCCCACGTTTACCGATCTGCTCAACATGGTCGACGAGCCGCTGGCTACGCTGCCCGAGTCGCTCACCCGCCCGCCCAAGGCCGCGCTGGACAGCCTGATGGCCGCCCTGCAGTAGCCGCTTTTCTCCGAATCGGAATGGGTGCCCCGGTCCCTGTGTCGGGACCGGGGATCGACGACGAGCGTCGCGTCACTGGCCATGCCCAATCCCTCCAAAGTGGCCATTGCGCATCTCGTCGCCGCGCCCGCCTTATGAGAACGGCTCTCTCTGAGCCGCGATCGCTACAAAGCTCATGACCGCCTCACTCATTCTCCATTCCGCGACGATCCTTCTCTTCGCCGTCGGCCTTTACCTCACCCTGCGCCAATGGCCGGCGCTGCAAACCAGCTCGACGCCCATCGCCGACCGCCTCATCTCCTTCGGGCCACTCTTTTTCGCCGTTCCTTACGCCGTCTTCGGTATGCAGCATTTCTCCGAGCGCAGCGTCGTCATCCAGGCCGTGCCCGCGTGGTTGCCCGCCCACGCTTTCTGGCTCTACCTGGTCGGCGTCGCCAACATCGCCGCCGCGCTGAGCCTCATCAGCGGCAAGCTCGCTCGCGTAGCGGCCCCGCTGCTCGGCCTGATGATGTTTCTCTTTGTGGCGTTGATCTATATCCCCGACGTATTCCAGGAGCCGACCAACCGCTTCGCGATCGCACTCTTCTTTCGTGACGGCTCACTGTGCGCCGGCGCGCTGGCCCTCGCCGCAACCCTCAACGGCGCCACTCACGAACGCTTCGCCCGCCATGTGGCTCTGGCCGCGCGCATCTTCTTCGCCGTTGCGATGATCTTCTACGGGGTCGAGCACTTTCTGCATCCGCACTTCGCTCCCGGCGTTCCGCTCGAACTCGAGATGCCCGCCTGGTTCCCAGCCCAGGTCGCACTCGCTTGGATCACCGGCGCTTTGCTTCTGGCGTGCGGCATCGGCCTCTTCTTGAACAAGTACGCTCGGTTCGCCGCCCTCGTCCTCGGCGTTCTCTATTTTCTGCTTACCGTCATCTTCTATCTGCCGCAGGAGATCCTGCGCCCTTCCATCGCCATCAGCGGCACGCTCGACTACGTCGCCGACACACTCACCTTCTCCGGCGCGGCATTCTTCATCGCCGCCAGTGTTCCCGCAAGGAGCGCGTTGCGCGCAACCGGTTCGACTCGGTCCGGATCCCACGCCGACCGCGCGCCCAGGACAGCCATGAGTCGATAATTCGCGGCGTTGCGTCTACGCTCCAATACACTTTCCCCATGAGCTGGTGGACAGTACTGAAGTATTTTGTCCTGGGCATCTTTTGCAGCGCCGAATGGATCAGCGAGCACCGCCGCGCGCGCGGGATGCGCGCTCTCGCCCGCAAATTCAACCTTACGTTCCTCGGCAAACGGGCGCTGCCTGGAGCTCTCAGCCTCTACGGTACGCCTTTCGCCCACATTCCTTCCGGTCCCGTAGCGAACCTGATCGATGGCGTACGCAACGGCGTGCGCGTGATTGTTTTCGACTGCGAAGCGTGGGAAGGGAATACGAACTGGCAGCGGACCGTGGTCGCGGCGCGAGCGCCGGAGGACGCTTTCGCTGCCGCAGCCTCAAATCCGGATTTCCGCATCGACCGTTCCGCCGCCTGGTCGATTCTCTATCAACCTGAAGGATTTTCGGAGAATCCCGGTGCGCTCACACCGGTCCCGGAGCTGGAAGCCCAACTGGAAGCCATCGCTCTGCGGGCGAAAGCGGTCTGAGATTGTCGCCCGCGATTCTCAGGCGGAGGGCGCCTCGATCTTCGCCATGTCGACGGGAGCAAGGTGCGACCTACCGCGCCGCCTGCTGGATCCGCACGCCCATGCCGTTCAGCTTGCTGCGCGCTTGCGACGCTTCCGGCGTCTGCGGATGGCGCTGGATGAGTTGCCGGAACTCGCGAATGGCCGAATCGCGCTTGCCCATCTGCAGCAGGGCCAACCCTTTGTGCAACTGGGCTGCGGGGGCCTGGCGGCTGCCGCTGTACTGCTCCAGCACGGAGTTATAGTCGGTAATGGCGTCGGAGAAGTTCCCCTGCTTGTAGGCGATCTCGCCCAGGTAGAACTGCGCCTCGCCGGCCAGGTCGTCCTGTGGATAGTAGTGCATCACATCCTGGAACTCGCCGGTCGCGACGCCGTACTTCGCCGCGTTGTAGTCGCTCATTGCGGCCTGAAACGTGGGCTGCAGCGGCGGCGCCTGGTTGGCCATCGGCGCTGCCGCAGTCGGCCCCGGCGTTCCGTTCTGCTGGTCGGCGCCCGGCGTGCCGGGCGTCTGTCCAGGCTGTGTGCCCGGCTGCGGGTTCTGGATGTTCTGCAACTGCGTCTGCAGGTCCTGGATCGATTTGTCCAGCTTGCCGATGCGCGTCTTCAGCTCGTCGACCGAGTCATTGAGCGACTGGATTTGTCCCGAAGTCGTGTCCAGCTTGCCGCTGGTCGCGTCGGCTTGGGCATTGATCTTCTGCGAGAGGGCATTCACGACCTGCGAGATCTGGGCGGCGTTGTCGGCGGTCTGCTCCACCAGCCGCTGCATGCCGCCAAACCGCGAGTCCACGGTCGATTGCAGACGCTGCACCATGTCCAGCAGTTGCTGCACCTGGGTTTGCAGTTCAACGATCTCTTTCGATGCGGCGTGGGCCGGGGGTGAAAGGAGCGCCACGGCTAACGCGGCTCCAAGGACAAGGCAAGAACGGATTCCGTGTGCTTTCTTCATGGATCACCTGCGAAGCGCATCGGCGCTCCTATTGATTCTAAGAGAAAACGCGGCAGCCGATCGAGTCCGGAGCGGGTCAGGCTTCTGGCCGGCTGAAGCCCGCCAGAAGGAGGAAAAATAAAGAACTCGTCCCGGCACGGCCAAAAGCCGTGCCCTTTCACCCCCCCAACCGTCGAGCTTTTCCGCTGGCTGTAAAGCCCTCACGCTCCAGACCGACCCACGACCTCCAATCCGGCTGCCACGAATCCTCGCTTTGCCGCCTCTCAACGGTCCATCGAGAACCCGTCGCGCCGGTTCTTCTGCCAGCACTCCTCGTTCGACTCCGTGCAGAACGGCTTTTCCTTGCCGTAGCTGATGACCCGGATGCGATTGGCGGCAATGCCCGCATTCACCAGCGCCGACTTGCCCGCGTTGGCGCGATTCTCGCCCAGCGCCAGGTTGTACTCGTCCGAGCCGCGCTCGTCGCAGTAGCCGCCGATCACGATCCGGATATCCGGGTGCTGGTTCAGAAACGCCGCATCCTTCGAAAGCGTGGCCTGCGCATCGCTGCGGATATCGTACGAGTCATAGTCGAAGAAGATGGGCTGCACGTTGGCGTTGAATATGTCAATTTCGCTCTCCGTGTTGGTCGGCACGCTGACCGCCGGCGGCGAACTCACGGTGACGTGCGCGGAGGCGTCGGCCGTGCCTCCATCGCCGCGCGCCACCAGGTGGTAGGTCGTCGATGAAGTCGGCGTGACCGTTTTCACGCCCGCCGTGGGCACGTCGCCGATGCCGTCGATGGAAACGTTGGTGGCATCGGTCGTCTTCCAGCTCAGCACCACCTGGTCGCCGGCCGAAATCTGCGTAGGCGTCGCCGCGATCTGCGCGGTAGGCGCGGGCGCCGCGGGCGGCGGCGGCGGAGGCGGCGCTGTCGCGACCTCCTTCTTTTTGCAGCCTGCAACCGCAAACAAGGCAATCATCAATGAGGCAGCGACGAGAAAGCGATGACGTCGATTCAATTTCAGTTCTCCTTCCGCAAGAAATCCCGAGCGTTTTCCGATCAGCGGGAAAACGTCTCCGTTAGGGCCGTCGCTGCGCATCCCTGGCCGGCAGGGATCCAGTTCCGGCGTGCTCATCCCCATCCACCCAACAGAAGAAATGAATCCGGCATATCCGGCAACCGGCTCGTATCGTCCCGGGAACCTTTGCACTGGCTCCGGCAAAGAAGCCGATCGTGCGCAATAGCCTCTCCAAAAGGTCTTACTTCCAGCTCCAGTTCGGCATCGTGTTGTTGCCTGTGCGCGTAAGCTGACGCTGGTCGGTTCCGTCGGCGAGCATCGTCCAGATATCCGTGCGGTGGCCGATCTGCCGTTCAAACACAATGTGTCGCCCGTCCGGCGCCCACGAGGGAAAGTCGTTGCTGCCGGACTCGTGCGTGATCTGGTCCCAGCGCAGGCTGGCCAGATCGATGATATGGATGTCCCGCGCGCCGGGATCGCCGGGGCCGTAGTTCCGGCGCCAGCTAAATGCCAGGATCTGCCCGTTGGGCGACCACGAAGGCGAAGTCGCATAGCCGCCATCGGTGATGCGCTGGATGTTGCCGCCGTCCTGATCCATGGTGTAGATCTGCGGCAATCCCGTGCGTCCGCTCACCCAGGCAATCTGCGAATTTGTCTTCGGATTCCACGTCGGCGCCACATCCGGCCCGCGGAACGAGGTCAGCTTGTGCAGGTTGCCGCCGCCCGCATCGCAGGCCCAGATCTCGGGGTCGCCCGACCGCGACGAGGAAAAGGCCAGCCTGGTTCCATCCGAGGACCACGCCGGCGAGAAATTGGCGCCACCCGCCGCGCCGGCGGGGAAGCTCACCATGCGGCTGAGATCGAGCGAATACATCCGGATCGACCAACCCTCGCGCTCCAGCGAGGCAAAGGCGATCCGCGAGCCGTCGGGCGAGACACGCGGGGAAGTGGAGATCGATCCCAGGTGCGTGATCTGGTGCTGGTTCTCGCCATCGTAATCCATCGACCAGATTTCTTTCGAACCGCTGCGCGAGCTCACAAAGTAGATCGTGGTTTCGGCAATGCCGTTCACGCCTCCGCCCAGTTGTTTGATGATCTCGTCGGCGAACCGATGCGCCAGAATGCGCGACATGTCCTGGCTCGCCGTTTCGTTGTACTGTTTGCCCAGCACCTGCGGACTGGCGGTGTTGCGCGTGTCGTCGAGCCAGCCGTAGACGATCAGCCGTCCGTTCGACACAGAGAGCGCGCCAAAGGCGACATCCGTCGCGCTGGCCGGCGCGGCGGCCCACTGCGCCAGTTGGATCTCCTGCGGCGAGCCCGGCGTAGCCTGCGGCGACATGCTTTTGGAGACCATATCGAAGATGCCCGCGGCCGACAGGTCGTTATAGAGCACGGCGTCGAAGGTCGCCTTGAGCGTGGGCGTTTGCGGATCGTCGCCGACGGGCTTGAAATCGGACGCGGCCAGGCGGATCTTTTCCTGCGCCATGTTGGTGGTGACATGCACCCAATCCTGCGCCCGCGCCTGTGGCGCGCCCAACAGAAGCGAAACACACAAGATGAGGGGAAGAAGCCGAACCGTGGCTTTCATTGTGTCTGGGGTCCTTCCGGGGATTTTGCCTGGAGAGAAGAACCTTCCCGGTAAGTTTGGATTCGCCGATCGTAGATAGGGTTTCGCGGATCCTGGGGATTGCGAACAACCGGAGATCGAAAGCGCACGCGGGCGCTGCTCATTCACCATGGCGCTCGAGACGTTGAAAAGACCCTGCTAGAGAATCCTAGTTCCCATACTGACAATCGTAGGTCACCCTCAACGTACTTTGATTATATCCCGCTGGAAGCTGACCAAATGTGTCAACACGTTGAACGGCGCGCTCACAGGCCCGATCCAGAGTGGGGCTTCCACTCGATTGTCCAAGCTGCAGATCCGTCGCCGAGCCGTCGCGCCGGATGGTAAAGACCAGGTACGCTTGCGAACTCAGTGGCGTGCTTGCGTCGACCTCTTGCCGGTTCAATGTCGATCGCAGTTTCCGGGTGATGCCGTCCACGTACCACGGAAAACGGCTGCCGAAATCCGTGTCGCTCACCGAGGTCGGCCCGTTCGAACCCGTCTGCGTCATCGACCGCGGGATCTGCTGCCCGGCCTGTTCACCGTAATGCGCGTAGTTATCCGTACGCGGTTGAGGCTGATGCGGTTGCGTCCTGGGCAAAGGCTGCGGCTGGGGCTTCTGCTTTTCGTGCCGGCCCGGAATGGGAATCGCATTCAAATCCAACTGCTGCTGCTGCGGCCTGGTCTCGGGAATCGCCGGAGCCTCGCTCGGCGTTGGTGTGGTCAGCACGTTTTCATTCAGCTTCTGCGCGGGTAAGGGAATCGAGCTCGTGATCTGCACCTGGATGGTTCCGCTGCCCGGCGTTCCGCCCCAGTTATTGTGATGAAAGAGCCCGGCGATCAGCCCGTAGAAGACGATCGAGCAGGCCAGCGCCGCGTGCAACACAAGCGACCCCGCCGCCGGACCCGCCACCGGTTCCCGGCCGAAGGTCCGTTCCAGTTGTCCGCCGGCTTCCAGCATCATGCTCATCGTTCTACTTGATCAGCGGCCGTCATTATCGATCCTGAATCGCTCGGGCCAGATGGGGTAACCCATGGGAAGGAAGAAACGTGGAACGGCGAGATGCAGATCCTTCGATCCCCTTCCGCGTTCCTCGGCCTTGCTCAGGGTCCGCGTCAAGCCGGTCGGGATGAAGGAGTTCATTTCCATCCCCCGGGACTCAACGCCCGCCAGTCCCTCAGTCCCACGTCCTTTACTTCCCCTCCAGCGGCTGCGTAACCACCGAGATATTGGTGATCCCAGCCTGCTTCACGGCATCCATCACCGCGGCAAAGACACCAAACGGAATCTGCTGGTCGGCACGCAGGTAGATCACCTGCCTGGCGTCGTCGGCCCCGGGCTGGTGCAGCCGTTGCGGCAGATCGTGGATGTTCACCGGCTTGTCGTCGAGGAAAAGCTGCTGATCGCGCGTGATCGTGAGCACCATGCGTTGCTGCGTGATTTGCCGAACCGTGCGCGTCTTGGGCACGGCCACCTCGATCCCCGACTGCAGCACCGGCGCCGTCAGCATGAAAATGACGAGCAGCACCAGCACCACGTCGACCAGCGGCGTGATGTTGATCTCCGCCAGCGAACTCCGCGTCTGTCCTGTGCTGGTTGTAAACGCCATGCTTTCCCGTGAACCTCATCTGCATCGGGTTGTCTCATTCTTTTCCGCTCGCAACGCAGACAAGGATGGGGCAGCCCATGGCTCTGGTTCATTCCAGGTCCGAAAACACGGACCTGGAGCACCCATGATTCTCGTTTCCCGTCCTTTCCGCCTGGCGTTCCGGGCGAAATGGTCGGGATACCCCGGGACGCCGGCTCCAGGCTACTTGTAATACCCGCGTTCAACCTCTTGCGGAATTTCGCCGCGCGGCCCCGCGCTGCGCGCCGGAATCTCTTCGAGCGAATTCAGCAGTTCGCGTCCAAAATCGTCGATGGCCGCCGCAAACTCCCGAACGCGCGCCGTGAACTGGTTGTAGGCCACCAGGGCGGGCACGGCGGCAAACAATCCGGCGGCCGTGGTGATGAGCGCTTCGCTGATGCCCGGCGCCACCGCGCGCAGAGTTGCCGTTCCTTCCTGGCCAAGGCCATGAAATGCTTCGACCACGCCCATTACCGTGCCGAAGAGCCCCACGAACGGACTCACGGCGGCAATCGTCGCCAGCCAGGTCATGCGCCGCTCAAGATGGGTCACCGACTCACTTGCCGCGGTCTGCGCCGCGCGCTCCAGCGCCGGCAGGCTGCGTGGCGGCCCCGATCCGCCCGTCTGCCGCTTGTAGGTCTCGTAGACTTCTTCGAAAACAGCAACCAGCGGGCTGGGCTGGTAGTCGGCGCTCACTGCCGCGATCTCCTGCAACCGCGTCGCTTTGCGGAACGTTCGCAGGAACCGCCTGCTTTGCCTGGTCACCTTGCCGAATGTCGCCCACTTGCCGAAGATCACCATCCACGAATACAGGCTGGCAATGAGCAAAAGAACGAGGACAGCGATGGCGACGGGGCCGCTGTTTTGCAGCATTTCCACCAGAGCGCTGGCGCCCTGCGTGGTGGGAACTGCCGGGGCGGGCCCGCTGTCCGTTTGCAGAAGGAGGAGGGTGGCAACGGGGAAAATCTCAGTTCACCTCAGTCTTCACGTTATCAGACGGGATTCCGCCATCCAAGTGATTGCTCTGGTGCACCGGACCGTTCTCAAGCCCCGCGCGCCGGGCGCGCTTCGTGCTATGCTGCGCTCGGATTCCCGCCCTGTGGGTTGGATGCAATCGCTTCAAGCCAGGACGCTCTGTCGCAGCTCAGGAGAATCGAAGGTAATGCGAAGGCCCCCGTGCCCCATCCGGCCCTCTCCGTGACGGCGGGAAACGACAAGGTGGGATTGTCAAAGGTGATGAGGTTGCCCTACCCTTCGCCCGTTCCGCGCGAATGGTGGGGTGATCGGATGACAAGGCTCAATACACTCCGTGCCCCATCTTTCCGGCTGCCTTTGCCGGAAGGGTGGCCGGAATCAAATAACGGAAGGCAATGCTCACCGAGCTCCGCGCCGAAAACTACGCCGTGATCGATCACGTCATCGCCACGTTTGGGCCGGGCCTGAACCTGCTCACGGGCGAGACCGGGGCAGGGAAGTCGATCCTGGTCGACGCGCTGGCCCTCCTCATGGGCGGCAAGGCGTCGGCGGAAGTCGTCCGCCACGGCGCGGAAAAAGCGGTCGTTTCCTGCGTCTTCGAATCCACGACCGGCGCGGAAAGAATCCTGGAAGAAAACGGGATCGACGCCGAAGGCGCCGAGATCATCCTGCGGCGCGAAATTCTCTCTTCGGGCAAGGGCCGCGTCTTTGTGAACAATCAGCCGGCCACGGTCGCCGTTCTCCGCCAGATCGCGCCCGAACTGGCCCTGGTCCACGCGCAATCCGAGTCTCTGTCCAGCTTCGACCCGTTGCAGCAGTGCATGCTGCTCGACCGTTTCGCCGGAACCTCCACCGATGCCGTTGCCGAAGCTTTCTCTCGCTGGCGCGCCGCAGCCGAAAAACTCGACGATCTCGAGCGCGGCGAGCAGGACCGCCTGCGCATGGTGGATCTGTGGAGCTACCAGCACAACGAAATCGGGCAGGCGCGGCTTGTGGCCAGCGAAGACGAGGAGCTCGAAACCGAGAAGCGCGTCCTTGCCAACGCAGAAAAGCTCTACGCCGCCGCGATGAGCGCCTACGACCAGCTTTACGAAGGCAGTGCGTCGGCCGAGGTCTCGTTGCGCGCGGCCTTGCGCAACGTGGAGGAGCTTGCCCGGTACGACTCGCATTTCGAAGCTTCGGCGCAGCAGTTGGAATCGGCGCGGGCCGTCGTCGGCGACGTCAGCGACTCGCTCCGCGACTACGCCGGGCGCATCAACGCTTCGCCTGAGCGTCTGGCCGAGATCGAAGATCGCCTGGCGCTGCTCGACCGCCTCAAGCGCAAATATGGCCGCACCCTCGCTGAAGTCATCGCCTTCGGCGAAGACGTTGCCCGCAAGCTCGCCGAAGTGGAGGATCGCGACGAGATCCTGCGCCAGTTGCGCGCCGGGCTCGCCGCCGCGACAGCCGCGTATCGCGCCGCCGCCGGCGAAGTCACTGCCGCGCGCAAAACCGCCGCAACCAAACTCGCCAAACAGGCCGAAGCGCAGATCAACTCTCTGGCGATGAAAGTCCGCTTCGAAGTTGCTGTAAGCACCTCCGGGGGCGGTACTGGCGCCAGGGAGGGTACGGGCTTGAGTCCGTACAACGAGAGAAAAGAACATGAGTCAGGGCTCGGCTTCAGTCGTGCCGAAAAGGAAGCAAAGGAAGCACATGAAGCGCGGGCTTCAGCCCCTGGGGGCAGTGCCCGCTGGTCGCCTCACGGCTGGGACCATATCGAATTCCTTGTCGCCACCAACCCCGGCGAGCCCCTCAAGCCCCTCACCGAGATCGCCTCGGGTGGAGAGATGTCGCGCGTCCTGCTCGCCCTCAAGGTCGCCGTCGAAGAAACTTCCTCGAAAACCCGAAAGAAGAACCCCACTCCGCGCACCCTGGTCTTCGACGAGATCGACATCGGCATCGGAGGCCGCGCCGCCGAAGCCGTCGGCCAGAAACTCAAGGCTCTCAGCCGCGGCCAGCAGATTCTCTGCGTAACTCACCTTCCGCAGATCGCCTCCTTCGCCGACCAGCACTTCCTCATTGACAAGCGCGAAGACCACGGCCGCACCAAGACTCGCATAACTCTCCTCGACCGCGACGCCAGCACCCGCGAAGTCGCGCGCATGCTCTCCGGCGCCAAGGTGACCGAAGCCAGCCTGCAGCACGCGGCACAGATGATTGCCGCGAGCAGGTGAGCTCATTCAGCCGATCGCCGTCGAAGGACAGGTGCGCCGGCACTTCCTAAAAAGGTGCGAATTTCGGAAGCTCTAAATGGTTTGCAGCCGCCGTCCGCTGTAGGTCATCGATGATTGCGATATAGTCCGCTCTCTCGCGAATAAGGGCAAATCGTGCTTCAAGCGCCCGCGCCTCACGATCGTCCACGTAAGGGCGACACGCTGTCAGGGACTGCCGAAAATAGGTGAAGGCTAAGTTAGCTTCCTGTTGCACTAGCAGGCCGGTGAATTGATATCCGACACAAAGAAGCCCCAGGACAAGAGCTAAGACCATCGCCCTAGTAACCCTGCGATCGAGTTTCGCAATGACTCCCTCTAGCAACTCGATCTTTGCTTCGTTTTGGAGATCGCTCAGACGGTCCTTGATTCTCTGGACTTCCCGCGACGCAGACTTCTCGGCAAAGTGCCTTCCAGCAAAGAGGAACAAGGCCAAACCTTGGAAGAGAATTGCAAGGGACAGTACCTCGAGCGCGCTCGTCTCATGTAAGCCCTTTGCTGCTTCGCGATAAACGTCATCCTTCACGGCACTTGAACCGAGAGTAATGACCGTGAGAAGGGACCTGACGGCCCACTGCCCTGCTGGCCTAAGTGCGACCTCCCAAAGCCCACTTCCAACTGATCCAAGCAGAATCGTCGCGGCGGCGCCAACTACGACCTTCTTCCAATTTGAGGCTTTCATTACTAGGATCGTACCGCCCTTTTGGCGAGCCGGGAAGAATTAAGGCGGAGGCGAATTCCGATCAGACGATAGCTCCATTTCAAGCCCTCACCGATCCTGCTCCGGCACCCCCACTCCCTTCGCGCCTTCGCGTACTCCGCCTCCGGCATCTCCACCAGCAGCGGCCGCTTGGCCGGATCGAGCCACGCCAAAATCGGCTCGAGCTGCTCTTGCGGCATCGCCGTGCAGCCCGCCGTGCCCGCGCCCTGCCCACCCCAGATATGCAAAAACACGCAGGACCCGCCGCGCGGAACAGCCGGACGCATGTTCTGCTCGATCACCACTCCCCATCGGTACGCCTCGCCGGCCTGAGCCATCTTTTCCGAGCTGTTCCAATCCGCCGGCACACGGCTCCGGTCGACAATCTGGTTGTAGAACTTCGACGCGCTGTCATCCACGCACTCCACGCTGTCCGTGATCGGGACGTAATGCATCTTCCAATCCGCCGTGGCCTGCGCCGCATAGCCAAATGCAGGGCCCAAACGGAAGACTCCGGCCGGCGACCGCCCGTCGCCTTCCACCTTTACCGGGTCCCGCGAGTCGCGCATATCTTCGGAGGGGATGAGCCCGCGTCCCCACGCCATCCCATTCCGGCCCACGTCGACTGTCACCGCATCGCCCACCGGTGCCCAGCTTCCGCTCGTGCTCTCGCGCTCATAACGCCGCAACCGGCCGACCACACTGTCCCAGCTTGGCGTGGTTACCACAATCAGTTGCGTGGGCTTGCCGGGCAATCCGCTCTGCCGCGCTTGCACCGCCGAAGCAAAGGTGGGGGCTATCGCCACCACCGCAATCGAAACCGCATGGCAAGCCTTCATCGATCATGCTCCCGCACAAGCCATCTGCCCGTGCATTCCAGCATAATGCGAGGCAAACGGCATTGATCCGTGTGCTACACTGCGGCCAATCCTTCCCGTATCGGCCCAATTTCCGCTAACTTTTCAGGCCCGCCGGCAACTGTTCGCTTTCTGCCGCGCCTTCAAACCCTTCGTGCCCGGAGCCTGCCGATGTCCGCTCAAGCCCAGATCGAACCCGCGCTCGTCTCGCCATCCGCGCCGCCCTGGTCTCTCCCGCGCCGCATCGCCTTCCGCTTTGGTGTCGTCTATTTCGGTCTTTACTGCGTCTTGACCCAGATCCTCCCTTTGATTCTTTTCCTTCCCAAAGTCGACGTGCCCGACCTCGCCACGCTTTGGCCCGCGCGTCTGCCCGTCCTCTGGACGGCACAACACATCTTCCGCGTAAAAACCGAACTCATCTATTCCGGCAGCGGCAGCGGCGACAAAACCTTCGATTGGGTGCTTGTCTTCTGCCTTCTTGTCATCGCCACCATCGCCGCGACCCTCTGGTCCGCCCTCGACCGCAAGCGCTCAGGCTATCCGGTCCTCGCCGGGTGGGCCCATCTTTTGCTGCGCATCGCCGTCGCCAGCCAGATGCTTCTCTATGCATTCGTCAAAATCGTTCCGCTGCAAATGCAGTTCCCCAACCTTTCCCGGCAAGTCGAGATGTTCGGCAACCAGTCCCCGATGGGCATTCTCTGGGCTTCTGTCGGCGCCTCGCCCGGCTATGAGATATTCGCCGGCTGCGCCGAGCTTCTTGGCGGTCTGCTGCTCATTTTCCCGCGCACCGTCACCCCCGGAGCCCTCATCTGCCTCGCCGATATGACTGAGATCTTTGTCCTCAACATGACCTACGACGTGCCCGTGAAGCTGTTTTCTTTTCACTTGATCCTGATGTCGTTGCTGCTGCTGGCGCCGGACGCACGACGGCTCGCAAACGTCTTCGTCCTGAACCGCCCAGCCGGGCCTGCGCCATCGCTGGCGCCTTTTGCGTCGCGCCGCGCCCGCCGCATCGCGGCCGCGGTTCTTGCGTTTCTTTGGCTCTGGATGATCGGCAACAACGCCTTCAGCGCATGGACAAGCTGGCACACACGCGGCGGCGGCCGCGCCAAATCGGCTCTTTACGGCATCTGGGACATCGACGAGTTCATCCGCGACGGCCAAATCCAGCAGCCGCTTCTCACCGACAACTCCCGCTGGCGGCGCGCCATCTTCGACTTTCCCCAATTCATGCAGTTTCAGAAGATGGACGAGAGCTTCACCGGCTTTCCCGTTTCAATCGACACCGGAAAGAGCACTCTCACGTTGAAGAAACCGGGCGACAAGAACTGGGCTGCGAAGTTCGTCTTCACACGCACGGCCCCGGACCGCATTACGCTTCAGGGCGCGATGGACGGCCACCAGCTTACCCTGCAATTGCACCGCGTGGACGAAACTGCGTTCCTCTTCTCCAGCCGTGGCTTCCATTGGGTTCAGGAGTACCCGTTCAACCGCTAGTGGAGGGAATCCGGAATTCGTCGAAGACAACCCCAGTCGGGCATGGAACAGGGTTTCACCCGGGAACATGAAAATACAACCGCGGATCCTTCGCTCGCGGCTGAGGATGACAGGTTGAGGGGTGGGCGAGGGGCTCCGGGCAGATCATTCGCCTGCGCCTGGCGCCAACCACCGCAGCGACGAGGACCTGTCGCCGGGGACCCCGGTACACGGCAAATTTCGCGCGGGATGACAGCCAAAGTGAAGCGGCTTCCTGGCTCATGACACTGGCTCATCTTCCGATACGCCGCCCATCGCTTCGGCGCTGCTCTCCTGGCTTGCCCGGAGCGGCAAAGCGCGGCGAAGTTTCCCGCGCCCTGAATGTAGCGGAATGGATGGCCGCCGCCGCAGCGCCTGCCGAGTCACTGTACGTCGGCTCTCTTGAAGCCGAGACCCGTCAGCAGCGCGCCCACATTGCCGCGGGCGTTTTCGCGAGCCTTGTCCAGGATCCCGTCGGCGAGTGCGGCCTTCGTGATCTGCTCCTCAGCCGCCTGTCGCACCTGGGTTTCCAGGTTCGGGTCGGCGGTCACCAGCAGGCCCGTCGTCCGCGAATAGATCCGCGTCTTCGCGTTATCGATGCGCGTGGAAAGCACCTGCGCCGGCGGCAGCCGCACGGTAACCGAATCTCCATGGACCCAAAGATCGCCGGGTTTGAGTTGCGCAAGGTCCACGCCGGCCGTGACTTCGCCGTGCGCAACCAGCAGCAGCTTTTCTCCGACGAGGAAATTCGGCAGGTAGGCGCTCTCCCGTTGGCCCTCGACAATCTTGTCCATCGAGAAGGCCACGGTTTCCAGCCGGGAAAGCCGGCGAATACGATCCAATACCGCGGGAGGCGACACATCCACCCGGGTCGTCCGGCCAGCGACAAACTGTGCGAAATGGCTCCAGATTCCGTATCGGCCCAGGCGGCTGATTCCGGCGAAGAACAGCAGGCCGATGAGAATCCCCACGGCGAAAGGCCAAATCGACTTTCGGACGAAGCCATGCTCCATGAGTCCTTCGATGCATGCACACAGGCAAGGACCGAAGGGCCCTATCCGGTCCGCTTCAGCAAGTCCTGACAACACTCCCCTTGATATACTTGGTTTGTGACTACTACCGTGCTGGAACCGGTATCGAACCGCGCCCGGCCATCATCTTCCGTCGGCGAGAAGCGCGTGTTGCTGCTCAAGCCGCGCGGCTTTTGCGCGGGCGTAGTGCGGGCCATCGACATCGTGAAGATCGCTCTCGAGACCTTCGGCGCGCCGATCTACGTGCGCCGGGAGATCGTGCACAACCGCTACGTGGTGAATGAATTGGCGGAGAAGGGCGCGATTTTTGTCCACGAGATCGACGACGTGCCTGACGGCCAGCGCGTCATCTACTCGGCGCACGGCGTTTCGCCGGCAGTGCGCGAACGCAGCAAGGGACGTGGATTGAAGGTCATCGACGCCACATGCCCGCTGGTGACCAAGGTCCACATCGAGGCGGTCAAGTTCGCCAAACAGGGCTATTCGCTGGTGCTCATCGGTCATCGCGACCACGACGAGATCGAAGGCACACTGGGTGAAGCGCCGGATGTAACGCAAGTGGTTTCGAACGTGGCCGAAGTCGAGGCGCTCAGGGTGCCCGACCCCGACCGCGTCGCCTATCTGACGCAAACCACGCTCAGCCTTGACGAGGCACGCGACATCATTCACGCGCTGAAGGTCAAGTTTCCCAACATTGTCGGCCCGCACTCGCAGGACATCTGCTATGCCACCGAGAACCGCCAGGTGGCCGTTCGCAACGTGGCTCACCAGGCAGAGCTGGTCCTGGTAGTCGGTTCGACCAACAGCTCGAACTCGAACCGGCTGGTGGAGGTTTCACGCAATCTGGGTACGATGGGGTATCTGATTGAAAACTCTGCGGCGATCGATCCAAAATGGCTTGAAAACGTGCAGAATGTGGCGGTTACAGCCGGGGCCTCGGCGCCCGAGGTGCTTGTGGAGGACGTGGTCGACTATCTGCGACAAAACGGCTTCGATCGCGTCGAAGAGGTTGAGGTGATGCCAGAGAATGTGCGCTTCGGCCTGCCTCCCGAAATTGTGCAGGCGATTGGAAGCGCGGCAGGCGGGAGGCCCGTGCACGCGAGCTGATCGCCAGGCGGGTCGGCGTTCGCTGAATTCGCGAGATCGCCACGGTGCTTCGCGACTTGCGATTTGCGCCACACGAAAGAAAAAAGCCCTTGCATTACAAAATCCATGAATTAGATTAGCGGCAAGTCGAATCTAACCGGTTAGTGCGCGGATGCGCTCGAAGGCAGGATTGGTTTGACCGGGGCATGGGTTCGAGGGAGGGCCCTTCGCATTCAACAACGAGTGAGAGTTGAACCAATTGAGACTCAAGCCATGGCAACTGCCCTGGTAAGTCGGGCGGCTCGTCCGGCGCCGAAGTTCGGGCGAATCGACGCGGGCTTGGCCGAGGTGGAAGCGGCGATCAACGCGTCGAGGGAGTTTCTCCTCGCGCAGCAGCACCCTGAGGGCTTTTGGTGCGGCGAGCTCGAAGCCGATTCGATGCTCGAGGCCGACTACATCTTTCTGCATACTCTGCTCGACAGCGGGGAGCCGGCGCGGCTCCAGCGCGCATGTATCGAGATGATGCGCTACCAGAAGGACGATGGTAGCTGGAGCCTTTATCCTGGTGGACCCGGCAATATCTCGCTCTCGGTCAAGTGCTATTTTTCCGCCAAGCTCATGGGCATCGGCCCCGGCGACCCGCGCCTGGCAAAGTGCCGCGGATGGATTCTGGCGCATGGCGGCGTGGTGGCATGCAACACATTTACCAAGCTGTACCTCTGCGCGCTGGGACAGTACGACTACGACGCCGTGCCGGCCATTCCACCGGAGATTGTCCTCTTTCCCAACTGGTTCTACTTCAATATTTACGAGATCTCCTCCTGGTCGCGCTCGATCCTGGTGCCGCTGGCCATCATCTACGCCAAGAAGCCTTTCAGGAAGATTCCCGCCGGGCACGGCATCGATGAGCTCTTTGTGGGTGGCCGCGCCAACGCCAATCTGCGGCTGCGGATGGACCGCAAGAATCTGTTTTCCTGGCGCAATGCCTTCCTGCTCGCCGACCGCATCTTCCATTGGATCGAAGCCGTGCACATTCGCCCGCTGCGCAAGCTGGCGCTGAAACGCGCGGAGCAGTGGATGCTGGCGCGCCTGGAGATGACCGACGGCCTCGGCGCCATTTATCCGGCGATGCTGAATGCGATCATCGCCTTGCGCTGTCTGGGCTACTCGGAAGACGACCCGCAGGTGATTCGCGCGCGCGACGAGTTCGAGCGCCTGGGCATTGAGCAGCCGACAACAGCGGAAATGCCGGAGTCCACCTTCCGCATGCAGCCGGCGGTGTCGCCGGTGTGGGACACGGCGCAGGCCATCTATGCGCTCGGCGAGGCCGGCGTACCCAAAGACGATCTGCGCATGATCAAGGCCGCGGACTGGCTGCTGTCCAAGGAAGTGCGGCACAAGGGCGATTGGGCCGTGAAGGTGAGGAACACCGAGCCCGGCGGCTGGTACTTCGAATTCAACAACGAATTCTATCCCGATACCGACGATACCGCGCAGGTATTGCTGGCGTTGAGCAAAGTGGACAATCCGCGCGAGCGCTACCAGTACGAGGTGACGCAGCGCGCGATTGCATGGGAGTTCGCCATGCAGTGTCGCGAGGGCGGCTGGGGGAGCTTCGACAAGGACAATTCGAAGATGATCTTCCAGTACATTCCCTTCGCCGACCACAACGCCATGCTTGATCCGCCTACGGTCGACATCACCGGGCGCATTCTGGAGATGCTGGCCACCTACGGTTACACACGCGACGACAAGCGTGTGCAGAAGGCGATCCGGTTCGTTCTTGCCGGGCAGGAGCCGGACGGAAGCTGGTTCGGCCGCTGGGGCGTGAATTACATCTACGGCACATTCCTGGTGCTGCGTGGGCTCGAGGCCATCGGAGTCGACCATCACGAGCCGCAAGTCCAGCAGGCCGCCGAGTGGATTCGCATGGTGCAGAATCCAGACGGCGGCTGGGGCGAAACGTGCGGCACGTATGACGATCCCAACACCCGCGGCGTAGGCCCCAGCACTCCGTCGCAGACTGCATGGGCGCTGCTCGGCCTGCTGGCCGCCGGCGACGACCGCTCCGATTCGATCGCCAAGGGCGTGCGCTGGCTGCTCACCCGCCAGCGCGAAGACGGCAGTTGGGACGAGTCCCACGGCGACGGCCCGGCGCGCCAGGCGCTGTACACTGGAACAGGCTTCCCGCAAGTCTTCTATCTTTCGTACAACTTGTACCGGCAATACTTCCCGCTGCTGGCGCTGACGACGTATCGGCAAGCCATGGAACGCGCCGCCCGCGGCACCGGAGGGTAATACCGAACGATGGCTGTTCCGATCTCCCAGATGTGGACTGTGGCCAGCTATGTGCTCAAGAAGCGCATGGCCGGCGTCCAGCGCTATCCGCTCGTGCTCATGCTCGAGCCGCTCTTTCGCTGCAATTTGGCTTGCGCCGGCTGCGGCAAGGTGCAATATCCGCCGCACATTCTCAAGCGCCAGTTGACGCCCGAAGAATGCTTCGCGGCCGTCGAAGAGTGCGGAGCGCCGATGGTCTCGATTCCCGGCGGCGAGCCGCTGCTGCACTCGCAGATCGTCGAGATCGTCAACGGTCTCATCGCGCGCAAAAAGTACATCTATCTTTGCACCAACGCGCTCGAGCTCAAGCGCCGCGTGCATGAATTTACACCGTCGAAGTACCTCACGTTTTCGGTGCATCTCGACGGCCAGCGCGAGCACCACGACTTCTCCGTCTGCCGCGAAGGCGGCTACGATCTCGCCGTCGAAGGCATCAGGGAGGCCGTCCGGCGCGGCTTCCGCGTCACCACGAATGCGACTTTCTTCGACGGTACCGATCCGATGAGCGTGCGTGCCTTTTTCGACGAAGTGATGGCGATGGGCGTCGAAGGCATTGTGCTTTCGCCCGGTTACAGCTACGAGAAAGCGCCGGACCAGAATCGCTTTCTCGGCCGCGCGCGCGTGCGGCGGCTGT
>JASHQQ010000227.1 GCA_030039035.1 Acidobacteriaceae bacterium | reverse complement strand
TGCAGGTTGCCGTGCTCTTTGACAATGAGCTGGCGGCGCAGCGGGATCATGAACAGCACGCCCAGCCAGCCGCCGATCAGCGCCAGAAAGAAGATGCGCGTGTATTCGAGATCGAATCCCAGAAAAACCAGTGCGGGCAGCGTGAAGATGACGCCCGAGGCGATCGACTGGCCGGCGTTGCCCGTGGTTTGGACGATATTGTTTTCCAGAATCGAGGCGCGCCCCAGCACGCGCAGGATGCTGATGGAAAGCACCGCAATGGGGATGGAAGCCGCGACCGTGAGCCCGGCGCGCAGGCCGACGTAGACCGTGACGCCGCCGAAGATGATGCCGAAAAAGCACCCGAGCAGAATGGCGCGAATGGTGAACTCGGGGCGCTTTTCTTCGGGCGGAACAAAGGGCTGGAAGTCGGGCATTCGGTCGCCTCCGCGGCATCGCGATTACATGTTGCGCCTGAAGGCGAAGTGTAGCAGCCAGACCGCGCGGTCCTACATGGATTCTTCGCTGGATCGTGCCATACTCAATTCGCGAGGGAAGCCGATGGGCCCACAGCTTCGAATCCAACAGCACCGGAACTGGCGCCTAACCCAGTGTCCCGGACCATCCGTCTCATATAGGCGCGATGATGATTCCGATTCCTGGCTCCAATACTCCTATCGTCGGTACGTGGGGTCCAAGGGGCTTGATGTCACGCCGGAGAAACTGATCCGAATGGCCGAGCAGCTTATTTCCAAGGCGGCAGGAATTCGCGAACGCACTTCCGGCTCGGGCCAATGCGCGTTCGGAACCTACGGATCTGCAGCAGCCAGAGCTGACTCACCGCCCTACATTCGGGCTTGGGTGATCTGGAATGGAGACAAAGAGGTCATACTCGCAACACACATATCCGGAATCACACCCGATCCGCAGCACATCGAGGAGGCAACGGGAATTGCGCTGGCCGTCGATTATTGGTGAGTTCTCGACTAGACTGCGCGCTCGTTTCCGTGCAACGTCCGTCACCAAACAGAGCAATTGCGGCAGTCTTCACTTCGCCGACTCCAGCTTGACCGCCCATTCCGGAGCGTTGTCGGGCAGCTCGTGATAGCAATCGACACTTCCAAGCTGGCGTCCGGTCTTGATGTCGGCCAAAATGCAGTTCATGCCGAAGTGAAGCGGCCCGGATTCGTACGCGACCTGCTTGCCGTCGGCCCAGAAGATCCATCTCCATACGAAGGGATCGCCTGAGATTCGACGAATCTCGTGGCCGTTGCGCGCCAGGACGAGCGTGAACGGGTACTTTTCGCCGCCATTGGAATCGTCGGGGATGGATGAGTCCAGCGTCCAGCCTTCCCATCCGTTCGGCCCTTTGCGGTGCTCCGACTCGACCGGCTTTTCGCCGGGCGATTTCGCCTGCGAACGGGCCATCGTCGTAAACGAGCGGCCAATCAGCAGCGCGCAGCAAAGGCCGCAAATCGTGCGCATAGAGGCATCCTTGCTCCGCCAGTGTACAGCGGCCTGATAATCCGGCTTGGCAGATCGCGTTCTCAGCGCGTAGGGTTAAAGCCAGCAAGCCGCGCGCCTCCCCGCGCCACGGAGATTCCGATCCCAATGCCAAAAACCCTTGAGAAACCCATCGCAACCGCCGCACCGGTCGAGATGAAAGCGCCTTCGAGCCGCCTGCTCTCGCTCGACGTGCTGCGCGGCGTCACCATCGCCTTCATGATCATGGTGAACAACAACGGCGGCCACGGCTCCTGGTGGTTCATGAATCACGCGGAGTGGGACGGACTGACGCCGACCGACCTGGTCTTCCCCACATTTCTGTTTGTCGTCGGTCTGACCACGGTCTTCTCGGTCGAAGCGCGGCTCCGCCGCGGCGCCACGCGATCGCAATTGGCGTGGCACACGCTGCAGCGCGCGGCCATTCTGTTCTTGTTTGGGTTGATCGTAAACGGCTTCCCGTTCTTCCGCATGGCGCATTACCGCGTCTACGGGGTGCTGCAGCGCATCGCCATCTGCTATCTGATCGTCGGGCTTTTCTACCTGTGGGACCGTCGCGTGTGGACGAAGGTGGCCGCCCTGGCCGGTTGCCTCTTCGGCTACTGGATACTCGTGCGCTGGGTTCCGGTGCCGGGCGCGGGCGTGCCGGTGCGCGACATTCCGCTGCTCGATCCCAACCAGAACCTCGTGGCCTGGCTCGACCGGCACATCTTCCCCTATCACCTCTATGAAGATTGGGTCACGCACAACACGCGCGACCCCGAGGGCCTGCTCAGCGATATTCCCGCCATCGGCACCGCGTTGCTCGGCATGATCACCGCTTTGTGGCTACGCACCCAGCGTGCGCTGAGCCAGAAGACACTGGGACTGGTCGCGGGAACAGTGTTTTGTCTTGCTTCTGGCTATTTCTGGTCGATCTGGCTGCCGCTGAACAAGAAGATGTGGACGAGCAGTTATGTGCTGGTGGCCGCGGGCTATTCATTGGTTGTATTAACTCTTGCTTATTGGGCTGTCGAGCAGCGGGGCATCGGCAAGGGAAAAGCTAACTGGTTGGTTTGGCCGTGGCTGGTCTTCGGCTCCAACGCCATTCTCGCTTATATGTTCAGCGAGGTGGTGCCGAGCGGCCTTGAAAACATCACCATAACTTCGGCGGGCGCGCACATTTCGGTTATCGCCTGGTTGTACATGCACACTTACCGGCACATCCCCGATCCAGGCTGGTCGACCTTCGCCTATTCGGTCACGGTCTGCGCGGTGTGTTTCATTCCGGTGTGGATCCTGTACCGGAAGAAGATATTCCTGAAGGTCTAAGACCGGATCGTCAGCGCAGAGTTCGGTGGGTGCTCCGATCTCGAGAGGGAACTCTATGCCGTCGAGGGTGCCCCCGGTCCCTCGACTTTGGGGACCGGGGTGTAAGAATCGAACTGGCTGCCGGTTGCTCCCGCGCAAGCAAAGCTAGCACGGGGCACCCCCGATCGCGGGAGGTCGGGCCACCTGCCTAACGCTCCCAGAAATGCGGCGGCTCTATGCCCAGGGCGCGCAAGTAGACGTAACCCTGTCCGCGGTGATGGATCTCGTTGTCGATGGCGTA
>JASHQQ010000226.1 GCA_030039035.1 Acidobacteriaceae bacterium | reverse complement strand
CCACACGCTCACCGTGCAATTCGTTCCTTCGGGCCCCGGCTTCTCGAGCACAAGCGCGACGGAGAGCATCACGGTGACCAAGGCTCAGTTGATCGCGATTGCCGACAGCTTCAGCCGTTCTTATGGGTCGCCGAACCCGGCGTTCACGGTGTCGTTCATCGGGCTGGAGAATGGAGATACCCAGAACAGTCTCGATGGAACCTTCATCCTCAGCACCGAGGCCACGCAGCAGTTCCCGTGGGGCTACTATCCCATTTCCGTGTCCAACTCTTCGCCGCAGACGAATTACGACGTCACCTTTGTCGATGGAACCCTCGTGATTACCCAGGTGCCGCTGACGGTGACAGCGAATAACGAAACAGCAGCCAGCAGCAGCGACATTCCCAACCCGTACCCGTGCACGATCACCGGCTTTGTGAACGGAGATACGTCGGCCGTGGTGAGCGGCGCCTGCGGCACCAATGCGCAGAGTTACTCGAGCTCGCCCGCCGGCACTTACACCGTGACGCCGGCGGTTGGAACCCTCTCGGCGGTGAATTACACCTTCGCCAACTTCGTGAACGGCACGCTGACTCTTAGCGGCTCGCCGGGCCTGGTCACCATTGGCAGCGGATTCAGCCAGCCCGAGGGAGTGGCTGTCGACGCCAGCGGGAATGTGTACGTGACCGATACCGGTTTCACTTACATCGTGAAGGAGACGCTCGCGGACAATTCCTTCACGCAGAGCGACGTGGGCAGTACCGACTCCGACCAACTCGGCGTAGCGGTTGACAAGAATGGAAACCTCTATGTCACAGCTTCAGAGGCCAGCGAGGTGTGGGAGCTCACATACGCAAACGGCTCCTACTCCCAGTCGGTTATCGCCAGCTCCGAGAGCGGCGTGAATAATCCATGGGGAATCGCCGTGGACGGGAACGGGAACGTTTTTGTGGCCAATCTCAGCGGCAGTAACGTGCTTAAGCTGACGCCGAACGGATACGGTGAGTTTCTCGTGTCCACCATCGCGTCCAGCAGCGGTCAGGGGCTGAATTCTCCGGAAGGCCTTGCCGTCGACAGCAATAGCAACGTCTATATTGCCGATTCCGGCAACAATCGCGTGGTGATCATGAACAACTCCGCAGGTTCGTACTCGCTGAGCGCTACGGTCTTCTCCAGTTTGAAGAGCCCCGACGGCGTTGCCGTGGACAAGAGTGGCAACGTCTACATATCCGACTCCGGCGACAGCACGATTTACGAAGAGACGCTCGCCAACGGCAGTTATACGCAGAGCACGGTGCTCGCGACCGGCCTGTCGTCGCCGGGCGACGTGGCGGTGGATGCGAACGGGAATCTCTACATCACGGATACGGGAAACGCGCGCGTCGTGGAGGTAACGGCCTCATCCTCCCAATCGAACGCGGCATCCCTGGGAGCAGCGCATCGAAGCAGTGTCCCGCGCAGATGAGGCGGTGTTCACCGGGCCGGAACCGGCGGAGAGGAAGAGAGTCGATACTCCGCTGAAGAATCTGCCTGTTGGTGGAGGTCGCGCGGAATGCGAACCCTTTTGGGAACCCCGGAATGCCTGACTCGCCTGTAAATCAGCCTGAGTTGCCGGTTTGAATGGTCGGCCGTGGAGGACGATTTTACGGCAAAACCAGAGAAGGTATGGCCTGTTTTCTGTCTTGCAGGGTCGCCGCTCCCAGGGGTCGCGGCGACTTGATTGCCTTGGCTTCGGTACACGGCATCTCTGGTTTTGCTATAGCGGAGAGATTACATCTCCGAGGACGAGCGAGCGTCCTGAACTCCTTCTCTAAGGCAATGCGTACCATGCCCCACGTCCGCTTCCGTGAAGGGCGAGATGGCCGTGAGCGGCCAACTGGCGGAAATGCTGCTTCAGGGTATTTCTGCTTGTGCCCGTCAGCCTTACGATGTCGCTGATCGTCACTCTTCCGTGTTCGCGGGCGTGTTCGACGATGCGCAGGGACAGCTCCGGCAAGGCCGCAAGAACGATCTTCTCTCGCTCGACTTTCATCGCAAGCCGCTTCATCTGTTGCTGCAGTGCGCGGAGGAAAAACGTCACCCAAGGTTGCCAGTCTGGTGCATCTGTCCGGATCGTCACCTGGGTCTGGCGAAGGGCGAGATAGTATCCTTCTTTGCTCTGCTCGATCACGCTTTCCAGCGAGCTGTACGGCACGTAAGAATAGCCCGCACGGAGGAGGAGGAGAGTCGTCAGGATGCGACCAAGACGACCGTTTCCGTCCTGGAACGGATGGATTTCCAGAAGAACTACCGTGAAGATTGCAGCGACCAGAAGAGGATGCAATTGCCGGGATGAGAATGCGTCTGCAGCCCAGTCAACGAGCTCAGACATCCGCAGTGGAGTATCGAACGGAGTTGCCGTTTCGAACACGATTCCGACCTGTTTTCCGGCCTCGTCAAACGCTGCAACATTGTTCGGTTGGGTCTTGTAATTGCCGCGATGATGCGCGTCCTTTTCGCTGTATTGGAGCAGGTCGCGATGCAGTTGCCTGATATGGTTTTCGGTGAGTGCGATCTCAGCCCAGGACCGAAAGATCAGTTCCATGGTTTCGGCATAACCGGCGACTTCCTGCTCGTCTCGTGTTGCGAAAGATTTGATCTCCAGATTGGAAAGCAGCCGCTCCACTTCTCGGTCGGAGAGCTTGCTACCTTCAATCCGAGTCGATGAGCCGACGCTTTCGATGGTGGCGACGCGCCGCAGGGCAGAAAGGCGCTCCGGAGCCAAGGTTCCAAGAGCCTGCCATGCGCCCTTAAACTCATCGAGCTCGGCGATGAGATTGAGGATCTCAGGGGTGATTCCGAGAGTGTCCGTGCGGATCATTACACCCAATAATACACCCATTTACACCCATTTATGACACCCAAAAGCACACCCGATTACGCGACAGATTCTCGCGGGCGGATTCTTTTGTCCGCAGTCTACCGATCTCCTGACGGCGGCCGATTCAGCCGGGCAGGAAGGCCGCCGTGGAAGAACACTCGCTCTGAATTCCACCCTCCCTACTGGGCGGGCTTCGCAACGGGCTGGGCCGGCCCCGAGACCGGCGGGGTAACGGGCCTCGAGGATGTTGCCGGGGTTGCGCCACCCGCGGACCGCAAATTGCGATTGGCCAGCGCGGCGCGGTCCTGGGCAGCACGTTCTGGACTCGCCGGATGCTCTCCCGGGTTCGCTTCCACTACGCCACGGGAGGCGTGCGCGGGAAGGCCGCGCCGCATCCTCTGCTGCGAGGCTGCCTGCTCGGCTTGGAAGCGCTCGGTCACGTCCACCAGTCGCTGCGCCTCGTAACCGCGGCGCTTGGCCATGATGCGGTAGTCGAAGGTGAGCGACGACGTCCCGCCGCCCGATTCGCGCACCTCGAAGGTGGTGGGAGTTTTGTGGACC
>JASHQQ010000225.1 GCA_030039035.1 Acidobacteriaceae bacterium | reverse complement strand
CGTCGAGCTGGTTCCCATCGCGCCCTTTGCTCCAAGAAATGACGCCGTGGCCCAAACCGCCGCAACGGTAGTGACTTCGTTCACAACGATCGCCGGGAGCGAACCGAGATCCGCGCACGATCCGAGGACGGCCATCATGGCAAGGGCAGGATTGGCGGCTCCAACGCCGGGATCGCCGCCCGTGACAACCAGATAAGTGGAAGAGTTCGGAGAAGGACAACTATAGCTCCCGGAAATCGCGAATCCGCCGTTATTGTCTGTAAAAACCGCCGGCATGAGCGCCTTCGCGCCCGTCCCATATCCGGTGGAACCGGCGACGAAGAGTTGAACCTCAGCTCCCTGAACGGGTTGTTGTCCTCCGAAAACCGTCCCTTTCACCAGCGACGACCCTGGTTGGGGAGTTGACGTCGACGGTGATTTCGCCGCGCCTCCGCATCCCGCTGCCAACAAAAGACAAGCATGAAAACATAGCTTGCAGAGAGCCATGCCATGCGGCGCTCGTGCTCCCCGCATGGATCGAAGATCGTTCCTGGATAATTCGGTCATCGTTTTGGCCCGTCTATGAAATCAGCGTATCTAACTCGTCTGCAAAAGATAGATTCCCCAGGCCTGATTCGGGGAGCCCTGCACGTCCACGCCGATGAGAAATATGGCGAACTTCCCCTGGATCTGGCCGGCGATGGCAACCGCCGGAAACGAGTAGGATCTGGCCGAAGTGTTTGGGGGGAACTTCGCCGTCACGTACACCGTCGCCGATTCGAAGAGGCCGTTGCCATCCTGTTTGCCCAGGCTGATGGCGAGATCGCAATTGCTCTCCGAGTGGGAAGCGGGATCGTTGCCTGCAAACTCGCCGCCGTACAGGGTTGTATCCGATTTGGGCGCCGGCAGCACAGGGCAGGAAGACGCCAGGCTCCTGAAGCCGAAGGACCCGATGAGGCTGAAGCCGGGTCCGCTCTGCGAAGCCGAAACCGGACCTCCCGAACCATAGAGAAATCCCTTGTATTGAGCAGAGATCAGCGACCCGACATCAATGCTGCCCGACGGCTTCGGCAGGCCGGCGGCTCCATATCCGGCGCCAAGGATATTCTCGTAGGGCTCGCCTTGCACCTGCGAGGAGCCGGCATCCTCGACGAGAAATCCCGACGGGCCGACTCCGATCGTCGCTGACGGCGGCACGGATTCCTGATTGCCGGGATTGATGACATCGACGGTTACGGGGACGCCGATCGTTTGTCCATAGAACGTCGAGGCGCACAGCGCACTGGCGCTTTCCGGACCCGGATTGCTGGGCGCCGATGTCTTTCCGTCTGCAGGCAGCATGTACTGTTTCACATTGCTGAACTGAACCTGCGTCCCATTGGTGGAAATCTGCACGCTGCCGAACGCAGTCTCGAGCAGCGGATTCCAGTTATTGGGAACGATGCCGTTTGTAGTGTTGATCGAGAGCCGGTTGGGAATCGTTACAAATTGAATTGTCTGCGGCGTTGCAAAGGTGGGGCAGGTGTTTGTCGGCACAACGGGCGTGAAATTCGTGTAGTCCATCATCCCGATCAGGGCCGCCTCGCCGGGGATTTCGACAGCCCAGCTTCCGGTCATCGGCGGATTGTAAGTCGTGCCCGTTCCGGAACTGCTGAGGTTGTAACTGATTCCAAGGCTGAGAACCCCATTGGGAAGCATGGAGATGACGCCGGAGTCAGTCACGGTGGTGCCGTTGGCCGGACTGTTATCCGACAGATCGATGGTGCGAACGAAGGTGTTGGCGGTGTGATCGATCGAATAGGTGGACGCGTAGACGTCGCCCATGGTGGGCGCGAAGTAGAGCTTCGACGAACCTTGCGGATTGGGCGCGGGGGTGGGATTGCTCTGCGCCGCGGGCGTGCTGCCACACCCGCAGAGCGCGAATGAGATTGCGGCCGCAACCAGCGCCGGAAATGCAAGTTGCGCCAAACCCTCGCGCATGCAGCTTTGTGTGTCCGTGGGCCTTCGATGAATTACCGTACCAGGGCTCATACCTGTACCTCTTCAAGATCAGAAAGCCAGCTTCAGCCCGAACTGCAAGATGCGGGGGTCGTGCGCGTCCACCGGATGCAGAAACGAGTTGCCTTCAACACAGCTCGGGTTGTTCTGGTCGCCGGCGAATCCGGCCGAGAACTGCGCGTAGTCAGGCCCGTAACAGTTGACGACGTTATTTCCGGTGTTACCGGGGTGCGACGGATCGTAAATCCGGAACTGCGTGTGATTGAAGATATTGAATGCCTCGGTGCGAAACTCGAGGCTCCGGTCGCCGGCCAGTGGAAATTGCTTGAGCAGCGAGGCGTTGAAGTTGGTGCGCGCGGGATTGTTCAGGGAGTTCCGCCCGGCGGTGCCAAAGGTGAGGCCGCGCGGAGCGGCAAAGGCCGAAGGATTGAGCAGCAATGGGCCAACGTTCGAGCCGTTGCCAGTCACGCTCGCGTTTCCACCGAGCGGCTTGACTCCGCGAGAACTGCCCACGCGATCCGGATAGGAGCCCAGTCCCAGCCCGTTGCCGACGCCCGCGTTATCCGCGGCGCCAATGCCGTTGGCGCTGCCCGCGTTGATCACGCTGAAGGGAGTCCCGGTCATAAACGCCGTGATGCCGGAAAGCTCCCAATGATCGAGCCACGTTCTCACCAGAGAGGCGTTTCGCCAATCCGGATCGGCCTTTGCGGCAGCCTCTCCGGGTTTGGGATCTTCAGCCTTCGCGTCTTCCTCGTGTTCGAAGCCGGTGAAGCGATCCAGCAAGCGGATCAGAGGCAATTCATAGATATAGTTCACGCTCAATAAATGGCGCTGATCGAAGTCGGAGCTGGCGTAATTCGAGCGCAGGTCGAGAGAGTTGACAAAGTTCGCGCTGGAACGGTCGGAAGCCTCGTCCAGAGAGTGACTGTAGGTATAAGCCGTGCCGAAGCTGAAGTTACCCTTGCTGCGGCCGAGCGTCGCCTGCAGGGCGCTGTAGTTGGAGTTGCCGACATTCTCGATGGAAAGGATGTTGCTGAACCCGAGATAGGGGCGGATCGAATCGGCGCTGATGCCGAGCTTTTGGCCATTCACCGAGAATCCGGGCGAGCCGGCGCAGGCGACAACCATGTTGAGATAGCCCGGCTGATTCGGCCCGATCCCCGGAGAAGAGGTCGACCCGTTTCCTGCGTTCGTTCCGCCAACGGGAAAGGTTCCGAGGAGAGCGCCGGCCTGGCAGATATCGGAAGTAATCGGCTGGCCGGCCGGAAAAGGATCCTGCGACCCGGCCAGAGGCTGGAGCTGGTTCAGATCGCCCTCGACCGTAAGATGAGTTCCCTTGCTTCCCACGTAGGCGACCGAGCCGACAACATCCTTTCCCACCGCGCGCTGGATACTGAGGCTCCATTGCTGCGTATAGGGATACACGGCCCTGGTGGGAATGGAAGTTACATTGAGCGGGAAGGTAACTCCGCCGGGAAACGAAACATGGCCGCACTGCGGCACGCCTTGCTGGCACGAGAAACCAATCGTGTTATACGCCCCGACATTGGAAGCGTTGCTGATCAGCGACCCCGCCGAGGCGCTGGGAAATGTCTGCGTCTCGCTCAGAATCAGCGGGGCGCCGCCGATCAGGGAACCGGTATTGGCTTCGCTGCTGGTGCCGTGCTCCCAGAAGAGACCGTAGCCGGCGCGAATCGATGTGAGTCCGTTGCCGAAAGGGTCCCAGGCGATGCCCGCGCGCGGCGCCGGATTGAAGAAGTGTCCCTGCATGCAGCTATCCGGAACTGCGCCGACGCCGCACTGCACAAGGCCGTTGGTGATCACCGGATCGAGATGACCCAGATTGAGCGGGACCGGCGGCAGGGAACCGGAGCTGCCGCCATTGGCGACATTGCGCACCAGGAAACCGTTGTTGGGATCGATAAATATGGACTTTCCCAGGGACTGGTTATACGCCTGCGGTTCCCAGTTATAAGCGGTGTTTTGCGGATTGTACCACGTACCGAAGAGGCTGGCGCGCAGGCCGGCATTCACGGTGAGCCGGCTGACCATGCGCCAATCGTCCTGGAGATATAACTCGGCGAGCTGATAGCGGTTATAGTATCGACCCTGTCCGCTATCCTGGGTGTAACTCTTGATGGCGGTCGTGGATCCGCCGAAGAGCGGTTGAAGTCCGCCGCCGACGGGAAGCAGCGGCGCGATGCCCGGCCCGGCGAGAAAATCGGCGAACGCGTTGTTCGACGTGTTCTTCGACTGCTGATTGCTGAATGTGAGAAGCCCCTGGATATCTCCGGAGTTGGCGCCGCTGACGGCGCTGAGCGAGTTTTCCTGCGCCACGACCATCTCGCCGCCGAACTGGATCACGTGCTTTCCCCACACCTTGCTCACGTCGTCGCGCGCGACATAGGTGGGATTGGCCATTTCCCAGGGCGCATAACCGGTATCGGCGGCGAAGCCGTGGCCGCCGTAAGCTCCATTGTTGCCCTGAAAGATCAGGCCCGGCATCTTGCCGCCGAAACCGTTGTTGAAGATGTAGCCCATCGGGCATTCGGTGAGCTTTTGCGGCGGATTGTTGGGGTTGGGCGGAGTGGGGGTACCGCCGGTCACGGTATGGCAGGGAGCGTCGAGGATCGCGGGCCGGGCCAGCGACGTCACTCCCGGTCCCGGCTCCGGAGTCAATGTAATGTGCTCGACCGAGTAGGCAAGAGTGGCGCGATTGATGACGGAGTGCGGCAGCGTTTCGGTCAGGTTGAAGACCATGTCCAGCCCTGGGCCATAGAGCTTGTTTTCGACGGTGGGAAAGCTGTTCTGGATGATTCCCCACTGCGGAGTCAGCGTCGTGGTGCTCCAGTCGTCGTGAACGTAGCGGAAGGAAAGCTGCTCGGCCTGGGTGATGTAGTGGTCAAGGCGAAACAGTTCTTCGCGCCAATAGGTGGCGGGAGAGACCGAGTTCACATAGCAGCGCGCGAAGGGAGAGGGGTTGGTGGTATTGCAGCCGATCTTCGAATTCGGCGGCGGTATGATATTCGTGGCCAGCATCGCGGCGGCGAGATAATTCACGTTGGCGCGCGCATAGGGAAATCCGGGATTCTTGAGCGAGCTGTCGACCGGGAGCACCGGGCAGTCCGGATACTGCGAGGCGCCCGGATAATAGGCGCCGACGCTCGACGCCGCATTGGGCGGGCAGACGTCGCTGAAGTCGCCGGTGCGCTCGGCAGCGGTGGGAACCGCCTGGTTATAGGCGACCGGCGTCTTCTCCAGGCGCAGCTCCTCCGACCAGAAGAAGAAGGACTTGTCTTTCTTCGCGTTGTAGAAATGGGGAATGTAGATGGGCCCGCCGATCGTCCCGCCGTAGTCCTGCCGCCGGTAGAGCGGCGTCCGGCCGGGCTGGTCGAAGTAATTGCGCGCATTGAAGACTTCATTGCGGATGAAGCCATAGGCGTTGCCGTGAAGCGCCCCGGTCCCTGATTTTGTAGTGACAATCACGCTTCCCGACGCCGTTTTGCCGTACATCGCGCCGTAGTTCGAGGTCAGGACCTGAATGTCCTGGATCGCATCCAGGCTGGGGTAAACGATGAGCGGCTGGCCCTGGCCCCGGCTTGCGTTGATGCTGGTATTGAGCACGTCGCTGCCGTCGATCGTGAACGTGTTGTATTCCACGCGGCCGCCATTCACGCTGAATTTGGCGCTGCCCGCGACGCCGACTTTGGCTTCATCCTGGCCCGACTGGTTACTGACTCCCGGAGTGGTTGTAGTCAATTGCATGAAGTTGCGGCCGTTCAGGCCGAGGGTGGTCACCTCCTGGTTGGAAATGGTGCCGGAGATGGTTGCACTCTCGAGTTCGATATGACTGGCGCCGCCGCCCTGCACGACAACGGTTGTCGATTCGCCTTTGACCGATGTGAGCTTCGGGCTGAAAGTGAGCGTCTGGCCCCCCGCCAGAGTCTGTGGGTCGCTCGTGAAGTCGTTGAATCCCTGGGCCTGCACGACGATCAGGTAGATATCCGGCGGCAGGTCGGCGAAAGAATATGCCCCGCCGGCATCCGATCTGGTTTCGCGCTGCAGCGTGCCGCCCTGGTTGACGACCTGCACGGTAGCGCTGGCGACCGTCTTGCCCTGGGGATCCGTTACCTGCCCGGAGATGCGGCCGTTCTGGGCGCGCAACGACACACCGTACAAAAGAAGCATTGTCGCCAGAAGGGACGCGAACTTTAACAGCCATCGAAACATCGGGTTGAACTCCTGTGCGCCCAGTCTCGGCTGGATGGACGCCATGCCGTTGCGCACCTTCCTGGCCGCGGTCTTCACGGAATGTAATACCGGAACGAAGTGAACCACATGTTGTCGATCGCCTTGGGGGAGCCCGTGATCGCGGGAGCGCCGGTCACCGGATTGGCGGCAAGCCCTACGCCCTGCCATGTGTGACGAACCACGTATGAGTACTGAATGCCCTGCTGCAGCGTTCCGTGCAGGCCCTTGTAAAAGCGGAACCAGTAGCCGAGCGTCCCTTCCTGAATGTTGCGGTTGTCCGATGTGCAACCGAGCGCGCTGCCGGGCACATCCCCGCCGCCATTGGGCGAAGACGCCGGTTGCGCCTCGATATTGCATCCGAACTCGATATTGGTCGGCGCACCGTAGCCGCCAACGATGGGCTGGCCGACAGGCGGCTGGAAGTCGTTGGTGGGCGGCGTGGTCACGAAGAATCCCGTGGGATAGAACGCCCGCTTCACATACTCGCCGCCGTAATAGCTGTACATGTCGAATCTCGGTGTGGCGTGCCACTCGAGAGAACCGAGCGCCGATCCCCCGGGCAGTAGTTCGAGCGTGCCGTCGGGATGGGCGGTAGCATCGGGCAGCGTGGAAGAGCTGTAGCGGCCGATTCCGTCGCCGGCCAACGCGTGCGCGCCCAGTTCGAGATGTTTCCAGAAGAGAGGAATGCGCGCGTTGGCGCCCAGCCCGCCGCCCGCGGTTTTGGCCGTGAAGGCTCCGGTCGTGGTGCCGGTCGAGCTCGTCGGTCCCCAGGACGTCGTTGTCAGCATCGGAGGCTCGTTGGGATAGGCGCGGGCGCGGAAGAAGCGGCCCACGCCGAAGATCTCGTAATGTCCGAAGCCCGGCTCGAAGGCGACCTTCGCCACCAGGTCGGGGACAGGATTGAAGCTGTAGTTTGCGGACGCGTTGTAGAGGCCCCCACTGTTGCCCGCCTGCTGATACACCAGCGCGGGCAGATTGTGCCCGCCGAGATTCAGCGTCTGCGCTTCCTCCACCGCGAAGCCGGCCCAGAACCGGTCCTTGATGTCCTTCACGACGCGAAAGCCGTACTGCCTCTCCCAGGTGAAGCCGACGGAATACTGCGCGTCGATGGTCATCGGGATTTGCTCGCGGAGATTCATGAGCCCGGATTTGTATTCCGTGGCGAGGGACCACATCTGCCCGCCGGTGAAGGTCCATCCGCTGTGCAGATCGGCCTGGCCCCACACTTGCCGCTGACGAAGCGAATAGCTGTTGCTCTGGTTGTCGTTGGAAGTCGTTCCCGACGAAAGAAAGTCGGCTTCGTAGTAGGCGCGCAGCGCGCTTGCGGAGAGCTTCCCTTCGGCGAGCAGGCTGATGCGCGACTGCCGGCCGCTGGCATTGAACTCCGAGAGCAGTCCGGCGGTCTGTCCGGAGAACGGTATGCCGGAAAACTGCGTGTTCACGTCGCCGCCGATGCCGTGCTGCCGGTCGACGGTCTCGGCAGCGACGAAGCCTCCGGGCTTGATCCTGATCCCGAGGAATGGAATCGCTTCGGGCGGCTCCGCGGCCTTTTTCTGTTCGGTCTGCAGCGTGTCGGCCAGCGATGCGGAGTTCATCTTCAGGTCCGCGACCGCGCTTTGCAGGCTCGTCACCTGGTCGCTGGTTTTTGTTACCGTCTCCAGCGTGCTCTCCGCGCGGAGCTTCTCCTGTCTGGCGGCTTCCTCTGCCGCGGCCCGGGCCGCAGTGGCGGTTTTGTAGGCTTCTTCGAGCGCGGTTTCGCGGCGCTCGGCATCGGCCTTGAAGGTCTCCATCTCCTGTTGCAGACGGTCGTACTTTTGTCCGAGATCGTCGAGTTCCTGCTCCAGTTGCGCGGTGGTTTTATGTTTCGCTTTCGCGGGCATTGCCGTACTCTGGCCGGCGGCAGTTTCTGTCTGCGCGCCGGCAACACTGGCGGCGAGCAGGAGTACAGCCAGTGCTCCCATGATCCTCATCATTGAACCGTCTCCTTGATCCTGTGTCTGTACGCCCAAGACTCGTCGAGAATGCTGTTCGAGGCGGCGTCTTTCAGCTCCTCGGTTTCGCTTCCTGTTCACGGTTTCTGGCCCAGCGCCTTCGTCTGCGACCCGAGGGCAAGCGGCGTCACCACCGGTGTAGCGACTCCGATGAATTCGGTTACGGTGCTGTTCGGAGCGTCGATCAAAACCCAGACATTGCCTGAACCGTCCGCGGCGATTGCGGACGGACCGCTGACCAGGCCCGGCCCGACGAGCCCCGGCGCCGAGAGGCTGCCGCTCAGAGAAGCTCCCGAAGCACTCAGTTCGGTAAGCGAAGCGGGCTGGCCATTGTTGGTGTTGAGTTGGGTTACCAGCCAAAGATGACCGGATCCGTCGATGGCGATCGGCGCGTAGACGGGCGGGATTCCGAGGCTGAGGTTTTCGCCGATTCCACCGTCGTTCGCGACCGAGCCGCCTGCGAGCAACTCGTAGATCTGCGCGAAGCCGCTGGTGTCAGGATTCGGTATGTACGCATTGAATGCGGGGCTTGCCGAAGTTCCCGCATTGTCGATGGCCATGGTCTGGCCGAAATCGATGGAGTTGAACACGCTTTCCAGCGGCATGAGAGGCAGCCCGGTGGTCGAATTCGCGAGATAGCCATAGTCGGTGCGAAGGAGCGCGCCGGTGGCGGCATTCAGCTCGGCGGCCGCATAGTTGCCCTCATTGAGAACCCAGACCGTGTTCGATCCGTCGACGGCGATCGCTCCGTTCGGATTCTGAATGCCGGCGACATACCCGCCCGATGGAGATACCGGCGTGCCGTTGGCAATCTGTTTGCCGTCGATCACCGCGTTGAATCCTGCGTATCGGGCCACGTCGCCCGGAGGCCCGGCGTCGGTGACCCAGATGAAGCCCGAGCCGTCGATCGCCAGTCCGTTGGCTGTGGCGGTGCCTCCGCCCCTGAACGGAGTTCCCTTGACAGGCGCTCCTTCGAAATTCAGTTCTGTGAGCGAGCTGTCCGCATTCAGGACCCAGGCATTGCCCTCGAGATCGATGGCGATCTTCTTGGGCAAAATCAGGCCCCCGCCCGTGAAACCGCCCGCCGTTTCGGTCGTGTCTCCCGAGGCAAAGGGCGACAGCGGCGCTCCAAGGTTCGATAGCTCCGACACACTCGCGGTGCGGCGATTGGAGACCCAGACGTCCCCGGCCGCGTCAATGGCCATCGAATTGGATTCCGGGCTGGTGGGGCCGCTGCCTCCGAGCCCTCCGCCGGCGAAGCTGATGGCGAGGCTCCAGTCATTCGGAGCCGCAGTCAGCACAGGAAGAAACGGCGGGCTGGTCATCGCGGCGGCGATGTTGTAGAGAGGCGTGGCCGGTGTCGGAGTGGCGAAGAGATTGCCCGGATACTGCGACACCTCCAACACCGCCTGCAGAATGGTGGTCGGCGAGTTGGCAGGATTCCCCATGCCCAGCGGACTGACATTCGACGCTTCGAAGAAGTTGCTGCAGGCACTGCCATCACCGGGCGCGCCTCCAGCCGTTGCGGCGCAGCTATCGATGGCGTTCGCCAGCGTGTTGATTTCGGCTTGCGGCGCGGTTCCGTATCCCGCCGGCGTGAGGGAAAGAGCTTTGCCGGTGGTGATGTCGACCAGATTGTTCACCGATGCAAAGGCGTTGGCGAATCCCGTCGCGTAGTTCGAGGCGCTCGACCCGATATGCTCATAGTCGGCGCCCGTGAAGGGAGCGAGCGCCCAGACCGACGCGATCGTGGTCACCTCGTTGACCGCGATCGACACAGACGAGTTGAGGTTGCTGCAGGGTCCAACTGCCGTCATCATGCCGAGCTGGGCATTGGCTTTGGCTCCGCCCGACACGCCGCCGAGCGCGACCAGGTAGAGTTCGCTGGACGGGGAGGGACAGGTGTAGCCGGCCGGAATCGCAAAAGTCCCGTCGGTCCCAGTAGTCACAATCGTGCTGCCGCTGTCGATGACGAGAGGCGTCGAGGCGGAACCGTATCCGGTGGAACCGGTGGCATAGAGCTGAATCGACGCTCCGGAGACGGGAAGAGTCCCGGCTTGCACAACGCCGTTGAGTGCAACGCCGGTGAATCCGGTGGTGTCGTTCGCGATCGATATCACCGCGGAAGTGGTAGCGGTCTTATCCGCCGTGGCGGTTGCCTTGATCGTGACGGTTCCGCCATTTGGCATTTCGCTCGGGGGCAGATAACTGACGACGCGACCGCTTGGAGTATGCAGCGTGGAGGCATACACCGGCGGAACTCCTGCGGGATTGGAAAGCGTGGGCGGGATGGCCGGGGTCACAAGGAATTCGCCGCAGGTCGAGGTAGCGGAACAAACTGCCCAATCCACGCCCTCGTTGGAAGTATCGTTGGCGGCAACTGCGATCAGGTTGAACAGCACGGGAGACGCGGCATTCGACAGCGGCAGCGTGCCCGGCGCGAAAGGCACGAACCGCGCATAGGGGACGGGAATCACGGTCGCTTGCGTCGAAGCCGACTGCATGGGCGTCACCGTTTCCGACGCGGTCGATGTGGCTGTGATCGTCACCGTCGTGGCCGGTATCTGCAGCGGTGAAGTGTAGGCGATCGCAGCGCCGCTTGCGCTATGGCTTGGCGCATTCGCGTTGCCGGAGTTGAACGCGCCGCAGTCGAGTTGTCCGCAGTTGGACGCGGTCCAGTCGACGCCTCCCGAGCCGATATCGTTGGTGACCTTGGCGGTAAAGCTCGAAGGCGAACCGGCTGTGACCGTAGTGGGAGCCGAGGTGATGGCCACCGAGATGGTTGGCGCAATCTGTATGTTCGCCACTCCGATCTTCGTCGGGTCGGTGATCGAGCTGGCCTTCACGGTGAAGAGATGGCTGGGTGGAATCTGTGACGGCGCGGTATAGGTCGTCTGATAGGGCGCCGTCTTGCTGATCGTCGGATAGCACGCTCCGGGATCGCAAAGCCAGTTCACGCCGGCATTGGCGTAGTCGTTCACCACTGTAGCCACAACCGTCGTGGAGCCGCCCAACTGCAACAGTCCGGATGCCGGCTTCACGCTCACCTGGATCGGCGGCGGAGCGCCGATCGCGATCCGCACGGTGGCGGTAGCTTCGGGATCGGTCGTCGACCTGGCCGTTACAGTCACCTTTGCGTCAGCGGGAACGGTATTGGGTGCGGTGTAGGTTGTCGGGGTTCCGCTCGCGGTGTGAGCGGGAGATACGGAGCCGCAGTTGTCCGGCGTTCCGCACTTCGGCGCCTCCCAGTCCACGCCCGCGTCGAATGCATCGTAGGTTACGGTTGCCGTCAAGGGGACAGAGCCGCGTGCGGGGACCTTGACGTTGCCGGGAGAGACCGTCACCGAAACGGGCAGGATGGCGATGATCGCGCTGGTCGATTTGGTGGAATCGGAAACCGAGGTCGCCGTGATCGTGACCTTACCGCCGGGAGGAATCGCGGCCGGCGCGGTGTAGGTGGTGGGATTGCCGCTGGCCGTGAGCGTGGGATTCAGCGATCCGCAGGAACTGCTTCCGCAGTTCACCTTCCAGTTCACACCGGCTGCAACCGGGTCGTAGGTCACCAGCGCCTCCAGTTGCGCCGTTTCGCTCGCGCCCAGTTGCGAGGGCGGGGGCGTGCCGGTAAGGGCGATGGTGATCGGCTGCGGAAGAATGGTCAGCGTGACGCTGGATTGCTGCGACGGATCGCTGGTGACGCTGGCTGTCAGCGTCACGGTGTTTCCGATCGGCACGTACTCCGGCGCCGTGAAAAGCATGTCGATGTTGCTGCCCACGTGCACCGGATTGAGCACGCCGCAAACGTTGGTTGTGTAAGTGGCCACGGCGCTGCCGAGACAATTCAGGGTCCAATCCACGCCGAGATTCGTTGTATCGCCGGAAACGGCAACGCTGATAGCCACGGTCGCGTTCACAATGACGGAATTGAGCTGGCCCTTTTCGGCGCCGGTGGGGTCAGTGACGGAGATGGAACCTAGCTGCGGCTTGCGGGGCGACCCGCAGCCGTTCAAAGCGAATGCCGCCAGACACAAGGCGCTGCCGAGGATTCCCGAGTACCACAGCCGGTCGCGCCCCGGTGCGGGATGCCTCATCCTGTGAAGAAGCCCGGAGCAGAAAACCCGCGTGTCGCCAACCGGAGCCCGGCGCTGGCTTGCAGGACGCGCAGACGGGCATCCGCTCGTTGCGGGAATCTCGATTTGGACCGGACTCATCATTCGGTTCCCTTCCGGGCTGCGCGCTGCTGGAAACTACGGGAGATTCGCAGTCAGGAGACTCTTTGCATGGATTTGTTTGTTGAATCCCTGCCGCCGGCGGTCCCGATCTTCCGTGTCGGCTCTTCCACTGAAAAGCACTAAGATTCCCTAGTCGCTTGGGGCCGGCTCCAGCTCACCGGTGCTTGCGGCATTCACGATGGTCAGCGTGACGCTCGAGCTGACCGACGGCAGGCTCGTGGCATGCGCGGTGATCGTGACGGTTCCTCCTTTCGGAATCGTGGGCGGCGCGGTGTATCCGGCAACGAAGACGATGCCCGGCGTGGGGTAGGTGGGCACGGGGCCGCTCGCGGTCTGGGAAGGATTCAGGATGCCGCAAGACGTATCGATCGTATTGGAGCTTGGAGGGCTCGCGCTCCCGCAGGCAACGGTCCAGCTCACTCCGAGGAACTGGTTATCATGCGTGACCGAAGCGACAAAGTACGCCTGGCCATTTACGGCCAGAGAAGTCAGCGCGGGCGCGCTGGCGCCGGTCGCTGTCGTGAACCCGATCGGGCTTATCCGGGGTTTGACGACACTTCCGCACCCGGCTGCCGCCATCGCGGCGAGCGCCAAACACAAGATCGAAATTCTGCGCTCCAGATTCTTCCTTCCGGTACTTCTGGCGCGATCGGACAATAAAAGTAGCACTGCGAAGAAGTTCATTTGCCGGGACGGAAAGATACCGTAAGCATTGGAGTCACTGCGAAACCGATGACCATTGAATGTGTCACGCCGGATTTTGAAACTCTCCGGCACCGCGCGGATCCTGGCCGACGCCGCGTCCACGCCGCCACGCCGAACTCACCTCCGAAGCAGGACGCGCGAGAGGTGAGCCCGGCCGCCGGCGGCGAGCAGGCAACGAGCTCCGCGAACCCGGCTACCTGTCCCTGGAACGGGAACGCTTGCGGGACTGAAGCCGGTTCCGGACCTGGACAAATCCAATTCCCGCGGCGCTTGCGATCAGGCCCAGCACGAGCGTCGGATTTTCCGGCGAGTCGACGCATCCTGACTGCGCCAGCACGGGGAGAGCTGCCGCCAATATGAACAGTGCAACCGGAAGTATCAGTCCAATCTTCTTCACGTTCAATCTCCTTCAATAAGCGGTGGGCTGATTCTGCTATTACGGTGCGGCCTGCGGCTCCCTGGGGAGCCGACGGTCCCGCCACGTTGCGGGTTCGACCGCTTACGGCTCCGCGCCGTAGGTCTGATTCTTTGCAGCCAGTGAGAATACGGGCTGAGCCGGCGCGCCAAGGCCGACAAACTCGGTGACATTCGTATGGCCGGCTTGACCGGGGCCGAGGATCTGGCCGGGAGCCGCGGGATTGTTATTGGTGGTATTTACCACCCACACATTCCCCGATTGATCGACCGCTACTCCCGTGGGCGCGCCCAGCACGGTCAACGCGGAACCGCCTTCAATCCCGGTGTCCGGAGGCGAGATCACGGAGCCTTTGGAACTGATGATCGTGAGATTCGCCGGAACGGTATTCCCTCCGTTATCGCCCCCGCCGTTCACGATGTAGTAAGTGCTGTTTCCATCCGAGGCAACTCCCTCCGGACCGGCTTCGGTCGAGGGCAGCAACGCGTTGGGCAGATTGTTGATGGAGCCCGTCACGTTGATCGGCTGCACGTTCAGCGTTCCGCCCTGGCCTTCGGGTACCCAGAGCGCCAGCCCACCGTTGCCTCCCGCCGACGCCGCAAGCAAGCCGAAGGCGGCATAGTACGAGTCGGGGCCCGAAATCAGGGTTGTCGACGTGACAAAGGACGTGCCGTCGGAGTTCAGCGCGCCGTAATGGTTGTTGCCGCCGTCGATCCACCAGGTATGTCCCGCGTAATCCGCTCCAAGGAAGCCCGTCAACGAATCGAAGCCGGAAACCGGGAATCCGCTGGCCAGCGCTCCTGCATCGCTGGTCGCCGTGATAAAGGTCCCGCCAGCAGCCCAGACCTGATTCGCGGCATCGACGGAGACGCCGGTCGCGCCGGAACCGGAGGGGCATGCGCTTGTAAACGGAGCGCCGGAAAGCGGCGAGCCGCTCGAGTTCAATGCCACGAGGCAATTGCTTTCGTCCGCAATCCAGGCATTGTTGTCCTGGTCGATCGCGACGGATCTGGGCGCAACAAACAGCCCGGCCACCGATGCCCCCCAGCCTCCAAGCTGGATCGGAGCGTACGGAGAGGTCTGGTTGGTTGTGGTGGCAGGCGAAAGCGGAGCGCCCAGGTTGCTCAGCTCGCTGACGGATTGGCGCAGGTTGTTGGGTATCCAGACGTTCCCGTTCGCATCGATGGCGATGTTCTGGCCGCCCGAACGGCTTGTCGTCCTTACGCCGCCGAGACCTCCGCCGATGAAGTTGAGTGTCAACGTGAAGTCGGTGGGAGGGTTCTGTAGCGTGGGCTGGAAGGGCGGGCTCGGCGGAGAGAGATCGAAGAGCGCGGAGACGTTGCTGACACCGTTGGCGATCAACCCGGGATTGTGCGCGATATAAAGCGCCGCATCCATGGTGTCGCCGACTCCGCCCGTCAACGCAAAGAGGTTCGAGCATCCGGAACCGGTCCCGTCCGTGTTCACGCAGGAAGACAGAACATCGGCCAGCGTATTGATCGTGTCGTACGGAACGATGCTGTTGAATACGTCGGGGCTGGCGTTCATCGGCGCCGTGGCGTACGCGGAAGTGACCGTCAGCGCCTGGCCGGTATTGAGATTCACGAGGTTATTGAACGTGGCGAATGCGTTGGTCAGGCCAATGGCGTTCGTGGAGCTGGTGCCAACGCTCGTCGAGTTGGTCATGAATCCGGCCAGCGAGTAGGCGGTCGCCACCGTCGTGACCTCGTCGACAAATACAAATCCGATGTTTCCGACATTCCCGCAAGTTCCGAGCGCGGCCGAAAGCGCGAGCGCCGCGTTGTTTCCACTACCCGAATTCCCTTGCGTCGCCAGCACGTAGAGCTCGTCGGAGGTGGATGTGCAGGTGTAAGTGGGATACGTCCAGTTGCCGTTGGCGTCCGTTGTGGTCGTCACGTTCGTTCCGTTCTGCTGCACCGGAGCGGCGGAGGCTCCATATCCGGCCCCGGCCACGGAGACCTCGTAGATCTGCACCGTGGCGCTCGTGACGGGCTGTTGGCCGCCATGCACCTTGCCCCCGATTCCGGTGACCTGCACGGCGTTCCCGATCGGCACGACGCTGGGGTGAAAACTCGAACTGCACCCGGAAAGGAGCAGAACGCTCGAAGAGCCGATCAGCGCCAACCCCGCAAGAACAGTCCGGCTCTGAATGCCCTTCACGCTTGTCATTGCCCGAAACGTATTCAATTTCCTCACAGAGAGCAGCTCCTCGCTTGAGTCGCGGAATGCCCGTTCCTGCCAAAGGGCACGAACGTCATCAGGACCGGTTTGCGCTGAGTGTTGAGGCGTCGGCGATGCTCCCGCGCCGGAATCGGGATCGGCTCCTGACTCAGCCAAGGCGGCGGAGCGATTCAAGGATCCTGCAGCGTCCGCGCCGGGCGACAGGCGGTCCCTGCGACTTTCGAGCATACCTATCTCCCGGGCTCGCGCGAGGGTAACTTTGCGCGAACCACTTATCCGCTAATTGGTTCGAAAGCTTCGTACGCTGTATGTCGGAGGCGAACCGGCAACTCGGCTCAACAGACAGGTTCGCCGACAGACAATCTGAGCTGATCCGGGTGGTGCAGCGCTGGAGGTGGCTTTCTTTCCAAGCGCAATACTACGTCTGGCTTTTGAAAGCCGCTTATGAAAAAAGAGTGAAAATAGTGCAACCAGGAGGGCGGTTCGTTATGCACTGTCCTGGCTCCGGGAGACGGCTGCGCCGCGTTTCGCGCGGAGATTCGTACAGAAGACGGTGTCCTCGCCCGACTTGACCATTCGCTCGCGTCCTCACCGGTATCTTCGACTGCTGTGTCTCAGCCAAATCTCGGCTGAAGTAATCCGATTCAAATCTGCGACGGTAACTTCCGGTAACCTGCACGATCCTTCGGGGCGTTGGTGGCCGAAAAACCGGCAGGCGTGACGCGCCCGACAGACTGCGAAGCACGAGACTTGGTAAAGGTCTGCGAAATTACCCGAAAATTCAACTGCAATTCCGACTGTTCCCCTTTATAAGGTTCACTGCGGACAGACGGAGGCGCGATCTCTCGCGGACTACGGTCCGTAGTCTCACGGCAGTCGGCCCCCCTTGCGCGAAAACCGCGCGGAACAACCTATGCACAGGAGCAGCAAATGAATTTGAGAAAGACCTTGCTTGGAGTAGTCGCTGCGATGGTGGTTTCTGTTGCGGCGAGCGTCAACGCTCAAACCGTGCAATTTGCCGCAGTCGGCTCGTCGGCAATGTGGCTGGAAATGGGACAGGCGGCCGCATCGACCCTGGGATGCGTATGGACGACATCGTCCAAAACCGTCGAACAGCCCAAGGACAGTCGCGTGGGCGGCGGCACGCTGGAACAAACCACCGCGTGGATCGCGTGGTCGACAGGCGGCGGCACCTGCACTGCGCCGGGCGCCAGCAGCGTCATCTATACGTACCTGAACGCCGATTCCACAATCGGAAACCGGTGTTTCTTCGCCAAGCCGCGCTGCACAATCTCCGTAAGCGGCACCTATCCCATCAGCGGCAGCAACCAGCTTCCCGGATTCACCGACACTTCGCTGCCGTCGGCGATCGGCACGGTGGTCAATGGAGCATCGGTCAACGCGGCGGCGACGGATATCCGTCCCGAGGACGCAAAGTTTGCCACCTTGCGGGCGCTGACGCCCTGCGGAAACTCGGTCGGCGGCTCGGCGCAGTACCTTGGGCTGGGCTATCAGACCGGCACGACCGGCGTCGGCACGGCGATCCAGGGTTCGACCCATCAGACCAACGGCTCCGGCAGCTCATTCAATATCTTCGACTTCGACCTGACCGGAACCGATCCGATTACCGGAGACGCATTGCCGGGCACCTTTACGGTGACGTCGGTGGGAGCGGTTCCGGTGGTTGTTGTTGTGAACCCATCGGATTCCAGTGGATTCGGCAGCCTGCTGGTGTCGAACGTGACACGCGCCACGCTGGCCGGATATCTTGACGGCACCTACGGGCGCGTCGCGGATATCAATCCCGGCGCCTTCGCCTCGTCCACCATCGGCTCCCAGGTCTACCTCCGCGAGCCAGTCTCGGGGACTTACAACACCATGGAGTACGGCATTCCCAACAACGTGCAGAACAAGACTTCGCAGGAGATCGGCGAGGCGGCCATCGCCGCGAACACCAACGGCCTCGCGTTCCCGATCATGCACTGCGCCAGCGGGGTGACGGGAGGGACCTGGGATCCTTCGCAGAATCCCCTGAATGAAGACAACACCACCGCGCGCGGGACAACGACAGAGAGCGGCAGGTGGCGCGCAATCGGCACCGGCAATATGCTCAAGGCGGTTCAGGCGACCTCGGACAGCCTCGGGTACGCTTTCTGGAGCGCGGCGAACTTCTCCGGAGCGACGGCTGCCAACGACAAGTACCTCACCGTCGATGGCGTCGATCCCATCCAGGAAGTCTGGGTGGATGGTCTGGTTCCGACTTCGGGCAACAACCTCCTCGGCGACGTTACGCTGGCGCACGTGAAAGACGGCAGCTACCCGATCTGGTCGATTGTCAGAATGGTGACGGACACGAGCGGTACCGGGCTCACGGCGGTGCAGTCGCTGGTTGCCGATGCCGTGAACTTCCTGTCGCCGACCCAGCCTGACTTTGTTCCTGTCAGCGCCCTTGGAATCGTCCGCTCGCACTTTGCGCCGCCGGGTGTGACGTTCCCGAGCCCCAACAGCGGCGGTCTGGCTACAACGGACACGCCTTGCAACGGAACCGCTGCCGGTTGCGCCGAATCCGGCGGAGACGTCGGCGGCCTCGTGTATTCGAAGCAGGCGGACGGCGACTATAACCTGGACAACGGTGTGGTTACCGGCAACACCGGAAAACGCCAATAGCATTTCGAATACGGAAAGAGTCCATGGCAGATCCGCGCTTCGGCGGATCTGCCTTGACCTTTTCAAAGGAGCAAGTTTCCCTTATCCGCTCATCCATGTTCATTCGAGTTCTGGCAGCATCCGGGCTTCTCTGCATTCCCGCTGTGAATGGAATGCGCGCACAGCAGGTGTTCCCGCCTTACGCAGGCGCGGGAACAGCGAGCACGCCCGCGGTTTTGCCTCAGGAAGATTGGACAAGGCTGCCGGTGGACCGGGCAACACTGAAACCGATCATTCCCGGCCTGCCGATGGAGAAGGCCGAGACACCGGCGTACTCCCGGGAAATGGTCCGATTGGAATGGCGACGCGGCGATCCGATCGATATCTATATTGTCAGGCCCCACGGCGCGCAGAAGCCCCGCGTCGTGCTCTATCTCTACAGCTTTCCCTTCGATACCGATCGTTTTATCGACGACGGCTGGTGCCGGCGTGTAACCCGCGACGGGCTCGCCGCGGTCGGATTCGTCTCCGCGCTCACGGGCGAGCGCTTTCGCAACCGGCCCATGCGCGAGTGGTTCATCAGTGAACTGCAGGAGTCGATGGGATCTTCGGCCCACGACGTCCAGTTGATTCTCGATTACCTGGCCTCGCGCGGTGACCTGTCGGTCGACAAGGCCGCGATGTGGGGGCAGGGATCGGGAGCATCGATCGCCATTCTGGCCGCTTCCGCCGATTCCCGCCTTGCGGTGCTCGACCTGTTGAATCCATGGGGCGACTGGCCGGATTGGCTGAAAGGTTCTCCTGTTGTGCCCGATGAGGAGCGCGCGAAATACCTGACGGCCGATTTCCTCGACAAGGCTTCAAGGGTCGACCCGGTCGATGATCTCCCTCTGCTGAAGGATCGTGAATATCGCATCCAGCAGGTTCTGGATGACGCGGATACGCCTCCGGCGGCCAGAGATCGGATTGCCGCCCAGGCGCCGCCGGCCCATCTTGTGCGTTACGCGGATCGAAAGGCTCATCGCGAGGCCTGGGCGGTGACAGGGATCACCGGCTGGATCGCAGCGCAACTCAGGGATGGGGGAAGCCCCGCTTCCGCGCCGGCCGCGGCCTCGCGATGATATGACTACGGGACAAGGAAAGGCGAGCCGGAGCGGAGAGAAACACTCAGGTGCCATGGCAAGATGAAGATCTTCAGGAACGCGCGGAACCGGATTGGCAGAATCGGCAGCGGCAGGAAGGTTTCAATTTGCGCCGGGCTTGGCGCGGTGGTTGTGACGCTGCTGGCCGGCTGCGGAGACTTCTGGCAATCTCCCTATGGAACGAATACCAGCCGGAATCCAGGCTGCACCTCGAACTGCTCGAGCCCGACGGTCGCCGGCGTTTTCTATGTTCTGAATCAGGCGACGAAACAGATTGCGGCCTATTCCATTTCAAGTGGCAAGTTGACGAAGGTCACCGGCAGTCCTTATTCGCTGAAGGACAAGCCCTACGCTGCCGCCATCGCGCCTTCCGGAGGATTTCTCTACGTGGGCACGGACTCCGGAATCTTCCTCTATACGATCAACTCCACCTCCGGCGCGTTGACCGCAGGGAACAATGGTGAAGCGATCGTGACCGAAGTTGCGTCCACGATGCAGGTTGACGCGACAGGCGCCTGGCTGGTGGAGGCGGGTCCAGCCTCAAGCGCGTTGAACGCCGTTCCGCTCGATTCCACCACCGGCCTGCTTGGATCGGGCGCGAATCAGCAGGCCGCTTTGCCGGCGTCGGCGGTTCAACAGGTAGTTCTGTCGCCGGACAACGGTCACGTTTTTGTTGCCGACGGGCCGAGCGGAACGGTCGTGATGCCGTTTCAGGCGAGCGATTCCAATCCGTTCGAGTCTTCGCTCGCCCTCACCATCCCGGCGAAAAACCTCGGCGGATCGGCGCTTTCCGTCGCGGTCGATCCGCAGAACCGCATGTTCTATGTCGGCGAGAGTTTCGGAAACTCTACCGGCAATTCCGGCGGCTTGCGCGCTTTCAATTACGCCTCGCTTACTTCCACGCTGGTCGAGTCTCCGGGTTCCCCTTATCCCAGCGGCGGCGTCTCGCCCAACGCCATTTTGCCGATTTCTTCGGGAAGTTATGTCTATGTCGCCAACAGCAAGGCCGGCGGAGTGGCCGGGACGATCACCGGTTTCGCCTTCGAGGTATCGGAGTCCGCATACTCCCTTACCGCCGGGAGCACTATCGCCGCCGGAATCGATCCCATCGGCCTGGCCGAGGAGAGCAGCGGGAATTATGTTCTGCTGATCGACTCGGGAGGCACTCCCGATCTTGAGGTTTTTACGCAGAACCCGAGTACCGGAGCATTAACCGCCGCGTTTTCCAGTTCCACCGGCACAGATCCCACGCAGCCCGTATCCATCGTAACGGCGCCGTAACCAGTGTCCGGAATCGTCGATCCGGAGGTGCAAGTAGAGTACAGGTTGTTCGAAATTGAACCGCAGGACTGCGTCGGCGGGCTTTGTTAAATGACGAAGAATCGACCGGCCGTGCGCTCGCAATAGCTTGACGCGCCAAATCACGTGGCGGAGCATGGACGAAGGGTTTCCTCCACCTCATCCGGCTCGCAGCCATCTTCAGCCTCTATTTTCACCGCCCGCGGCGCAAACGCCGGCGGGTTCCGGGTATAACCCGCGGAGTTGAGAGATACCAATGCACAGCCTGCGCCTGTCGATACGGTTCGTTCTCCCACTTGTCTTTGGATTGACGATCCTGCATGGAGATGCGGCATGGGCTGCAAAGCCGTCTATCAGCGGTCTCAGCCCCAAAGAGGTAAACGCAGGTGGGCCGAAATTTACGCTGACGATCAACGGCGCCAACTTTACCAACACCGCGATAGTGAAGTGGGATACCACCAGGCTGACCTCGACCTTTGTGAGCACGAGCAAGTTGACCGCGCTTGTCCCGGCCTCGCTGATCACGAAAAAGGGCGTCATAG
>JASHQQ010000224.1 GCA_030039035.1 Acidobacteriaceae bacterium | reverse complement strand
GATTTAAGAAAGGCAGAAGCAAGATTTTCAACAGAGTTTGGGTCTATATTTCCACAATTCAACAGCCAGACATCTTATTTTTTATGTATAATGCGCGATTCCAAGCTTTGTTGCTGATCCCGCCTGCGCTATCATTGCGCAATATGAAGCCCTTGCCCGCGCCTAAACCAAAGCAACCGAATCGCGGGAAACGCTGGTCCAATCCAGTCAAGGACCACGCCCCCAAAAACTCCACACTCGATATCAGAGGAGACTTTGAGCAATTCGCTCAGGTCATGCGGAAGATTGTCAATAAAAAAGAAAACTGACTACTACTGCCCTGTCACGGCCTCTCCATTGTACTTCACTCAGGTATATTAGTGCCGGGATAAAAAAGCCTTGTCCACCCGTTCATCTCTCATGCAGGATCGCCATCGGGTCCACCCTCACTGTCCGGATCGCGCCGAGCCCGCCCGACACCAGAACCGCAAGCCCGGGCAACAGCAGCGCGAGGAGCCACGCACGCAGTGGTGGATTGCCGATCAGTCCGGTTTCGCTCAACAACACGCGCTGCAGGGCGAGCGCAAGCAGCGTACCCGCCACGCATCCCGCGAAGACAAGCCGTCCTGACTCCACAAGGCTTTTGGCCAGGATGCGCCATCCCTGAGCGCCAAACGCAAGGTGAATGGCCAGAACCTTCTTGCGCTCTCTCGCCACGTGGCTCTGAATGCTGAAAACCCCGATCATGCTCACCGTCAATGCAGCGAGCGCGGATGCCAGCGCGATCAGTGTCGCAATCCGCAGCGGGGCCAGCGCTGTCCGTTCCAACCGCGTATCGAGCGTTTCGATGGCGGGTGGCGCCGCGCCGTGTCCGGGCACCGGCTCGATCTTGCGGCGCAGTTCGCCCATCGTTTGCTTGCTCGGGTTCGAAGTCCTGAGAATGAGCGTCATGCGTAATGGGTATTGTTGCCAGACGGGGAGGAAAACAGCGGGTTCCGCACGCTGCTCAAAAATCCCCAGGCGTTGCGATCGAACGATTCCGACGATCTCGGTGCGGCCGCCACTTGGGTCAATGATTCCTGCGCCGAGCGGTTTGCCGCCAAAGTACAGATCCGCCGCTTCCTGATTGATTACTCCCACGCGCCGGCATGGATCGGAAAACAGTCCGCGGTCCGGGAACCAATGGCCGCCAATCAGCGACAGGCCAAATGCCTGCAGATAACCGCTCGAGACGAAGTTGACGTTGAGCTCAATCTCGGCGGATGACAGGGCGGCCGGAGCCCGGAACCGGGCGCCTCTCATGGGAGCAAGCGCATTACCGCCAAGCGGATCGAAATAGATCGTCGGACGTGGGATGCGAAGTTCCCCGGAGGATCCCTTGACCACGCCGATGATGTCGACCGGGAATCCGGTGGCATCGAAGATTTCTTCGCCGGCTGTCGCGCGGCCCGACAGCGCATCTGCCGCTGCATTGTCGGCCACGGCAATTCTGCACGCCTGACCTTGCATGCCGAACATTCGTCCCGCGGTCAGCTCCTTGTCCGGCTGGTCCCAATCGCCCCTGGAGAATTCGGCGATATCCAGATCCACCGGGTGCAGCGGTGACGACGCCGGCTGGATGCGGAAAGACTGCCAGACCGGCCGGCTTCCTGGAAGTTGTGTTGCCCACGCCACCGGAGCAACATTGCGGACAGACTTCGCACTGCGAACAACAGCTTCGAAGTAGTCGGGGAGGGAATTGGGCGGAGGACTCGCCGCAACCGTCACAAGGATCGCGTTCCCGAGCTTGTCACCCGCTCCGGTTTTCAGCGCGCTGTGAAGCCCCTCCAGGAGGAGGGCCGCAAAGATCACCAGAGCGCAGCAGAATGCAATCTGCAGAACGGCCAGGGCGGACCTCAGCCTCACGGTTTTTGTCGAGGAAGTTCCTTGCTCCCGCTGAAGAACCGTCCACGGCCGGCCGGTCACCGTCGCAAGCATTGGCAGCATTCCCGCAAGCACCGTGATGCTCACGCAAACCATCGCGGACGCTATCAGCGCTGCGACCGGGGGCACGAACGCGAGCCGCTCGGCATCTTCTTCAAACAGGAAGCCCGGAAGAACCCGCTTTATGCCAACTGCAAACAACAGGCCGAGGATTCCACCCGCCAGCGCGATCGCGACGCTGTCGCTGAGCAACTCTCCGCCCAACGCCCGTCGCGTCGCTCCCAGCGCGACTCGAAGCGACGTCTCGCCCGAGCGCTCGAAAGCTCGCCCCAGCAACAGCGAAGCGACGTTGATGCAGCAGATCAGGAATACGGACCATGCGATGAAATTGAGCAGAGTGACAATCGACGCCAGTCCTCCGGCTGTTTGCGGCGCGATGCCGCTGTAAGGAATGACCTCTATGCCTTCTGGCTCGTTCAGCGCGGCGCCGATCCCGCGCTGCGCATCGGACACCGAAACGCCAGGATGAAGACTGCCAAGAACCCATAAATCGTGCCGGTCCGGATTCGCATCCGGCCCGGCGTCCTTTTGAAACGGTATCCAGATATCGACCGGCCGGTCCTGATAAAGACCCTCCAGCATCTTCGGCGCAATCCCGGCGATTTTGAGTTGCGCGCCGTTGACACGGACAGAGCCGGCATCCCTGACGCTCTCGCCTTCGAATTCCGTCTGCCACAAGCGGGCGCTTGGAATGGCGCCGCCTTTCAGGTCCAGGTTCAACGCCTTTGCCAGGTCCGGCATTACGCCGGCAACGGTTGCGGTCTCCGGTTGCCCGTCAATGCTGACCTCGACGGGTGCGATTCGGAGTGCGTCGACCCAGGCGAACTCCACCCCGCGATTGCGAATCCCCTCGTATTCGCGACCCGAAAGCGGTCCTGCATCGGAAAACCTGTTGCGCGCAAAGATGGAAACAACTCGATGCGAAGTTCCCGCCAGAGGCCTCGGATGAGCCAGCCCGGCGATGAAACCGCCGGCAATCGCGTTGCTCCCGACTCCGATCGCGATCGTCGCCACCAGGGCAAGAGAGAGCCCCGGCGTGTTGGCGAACGCGCGAATCGAGTTACGGGCTCTGAAGAAAACCGTTGCCAGCATCATTCATCCAGGCAGAACGGACGAGGATTCCCCGATCCTGTCCCCGCCCTCAGCGTACCGGGAGCAAGCCACATTCCTGGATGCACGTTGCAGGCCAATGACAGCAAGAGCATTCAAAACATCGAACGGCTGGTCGCCTGGGGTTGCCTCTTCCTTTCGCCCCCATCCGGCGAGTGGGCGGATCGCTGCAAGTTACGGTTTCCCGCTTTATTTCTTGTTCGGAAGTGAGGCTTCTGATCGCCGCGAATATGCCGGTCTGTTCGAAACCGGCCACTGCTGTCCAGTCAGAAACTCGCGCAAAGGGGGGTTCCCGGACTATGCCTTCTTCTTCCATCCGCCCACGATCGCGCCCATAACCATCATGCCGACGAGCCAGAAACCGGCGTTGACGCCGAGCAGGCTCCAGGGGCGAACCTCGAAGACGTACTCGGTCGACAATTCGGTAAGTTCGAGACCGAGCCAGAGGATCGCTCCCACCTGGATGCCGCGCCACCACGTCTGCGGTCCGGTCTTCTGCGTCACCCACGAGATGGCCGCGGCCATCACCGCCGCCGAGGCAATCGCCGTCGCGTACTGGAGGCCCGGATTGGGGCTGTGGCTCGCCAGCCACTCATGCGTGCGGTCGATTCCGTTCTCCCAGGTCTTGAGGAAGAACGAGTACCAGACCGCCTCGAAGAGAAAGTTGGCGATTGCCGCGATCAGAATGGCGAAGTAGTTCTGCCGCACCTGCGTCGCCGCGACCGGCGGGACCGTCGTAGCCATTGCGCCCTCCATAGGCCGTCTGGAGCTCTTTGTCAGGACTTCGTTGATCTTCGATCGGGTCAGTATACGGCAAGCGTGGCCGGAATGCTCGTTGTAGAACCGATCGGGTTGCTCACTTCGACCGTGATGAGAGCGCCGTTATCCGCGGCGCCCAGCGTCGGCGTCGTATAGGATGCGTCGTTCGCGCCGGGAATCGCCACGCCGTTCCACATCCACTGATACGCAATGGGCGGCGAACCGGCCGCGGTCACCGTGAAAACCGCCTTCTCGCCTCCCGCAATGGACACGCTCAGCGGTTGGATCGCAATCGAAGCCCCCACCTTGTCGCCACGGATCTCCGGAGGCCCTTCCGAGGAGCATCCGGCAAAGTTGCACCCGACGGCGACCGGCGGATTCATCTGGTCCGCGCCGGGAGAGGTCGCGCCATTGTCCGCCACTCCGCACGAGCCCGTCACCTGGTCCAGTTCTGGAGGAACAAGAACCCGATTGTTCACCACACGCGTCGTTCCGCAGTCGGGAATCTGAAATAGCCAGATATATGCCGTGCTGTTGACGTCGGGAATCGAGTTATTGTGAACGTAATTGTCGTTCGGAATATTGAAGTCCGCGCCATGCAGGAATATGGTCTGATACTGGTCATTCCATAACACGTTCTGGTCGACTTCGAAGCCGTGCGCATCGTCAAGATAGACTCCTGCCAATGGGTAGGTGTCGGCGGGCCCTGGGTAAAGAGACTGCGTATCATGGAACCAGTTGTTGTGGATTCTGGTTCCAGCGACCTGTGTGGAATAGCCGGCATATATTTCGCCGCCGTCGCGCGATAGCTCCATGGCGCTGAAGAAATTGTTGTAGCCGATATCCGCGTTGTCCGGGCCCGAGCCGGTTTGAATGAAGGTTGGATACAACGCAAATCGGCCGGTCGAATACACGGTGTTATGGGTTACAGTCTGATTGCTTCCCTGAACGCTGATTCCGGCGCAGTAATCTGCCATATAGTCCACGTCGTGGATCAGCGTGTTTTTCACCGTGTTGTGACTGCCGAGCATCGTTACGCCGTTGCCGGCGCTCCAGGCGATCGAGCTGTTTTCCAGGACGTTTCCCGACCCGTTCAGCACGATTCCGGTGTCCGCCAGATGTGCGTACCAGTAAGAGGAGGCATATCCCGGAGCATCGGGCAAGCTCGTGAAGTGCGATACATACTCCGCCTCGATCGAGTCGAGCGTGTTATCGTCGCTCGAAGAATCCGTGTTGATCGACGAGGCAAATAAAGCCATGTTCTCGATGACAATATTCGATTTGCCGCTCAGATCGAAGGCAAACTGGCGCTGCTTGGCGCGCACATTCAGCCGGTCCGGATTCACGCCACTCGGGGCCTGGAAATAAAGCACGCTTGCTTTTGTGTCGTAGAACCACTCATTCTCCGCATCGAGCGCACCCGGTGTTCCGAACAGGTAATAATATCCCCCGGGCTGAGGCTGAATGTAGGGAGGATAACTTGCGCCGTCGACAGTAAAGGTCAGTTTTCCTGATTCCGAAGCAGTTACGGTGCCAGTCTGCGGATCCCACGGGTCCGTCCCGCTCCACAGATGGATCTTCGCGCCTTTCCAGTCGATGCTGGGCAGATGCGAGTCGACGAGCGTTGTTTCGTTCGTTCCAGCCTCAGCCGTGGCCCAATTCACGTGGAAAAGATCGTTCCCGTTCGGCCAGCGCGCCTCGGTCATCATCTGGCCGCCGGCGAAGATCTGATTTGTATCGCCGGAGCTGAGAGTTACGTTGGCCTTGTAGATCGAGCCTTTGTAAAGGGTCCAGCCGGTCACCGGGTCGCTGCCGTCCACCGTGACCTGCTCGCCGTCATAGGACGTGATCGTAATCCCGGAGTTCGGCGTCACGGTTTCACGATACGTCCCTGCGCGCACCTCGCAGTTTTCTCCGCTGGCAACCGTGGTGGCGCATTTCTGGATGGTGCGGTACGGCCGGGAGATCGTGCCGGGATTGCCGTCGTTGCCGTCGGTCGCCACAAACCGGTCGCCGGCGGGAATGGTTCCCGTGATGGTGAACCGCGATGCGGCGGACGCACCGCCTTCCGCCGAAGGATTGACGACGGTCACGCTGGCCACTCCCGCCGTCGCGATATCGGATGCGGAGATCTGCGCGCGCAGCTCGGTCGCGCTTGCGAAGGAAGTCGTAACAGCGCCGCCGTTCCATTCGACCGTCGACCCGGAATCAAAGCCGCTTCCCTTGAGACTGAGTTCGAATGCTGACCCTCCGGAAGAGGCCGAGGACGGAATCAGGCTCGAAATCGCCGGCGCGCGGGCAGCGGCCACCTGCACCAGAACCGTGTTCGAGGTGCCGCTCGTTCCACTGATCGTCGATACGTATTTGGCGACCAACGTGTGCTTCCCCACGCTGAGCGAAGTGGTGGAATCAACAAACTTCGGCCCCGGCTCATTGGCCCTTGCTCCCGAAACCAGCGCCGAGGAGCCATCGAAGATCGAGAAGGCAGGCAAGT
>JASHQQ010000223.1 GCA_030039035.1 Acidobacteriaceae bacterium | reverse complement strand
GCCGGCGCGCACACCATCGTCGAGCTCATGCGGCAGGGCCTGAGCCCGCACGATGCCGGCATGGAGACGTTGCGGCGCATCGTGCGCAACTATAACGGCGACATGACGAAGATCCGTTTGCTCGACATGGAGTACTACATCGTCCGCAAGGACGGCGCCTACGCCGGCTGCTCGCTGTGGAGCACCGGCGCCACGGGCCATCCGCGGGTCTTCGTTGTCCACGATGGCGAGTATCGCGTGGAGAAGTGCGCTTTCCTTCTCGAGGGCTCTTATCTGGAATGGCCGCCGTTCTAGCTGGATTCATTCCTGACCATCCGATTGCTGTGAATACCGTTTTGGAGGGGGAAGAAGAGTACGAGCAAAACATGAGTTCGTTGCGCTTGTCGCTAACAGACCGGTTAGTGCTATAATGCGGCACACTTATCGTCTTGTCCGACGATCCCGGCAAAACTGAGGTGACCAGTGAGAGTCCTGAACATTATTGGGGCCACCGTCGGGGTATTCGTTGCCGCCTCCGCATCACTCATCAGTGTAAATACGGCCAGTCTCGAGGAGATTACGCAGGGCAAGAATGACGCGCCGTTCTTCGTCGAGGTTGTCGCCAACGGGGTGCCGACAAACGGCATAGCTCGCCCTCCGTCTCCCGACCGCCGCAGGGAACAACTGGTGGGCCTGGATCTGTGGATTGGTGCGAACAAAGCAGTTGAGGATCTGAAGAAAGACTCGAAAGACGCGATACCTTTCCAGTTGATGCCGGCCGACGATCACGACAATGAGAACGACGCGCTGACATTCGCTCGCAGCGTCCGGGAGGACCCGCGCACACTGGCCGTGATCGGCCACGGAATAACCAAGACCACTCGCGCCGCTGCGCCCATATACGAGCAATCCGGTATTCCTTTGATTGTGGCGCTCGCCACAGGAGACGACGCGGTCACGAATAAGGATCGCACGGCTCATCTCCGCATCGCATATCGGTTAAGCCCCAGCGACGGAAAGGTGCAAGCCCCGGCGATCGCATACTTCGTGCGAACGTGGCCGGCCCCGGTCCGGCAGATCCACCTGTTTGCCAGCGTTCAGGATGGGGCAGGCGAGTACTCGGTGCCTTTGTGTAAACAAACCAAAGCGATTCTGGATGCCAATGGATTTGGCGATAAGACGGTGGAAACATCTGTGGATTCGGTGCCGAATTCGATCGACGAGATCAAGCGCAATCACGATGAGAGGGATTTCGTCATCTATTGTGGCTACTCTACTCAAGCGAACGAATTCCTTGCACAATTGAACGCAAATTATCCTGCCACAGGCGACCGCAAAGCCGGTTCAAAGCCCCCGCAAATCATTCTCACCAACGCCGTCTCGGAAGAGATCGGAAGGGATGCGAAAACCCTCAGCGTGTTCAAGATGTCGTCGCTGGATCAGGAACTTTGCGCGGATAAAGACAAGCTCAAAGAGATTGAGATGAAGGCGTCTGAAGAGGGTAAGCGGCCGCTCACCCCGGATCAAATTCGCGGGTATGACGCCGTTCAGGTAATTGCGGCGGCCGCAAGAAAATGCTCCGGATATCTTTCGCGAAGATGTATTCTCGACCAACTCGACAGCAGCACGACTTTTCCCAGCGTGTGTTCCGACTATCAATTCCGGGATGGAGAAAACTTCATGTCGGATTACTACGTTTTCTCGCAAGGAAACAGTGCGAATGCTATCCCGTGGCCATCGCAAGGCACGCCGCAGGCAAATGCCGTTACGCTGACCGCCGCTGCAGTGCAGCATATGCTCAGGGCGCTGGAAACCTCGTCGATCGGGAAGTAAGGAGGCCACGTCGGTGATCCACGACCTGATTAGAGTCCACTATCGCTTGGGATTCACAAGGCTATTGCTCGATCTCGATTTGGCAATCGCCGCGCTCATCGCCATTGACGCCGTTGTTTACTTGCGCTTGGGCCTCTCGGTCGAGCCGGCGATGGCCTCAAGCTTGCCTCATCCTTTTCCGCTTGCCTTTCCGGTTTCAGGCTTTGTCATTCTCCTTTTGCTTGTTTTGCCTGCCTCGCTGGCAGCCGCCAAGGTCGCAAGTCTTCCTGGGATTTCAAGAGTGAACCCTTCCACGCGGCCGCAGGGGGTCATGCTCCTGCACATCCTGGCGTGCATGCTCTTCGCTTTCTGCGCCGTTTTTGCCGCGCGTCTCGAGGTCGTGTCGGGATGGAAGGAAGACAACGGCAGGTTCAGTCCCGAGTATCACTCGATCTTTCTCTCCCTGGTGATGTCCCCGCTCATTATCAAGTCGATTGCCTCAATAGCCTCTCTGGTCTTCCTTGCAACGGCGGGCCGGATCGGATATCTCATCCTCGGCGGCAAAGGCACAAAAGCACTTCACCAATACGCGACTCGAGCGAAACTGGCAGACCTTGCAACGACGCTGCGTCCATCGGGATCGCTGCTTCGCCAGACGATGACGGCTACCGAAGCCAGAAACTCCATTCCTATAACGAATACTCTCACTTCAGAGATGGTGAGGCATTATTTCCAGGAATTGAACCTCAGATCGGAGAGGATTCGTTATGCCGAGGCGCTATTGGAAGCCGCGGGGAATCTCATGCGCGAGTGCCTCGTCGAGCGGCCGGCGAGGGGCCAACCGAATGGAAAATGGAAGGTAGAAGGGCCGGGGATTTTCTTGGATCCTGGCGCCGGATGGGAAGCTGCTTTGCGCCGTTCTCCTGCGGCGGGTACTGTCATCATTGGGCCGTTTTGCAGCCCACACATAACTGCGACGATCGAGGCATGCTGCTGGATGGCAAACGCAACGGCAGTGCGAATTCCCTATCGGCCGGCCGATGCGTACAGCGGTTGGCAGGCGCATGAAGATTCCATCCTTTCGGAATTGCGAACCAGAATCTCTCCTGGAAGTGACGTCACTGTCGTGATAAGCCACGTTTGTTACGCCACGGGCATGAAGGTGCCACTGAGGCGCTTCGCCGGGAAGGTCAGAAGGGAGTTTGACTCGACCCGCATTCACGTAATGATCGACGGAACAAGCGGAGCCGGCAACCGGTGCCGCATATCTCCGGAAGATGATTGGGATTCATATGTGTTTTATCCTCATCGATGGCTCCTCGCGCGACGGCCTTGCGCTGCCGTCCTGGTCAGGAGTTCCGCTGAGAACAATCAATGCTTCGATGGAGCCCTGGCGGACCGCCGTAGTTGCTATGACGAGATGTTTCACACCATTGCGGGCGTGCGAGCTGCCCTGGAGGTTGTCCAAATGAAAGGGCTCGATTTCTTTTGGCAGCGCTGCGAGGCGTTGCGGGAAGCCTTCATTAGCGACTTGCCGCGCTCTTTAAGGACTGTGGGACCCGCTTCGGGCGACGAATCCACATTTATCGTGAGCTGTTACCCCTCCGGTAGCCATGCGTGGAGAAGAAGTGTGCGGGCGATGGACGACTTGGTCGGAAATATCTGCGGCTCGGCCTCGTTCCTGACAATCGATAAGGATCGGCCATGGATGCGCCTCGCGGTTCCTTTCTATATGGATCCAAGGGAACTCAACCACATCAACGCATTCCTCAATGACAACGTCTCCGATTGACAGCCGCCGATCCGAGGTCGTGAATCCACGCAATTCAAACGATGAGCGGGCCGGCGGCTGACACCCTGGTAGCTGCCTGCGCCGGCTGCTCGCTGTGAAGCACCGGCGCCCGGGCCATCCGCGCGTCTTCGTTGTCCACGATGGCGAGTATCGCGTGGAGAAGCGCGCTTTCCTGCGCGAGGGCTCTTATCTGGAATGGCCGCCGTTCTGACCGCGCGTGACTCGCCGGTTGCCCCGCTCTTTTCGCCGGTTGTTGGCCAAAGGGTGGAAAGCGCATTTCGATCGCGGACGGCCGGCTTTATCGAACGTCTCTGGGCGATTCGCCCTACGCGGGCGCGGCCACGCCAAATCGCTGTTGCTTCGACCGCGTGAGCCGGTTGACGATCCTGTAGCGATCGCCGCGATAGGTCGCCCTCACATGCTCGACCGGTTTGCCGCTCTCGAGAAACGAGACTCGCGTAAACTGGAAGACCGGCGCATTGGGCGCGATGCGCAGATACTTCGCTTCTTCCGCGCTCGCTTTGCCCACCTCGACCATCTCGTCGCTTACGGTCAAACAGATTCCGTAGCGTTCTTCCAGCGTCCGATAGAGCGATGTCGCCGGATCGAAGACCTGGAGCAAATCCGGGCAAAGGCTTTCCGGCAGGCAACTGCATTCGATGCCCATGGGGATCGAGTCGGCAAACCGGATGCGCCGCAGGCGAAAGACCCTTTCCCGTTTGCGCAACGCCAGGGCTTCCCGGGTTTCCATTCCCGGCAACTGAAGCCGGAACGAAAGAACCCGGGAGCGGGGCGTTGCGCCGCGCGCCCGCATCTCCTCGGTGAACGAGAGCACCCGGCGAAAGTCCTTGACCGCCTTCATGCCCGAGATAAACGTGCCCTTTCCTTGCCGGCTGTAGATCACGCCCAGCTCGCACAGCGACCTGACCGCCTGGCGCACTGTCATCGGGCTTACGCCCATGCGCGCGGCGATCTTCTGGATCGATGGCAGCGGCTCGCTCGCCTTCAGCTTGCCCGAGCGGATCTGCTCGAGCAGTCTTTGCTGGATCTGGTGATAGAGGGGCACGCCGCTGCCGCGATGGAGCGGGAAGGAACGCTGACTTTCTCTTGCGATCATCTGGCAATCTGATACACCAGCGCTGAAACTGCCGTCAAGCGAAAGGGGTCGGAGCTTCAGCTAGTGCGTTTCCGGAACCGGAAGGCTCGGGAGCTTCGGCCCCTGAGGAACATCGACCAGCGGTCGAGGATTCTTTTCGATTGACACCCCTTCTCGCGCCGCGGATATACTGGATCATCCAGTCGTCTATATGACTAGCCGAGCCTGGCCGGCGCGTCAAGGTTCCCCGATCGATCCTTTGGAGGCCATACGATGAGAAGCGTTTGTCCCTTGCGCGGGTCAGCCCGCGCATTCAAGGCCGCGGTTCGCTGTGTTGCTCCGGCGTTGCCGCTTGCGTTCCTCGGTTGTCTCGTCCTCGTCATTGGCGCCGGCCGCTCTGCCATGGCGCAGACGATCACCGGCTCAGTGGTCGGCACGGTCACCGATCCCGCCGGCGCGGTGATCCCGGGCGCAAAAGTCTCTGCGACCAACGCTGCCACAGGTGTCACTACCGGCACGGTCACCAACCAGGACGGTCTCTATAACCTCCGCTTCCTGCCCATCGGCTCGTACAACATCACAGTGACGGCACCGGGCTTTTCCATTACGTCGGTTGGCCCGTTTGCTCTGGAAGTCGACCAGATTGCCAAGATTGACGCCCGTCTGAAACTGGGCAACACTTCGGAGACACTGAATGTCTCGGCCGAGGCCCAGCCGTTGCTGCAAACGCAGGACGCCACGCTCGAGTCGACCATCTCCAGCAACACGCTGTCCACCCTGCCCATGAACGGGCTCAACTTCCAGACCGCCACGCTCTTCGTGCCCGGCTCGGTGAATCCCAGCCTGGCCTACATGGGCGGCCAGGATGGCAACGAGCGCAACGTGGATTGGTTGGGCGTGCCGTCCTTTAATGGCAATCGCGCGCAGACGAACAATTATGTTCTCGACGGCGTGGAGATGAACGAAACCATCAACAATCTCTCGGCCTACAATCCCGCTCCCGACGCCATCCAGGAGATGCACGTCATCACCGGCAATGCCGACGCCGAATACGGCAACGTCAACGGCGGCGAGATTCTGGTCATCACCAAGGGCGGCACCAACCAGTTCCACGGCAGCGCCTACGATTACTTCCAGAACAACAACACGGCGGGCACGGCGTGGTCCAACAGCTTTGCCGGCGTTCCTTCGACCGCGTTCACCCAGGACCAGTTCGGCGTCACCGGCGGCGGGCCGATCCTCAAACACAAGCTCTTCATCTTCGGCGATTATCTGGGGTTCCGCTATCACACCGGCGGCGAGGGAGTCGCATCCGTCGCCACCCAGGCCATGCGCAACGGCGATTTCTCCGACCTGCTCAGCAGCCAGTACGGCGGCATCCAGCTCTTCGACAATCAGAACGGCAAGGGCTTTGCCAACGCGACGCCGTACAAGAACAATCAGGTGTCGATTGCCAATCCGGTAGCCAAGTTTCTCTTTGCTCATCCCCAGGTGTATCCGCTGCCCAACAAGGCACCCAGCGCCGGCCAGCTTGACCTCGATAACTATCAGGGCCCCACCAAAGGCCAGACTCACAACGACCAGGGCGACGTTCGCGTGGATTACACCCTCGGGCCACGCGATAACGTGATGGGCCGCTACACCGACGGCGACGCATACGACTATTCCACCCCGGTTGTGCCGGTCTTCTTCCCCGGAACGAACGATTATCCGTTCCAGAGTCTGGTGACCAACTGGGTGCACACGCTCTCGCCCGCACTGGTGAACGAATTCCGCGCCGGCTTCAGCCGCTCTATCGTCGACTCCGGCGTTCCTGGCGACTCCAGCGGATTGTTCGGAACCAACGGCGACAATCTCGTCGGCCTGCCCATGTCGAACCAGGCGTTTCCCGGTTTCAGCCAGATGGCGTTCGCCAGCGCGGAATCGAACGTGGGAACCGTAGCCATCGTCACCCAGTTTCACGAGAACAACTTCTATTACGCGGATAACTTCACCTGGCAGCACGGCCGGCACGCCACCAAGTTCGGCGCCCAGATTCTCCGCTACCAGCAGAACACCTACTACGCCGGCAACTCCGGCGCCCTCGGCCAGTTCTACTACTCCGGCCAGTACACGGCCGGCGCCAACTCGCCCGGTTACGGTTTTGCCGACTTCGTCCTCAACCAGGCCGCCGTGGCCAGCCTCGGGGGCGTCTCCGGCGACAACGGCCAGCGCCAGTACCGCAACGCCTACTATGCGCAGGACGATTGGCGCGTGCGGCCCAACCTCACCGTGAATCTGGGCCTGCGCTATGCGCATGATCAGCCCGTCTACGAGGTGAACAACAAGGAAGCCAGCGTGAATCTCTCCGACATGAACGACATCTCTGCCTCGGGAATCGAGTTCGCGGGCAAGGACGGCAACAGCCGTGCCTTGTATAACCCGTACTATCTCGAGTTCATGCCGCGCGTAGGCTTCGCCTGGCAGGTCTCTCCGCGATTCGTTCTGCGCGGCGGATACGGGATCACCGACGATCTCGAGGGCACGGGCCTGAACTGGAGAATGACGCAGAACGCTCCCTTTCAGGGAAGCTTCGTCGCCTCGCCCACGCCGCCGACAGCCACCAGCAGCGGTCTCGCGCCTCTTCCCGTGCAGAACGGCTTCAGTCTCGGGCCTTCGGCGCTGCAAGTCAGCTACTTCAACTACAACGCCTGGGATCCGAACCTGAAGCCGGCGCTGATCCAGCAATTCAACCTGGCATGGCAACTCCTCATCGACAACAAGACCACCGCTCAGCTCGGATACGTTGGTGAGGTCGGCCAGCACCTCGTTATTCCCGAAGAAGCCGACCAGTTCACCACCTCTGCCAGCGGCGTGCTGGCCGACGGCGATTGCAGCGGCACGATCGCGCCGCCCGCGCCTGCGTGCAACCTGGTGGGCAACGAGGGCAACCTGCAGGTAACCGATTCGGAAGGCTACTCGAACTACAACGCCATGCAGGCTACCATCCGCCACCAGATGTCCGGGGGGCTGCAATTCACTTTCAACTACACGTGGGCGAAAGCGATGACCAACAACGCCGGATTCTACGGCGTAGGCGGCGTCTCCGAATCCTCGTCGTTCCTTCAGGACATCCGCAATCCGCACGGCGACTACGGACCGGCCGGCCAGGACGCCCGCAATGCCTTCAACGGCTATGGCACCTGGGCGCTGCCCTTCGGCCGCGGCATGAGGTTCGGGGGCAACATGAACCGCGCGCTCGACGAAGCCGCCGGGGGCTGGAAGCTCTCGACCAGCGTGGTGATGTATTCCGGCTTCCCGCTCACGATGTACTCCTACGAGGACTACTACGTGAATAGCTGGGCCGCGCACTCGCTGCACTTCCGGCCCATGGCCATTCGCCACCGCACCGTGCAGAACTGGTTCGGCTCCGATCCCTCCGCCGTGCCCTGCATCACCTTCGACAATAACGGCGACACCATCGACAACGGAACCTGTGCGTACGGCGTCGAGTCGTTCAACAACTTCGGCAACGCACAGAACGGCTCGGAGCGCGCTCCGGGATTCCGGCAGGTTGACCTGTCGGCTTTCAAAACCTTCAAAATCACCGAGTCGCAAACGCTCGAACTGCGCGGCGACGCCTTCAACGCGCTGAATATCGCCAGCTATGGGCCGCCCAACTCGCAGCTTGAAGATGCCGCCTACGCCAACTCCTTCGGCCTGATCACAAATACGAACTCCTCGCAGAGAATCATGCAGGTCTCGATGCACTACCGGTTTTGAGGGGCGGGGGATTTCCCGATCGCATAACGCACAGCGAATTGATGCTCGACGGTTTGCCACCTTTTCTCACCCGGTTCCCGTCCTGCAAGCGGGAACCGGCTCTTTTTGGGAGAAACCACGCTCCGCAGTCCCCTGTGAAGACCGCAACTGAGGAATATTGCCGGATTTGGCCGGGATCGTACCCGGCAGGACGCGAGCTTTCGTCCCATTACAACCCTCCTCGCGCAACTAAACCGGAACCTTGGGGTTGAGACTAACAACGTGGACGAATCCGCCGGATCCACGTCTGGCGATGGACGGGCAAAAGGCGGGTGGCAATTGGGGATGGGCCGCAATCATGCAGGTTCGGCACGGACTTCGCGGCCCAGTCGGGGGGATCATGCAATCGCAACGGAACCTGCGCGCAATGGACCTTTTCCAGGCTTGTCCCCCTCGCCCGGCGGCTCCGGCGTCGGCCAAAACGGCAGATCGTCAGCGTCCCCGCAATCGCTTTACGCTGCTCCTGGCTGGGATCGTCCTGATTTCCATGGCGACTGCGATTTCCGGGGCCGCCGCGCAGCAGACTAATCCGTTCATTCAACCGCTTCCCAATCAGCAGTCTGCGTACTCTCAGCCTTCGCAGTACACCCAGCAGCCAGGCTACGGTCAGCAAGGCTATCCGCAGCCCTACGCGCAGCAGCCGTATCCACAGCAACAGCCTTATCCTCAACAGCCGCCGCAGGGCTACGGCCAGCAACCCGGCTACCAGCAGCCTTATAGTCAGCAGGATCCTTACGCGCCGCCGGCCTACGATCAATCGGACCAGCAGCCCTACCCTCCCGGCGAATACGACCAGTCCCAGGCGCCGGCTCAACCTGTGCAACCCCTCGATCCGCAGCAGATCGAGCAGCTCGTTGCGCCCATCGCGCTCTACCCCGACACGCTGATCGCCCAGATTCTCGCTGCGGCGACCTATCCGGCTCAGGTGGTCGGCGCAGATCGCTGGCGCCAGTCGATGGGCTATGCGCCGCCAGACCAGATCGTGGCGGGAGCGGACGCGCAGAACTGGGATCCCAGCGTGAAGGCGCTCACCGCGTTTCCGCAAGTCCTCGCCATGATGGACCGCAACCTGCAGTGGACGACCACGCTCGGCAATGCGTACTATAACGACCCGCAGGATGTGCTGCAGACGATCCAGGTCATGCGCCAGCGCGCCGAGGCTGCGGGCACGCTCGAAAGCACGCCGCAAGAGACCGTGAACAACGACGACGGATACATCCAGCTCGCCCCGGCCACCCCGGCGGTCGTCTATGTGCCCAGCTACAATCCGTGGGACGTCTACGGCGAGCCGGTCCAGCCGTATTCCGGCTTTTCGCTGCTGGGAACGATCGGCTCGGCGCTGCTGAACTATGGCCCGGGCATTGCGATGGGAGCGTTTCGCGCCACTCCGTGGGGCGCGCTCGCGTGGGGCCTCGACTGGCTCGCCAACACGGTCCTCTTCCATCACAACAGCTACTACTCGCACAGCGCGACCGTTGCCCACTGGAATCTGCCTCCGCGTTCGCCGCGGGGTTTTGGCGAGCGCGCCGGCGTGCCGGGCGAGCGCTACAACCGTTTCCCGCGCGGCAACGCCTGGGCGAGCAACGAGCCCTCCAATCGTCCAATGCCTCCTGGGCGCGAGCCGCAGCAGTTTGCCGGGAATCGCCCCTTCGAGAATCCCCGGCAGGGATACTTGCCGGATCGCAACGGCGTCCGCCCCGCATTCGGCGACGGCCGTGCCTTTGAGCCGAGCCCGGTTCGCCCGCAGACGCTTCCCGCGCGTCCTCCCGCCATGGCCAGCCGGCCCACGCCCTACCAGCGCGCACCGCAGGAGGCCTGGAACCGCGCGCCCGAATCAGTTCGTCCGGGCTACGGCAACGGATTTATGAATCGGCCCGGCGAGAGCAACGGTTTCCGTGGCGGCGAAAGCTTTGCAAGGCCCATGCCGGAAGCTCGACCGCCCCAGATCGCGCAGCGCGGCAACTTCGGCGGGCAATTCTCCCGGCCTCAAATGGGCCGGGGCTTGGGCGGCGAGCCATACAAGCCCGAGAAGTCTGGCGGATTCCATCTGTTCGGCGGAGGACATAACTCCGGGCCGTCGTTCGGCGGCTATGGGGGCGAGCGAACGTCCAAAAGCTTCCGCGAGCCCAAAATGCCGAAGAGCTTTGGCCACGAAAAAGCGCCCAAGGCCCCGCATTTCAGCGGCGGCCACGGTCATTCCGGGGGCGGCCATCACCGCTGAGGCGCGCCAGGAATTGAGTGGCGGCTAACGAAGCAGGACGAGTGTCAGGGCACGGCTTTCGTCGTGCCGAACAGGCCCCTTATTCCTGTTTTTTCTCGCGGGCTTTAGCCCGCGAGATGACATTCAGCCACCTGAAAACTATCTCTCCCAGAAGAAGCTGAACAGCAATACCGCCAGCACGATGGCGCTGACCGCAGCGTAAAGCCAGTCCTTCATCTTCGCGAAGCCCACAACGCCGAAGACGACGCGTCCGATGGGTGTGGCGATCAGCAAAAGAAGCCCAAATTCGATCAGGCTCCGGTTGTCGAGGTGCATGGCTCCGCGGAGGATCGCGCCCACATGCGTCTCTTCAGCCGCCGCACCGTGAAAGTGCCGGTAGTCGGGAACAGGGCCCCTGTACTGCCACAGATAAAGGACGCCGCCGGCCAGCACCACCAGCGCGGCCACGGTCACGCCGGTGCGCAGCATGTGCCCCATGGCGATTTCAAGGCGATGATCGCTTGTGGTCATCGTCTAAAGCCTCCCCGCCACGCCGCTACAGATCATCTGGACGCCGAGTGCCGCAATCACCAGCGCGAACACGATGCGCAGGGTCCTCACCTGAGCGTGCACGAGAACCCGCGAGCCGGCCATGGAGCCGCCAAGCACGCCGAGCATCACCGGCATCGCAAGCCCGGGCAGAATGTATCCACGGCTGAGATACACGCCGGCGCTGGCCGCGGCGGTCACGCCGATCATGAAGTTGCTGGTTGTCGTCGACACCTTGAACGGCAGCCGCATCACCTGGTCCATGGCCAGCACCTTCACCGCGCCGGAGCCGATGCCGAGCAACCCCGATAGTATGCCCGCGATATACATGATCCCGAACCCGCCGGGAATGTGCTGTGCGACATAGTCCTCCCTTTTTCCCTCGCCGATGGGGTACGAGCCTTTCATCTTCAGCCGGATGCCCGGCGAGTCCGGGTGTTTTGCGCCGGTGGCGGCCGCGCGCTTGCGAAGCGACATCCACGCCGAATAAAGAAGCACGACGCCGAAGATCACTCCGATCCAGCCCGTGGAGACCTTCGCCACCAGCCATGCTCCGGTGAGCGCGCCCAGCGTGGTGGCGACTTCGAGAAACATGCCGATGCGAATATTCGAGTAGCCGTCGCGCACATACGCGGCCGCGGCGCCGGAAGAGGTCGCAATCACCGAGACCAGTGAAGCGCCGATCGCATAGTGGAGATCGATTCTGAATAGCAGCGCCAGGACGGGAACGATGACCACCCCTCCGCCCAGACCGGTGAGCGCGCCGAGAAACCCGGCGAGAATCGAAGTGCCGCAGACGATCAGCGAGAAGAGCAGGTCGTTCATTCAGGAGACGGCTCCCTCGTACCGTTCCGCCTTGCCGTTGCCCGCGGCTGCGCCTCGGCGCGCCGCGCGCGCCGGCGCGGTCTTCGCAGCGGCGCGGGGCCGGGCATGACCATGGCTGCGGAGAAGCTGAAGCAGCAGGCCCACCGGCCCCCGCGGATCGGGTCCATTGAGGAGGGCGATGCCAAGCTGGCGGCGGATGGGGCCGTTGTCGAGGCGGATCTCCGCCACGCTGCCGAGCTTGACAGCCTTTTCGGCCGGCATGCACGGCACAAAGCCGATGCCCAGACCGGCCTCGACGGCGGAGATAATGCCTTCGGTGGAGTTCATGTCGATAAACGTGCGGAGCTGCTGGCGCAAAACCCCATTCCTTTCCAGGTAGTCCTCGACGAACTGGCGCATTCCCGATCCTACTTCGCGCAACAGGATCGGTTCCTGCACCAGTTCGGCCGCGCGCACCACGGATTTGGTGGCCCAGGGATGGTCGGGCCGCGCGATCAGCGTGAGCTCGTCTTCGGCAAAGGTTTCGATCTTCAGATCCGGCCGGTGCGCCGGAGCCTCGATCAGTCCCACGCCCACCCGGTGCGTCACCAGCGCGTTGAGCACCTCGTTCGTGCTGCCGCTCATGATATGAATGCGAAGCTTCGGCCATTCTCGCAGAATCTGTGGCAGAAATCCGGGCAGAAGGTAAACGGCAATGGTGTGCGACGCCCCGATGTTGAGCTCCACGCCCTCCTGACCGCCAAAGGGAGCCAGCGCGGCGATGGCGTCGTTGGTGATCGCCTCGATCTGGCGCACGTATTTGAGCAGCGTGGCGCCGGCGGGCGTCAGCGTGGTGTCGCGGCCGATGCGATCGAAGAGCGCGATGCCGAGGCTTTCCTCGAGCGAGCGGATTTGCGCTGTCACCGCCGGCTGCGTCAGATGAAGCTCCTCGGCGGCGCGGCGATAGTTGAGCATGTCCGCGACCACGCGGAAGACTTTCAGTTTGAAATTCTCGATCAAGGCGTCGCTCCGATCTGGTAGTTCAGCGTGGCAAGCGCGAGCCGGTACTGGTACTGCGCGTTGGTGTTGCCGATGGCGGCGTCGATTTGCTGGTACTGCGTCTGGCTGAGTTCGACAATCGAGCTCAGCCCCAGCTTGTAGCGGGTTTGCGCGAGGCCGAGAGCCAGGTTGGCTTGCTTGAGCAGTTCTTCGGACACGGCGACTTTCTGGTAAGCCGTCTGCGCCGCGAGCCACGCGGTGCGAACGTCGCGCACGATGCCGTCGCGCAGGTCGCGCGCCTGTTCCGCATCGGCCTGCGCGCGGAGCCTGGCCTCCTGCTCCTGGGCGGAATAAAGAAAGCCGTTGAAGATGGGGACGTTGACGTTGACGCCCATGCCGCCCCACCAGTTGGTGATGTAGTACGGGCCGTCGGGCCGGATCGGCACGCTTCCCGCCGTTCCCATCGCGGAGACGGACGGAAGCTTCTGGTCGCGCTCGGCCTTGCTGTATTTGACCGCGGCCTGCTGGCTCAGGTTCAAGGCCTGCAGGTCGGGCCGCTGCCGGAGAGCAAGTTGCACGAGCTGGCCGGCGTCGGCCGGTGGGGGCGTGAGCGGCGAGCCGCCCCCCACGAGATCGTAGGTCAGGACATGATCGAGTCCCAGGACCGCGTCGAGCGCCGCCATCGTCGAGTCGCGATTGTTCTCGGCGTCCAGTTCGAGCATCTTCGCCTGCGACAGGTTCACGTTGGCGATACTGAGGTCGAGCGTGGATTTGAGCTTGTTGGTCGTCATCTGGTCGACCTGCGTCTGCGTCGTCGACAGCGTGGCCGTATTCTGCCGCGCCACCTCAAGCAGCGCCTGCGCCTGCAGGGCGTTGTAGAAGGCCTGGTCGGT
>JASHQQ010000222.1 GCA_030039035.1 Acidobacteriaceae bacterium | reverse complement strand
GGCGCTCGGCCATGCTGCGGAAGCTCACCGTCTGCGGAGCCTCGCTGATGCCCAGGATCACGCCCGTATCCTGCACCGGGAAGAAGCCCTTGGGCACGATGACATAGAGCCACAAGGTGCCCACCAGCGTGCCGATGGTGACCATCAGCGTGGCGAACTTGTGCCGCAGGATGACGCGCAGCGTGCGCCCGTACCATGCGATTACGCCGTTAAAGACTTTCTCCGAAGCATGGTAGAAACGCGACTCCGAGGCTCTCGACTTGTCCTTGAGGATGCGCGAGCACATCATGGGCGTAAGCGTGAGCGAGACCGCGGCGGAGACCAGAATGGTGACCGCCAGCGTAATGGCGAACTCGCGGAAGAGCCGGCCGACCACGTCGCTCATGAACAGCAGCGGAATGAGCACGGCGATGAGCGAGACGGTGAGCGACATGATGGTGAAGCCGATCTGCTCGCTGCCCACCAGCGCCGCGCGCATGGGGCTCATGCCCTCTTCGATAAAGCGCGAGATGTTCTCGATCATCACGATGGCGTCGTCGACGACGAAGCCGGTCGAAATGGTCAGGGCCATCAGCGTGAGGTTGTTCAGGCTGTAACCGAGCAGGTACATCACGCCGAAGGTGCCCACGATGGAAAGCGGCACGGCGACCGACGGAATGACGGTGGCAGCCAGGTTGCGCAGGAAGAGGAAGATCACCATCACGACGAGCGCAACGGTGAGCATGAGCTCGAATTCGACGTCTTTCACCGAGGCGCGGATGGTGATGGTGCGGTCGGTGAGCACCCTGACCTGCACGCTGGCCGGCAAACTGGCCTGGAGCTGCGGCAGCAGCTTCTTGATGCGGTCGACCACGGCGATGATGTTCGCGCCGGGCTGCCGCTGGATGTTGACGATGACCGCGGGCTCGCGATCCATCCACGCCGCCTGCTGCGAGTTCTCGGCCGAATCGACGACGGTGGCCACATCGGAGGTGCGCACAGCGGCGCCGTTGCGATAGGCGACGATCACCGGCTTGTAATCGGAGCTTGAGAGCAACTGGTCGTTGGCGCCTATGGTGTAGGACTGGCGCGAACCGTTCAGCGTGCCCTTGGCCTGGTCGACGTTGGCCGCGCTGATGGCCGTGCGCAGGTCCTCCATGCTCAGGTTGTAGGCCGCAAGCTGCGCGGGATTGGCCTGGATGCGCACGGCCGGCTTTTGCCCGCCGGCGATGGAAACGAGGCCCACGCCGCTGACCTGCGAAATCTTCTGCGCCAGATTGGTGTCGGCGGCGTCTTCGATCTTGTCCAGCGGCAAAGCGTCGGAGAAGAGCGCCAGCGTCATGATGGGCGCGTCGGCGGGATTCACCTTGCTATAGATGGGAGGATTGGGCAGGTCCGCGGGCAAGAAGGAATTCGCCGAGTTGATCGCCGCCTGGACTTCCTGCTCGGCCACATCGATGTTCTCGTCGAGGTTGAACTCGAGCGTGATCACCGAGCCGCCGCCGGAGCTGACCGAGGTCATCTGCTTCAGGCCCGGCATTTGGCCGAACTGGCGCTCGAGCGGCGCGGTCACCGATGAAGCCATCACCTCCGGCCCGCCGCCGGGATAGAAGGTGAGCACCTGGATGATCGGGTAATCGACTTCCGGCAGCGCGGAGATGGGCAACTCCTCAAAGCCGATCGATCCGGCGATAAGGATCGCGGCCATCAGCAGCGAGGTCGCCACCGGCCGCAGAATGAATGGCCGGGAAGGACTCACTGCGCTACCCTCTGCGCGGGCTGGGCCTGGTCACTGCCGGATGGATCGCCTGCGGACCTGGGCCGCGGAGTAGCGCCGCGAGCGCGGGGACCCGCTGAACTTGCCGCAGACGGCGCGAACGGCCCGCCGGCCGGCGCGGCAATCTGCCCGTTGTCCTGCGCGCCCGCCGCGGCGGGCTGGCGTCCGCTGCTGGCCACAACCAGTGCGCCAGGACGCAGCCGGTCGGCGCCGTCGACTACCACCGGCTGGCCTTTCTGCAGTCCGCTGTCGACGATCGTGACCTGGCCCTCGGCCAAGGCCACCCTTACCGGCTGAATCCTCGCCGTCGCCTTGCCGCTGGCGTCGGTCCCGGTGGTCCACACATACGTTCCCTGCAAGCCGCTCTGGATGGCCGCCGACGGCACCACAAGCGCATTGGGGCGATCCTCAAGAACGAGATGGATATTCACGAACTGGTTGGGAAAGAGGCTGCCGTCGCGATTGTCGAAGACCGCCTTCAGCCGGTCGGTTCCAGTGGTGGTGTCAATCTGATTGTCGGCGGTGAGCAGCTCGCCCGAGGCGATCTTCTGCACGTCGCCGCGGTCGTAGGCGTCCACCGGCAGGCGTTTTTCCTCGTTCAGCATGCGCAGCACCTGGGGAAGCTGGCCCTCGGGAAGCGTGAAGTACACCGCGATGGGCTGGAACTGATTGATGATGACGAGATTCGTGGTGTTGGCGGTGATGATGTTGCCGGGATCGACAAGGCGCAGGCCGATCTTGCCATCGATGGGCGACTGGATGGTGCACCAGTCGAGCTGCAACTGCGCGGTTTCAATGGCGGCCTTGTCCGCGGCAATGGCGCCCTCGTACTGGCCCTGGGCGGCAACGTCGGCGTCGAGCGTCTCCCTGGAAACCACGCCGGCGTCGAAGAGCGCCTTGTAGCGGGCGACTTCGGCCTGGGCGTTGCGCAGCAGGGCCTCGTCGTGCGCCAGCGTGCCCTTGGCCTGATCGAGCGCAGCCTGGTAGGGGCTCGGATCGATCACCATGATCGTCTCGCCCTTCCTCACCTGCTGGCCTTCGGTGAATTTGACCGGCTCCAGCTCACCGCTCACGCGCGCCTTGACCGTAACGCTCATGTAGGGGGTCACGGTGCCCAGACCGGTGAGGAAGATCGGCATGGGCTTCTGCTCGACCGCGGCCACCTGCACCGGCACCGGCCGGTTGGTGAGCGAAGCGGCCTGCATCTGCGCCTGATTGGCCGCCGCCTTGCGGTTCTGGTAGATGCGCCAGACGATGAATGCCAATCCGCACACGACGATGAGGTAAACGAGAAGGCGCGTCCACGTGCCCTTGCGCGCAGGGGGATCGTGACGCGCGCCGAACGTGGAGGGGTGTGCCGCCGAAGCGCTGTCGAGAGACATGAGGATGAATTCCCGCCGATCTATTTGAAAATGAAGGCCCAAGATGGGCGAATTCGCAGCCGAGCCATGCAGGAGGAGTACCGGTACGAGCCGATGTTCTAAGGACGGAATAGTTTCGCTAAAGGTTTCGCTCCGGGACACCCCCTCCGGCCGCATTTCCGCACCGAAAAGGAGGCATCGAAGACGGGGGGTCGCGGAGAAAAGCGGACGTTGCGGCGCGCCATCCGGCCCGGCGCGGCAACCAGCAAGGAAAGAACCGTCTTCAACGACGATTGAGACGGAATACAGGAGCTGTGGAATCGCTCTAAAATCAGGACAACCCGGGCCCCTTGGAGTTGATACCGTGCCGATCGCCGAGAAACCCGAAACCGGGACCGAAGCGTGCCATCCTGTGACGGCCGATTTGTCTCCGGCGGATCACGAATTTCCGGCGGAAGACACCGCAGCCGGGATGCCGATCCCGGCGGTTCCGCTCTGCGTGGATCTCGACGGCGCGCTGGTGAAGTCCGATACGCTCTTCGACGGAATCTGCCTGTTCGCCCGGCGCCATCCGGCCCAGCTCTGGCGTCTGCCGATGTGGGCGGCGGCCGGGCGCGCGCGCCTGAAGGCCGAGGTCGCCCGCCGCGCGCCGCTCGACGTTTCACGGCTGCCCTACAACTCGGCGGTTTTGCGGTTCCTCAAGGGGGAAAGCCGGGCGGGCCGCGAGATTTGGCTCACCTCCGGCGCCGACGCCGCGCTCGCCGGCCGCGTGGCCGCGCATCTGGGCTGCTTTGACGGCGTCCTGGCCTCCGACGGCGCAACCAACCTGACGCGGGCAAGAAAACTCGCCGGCATCGAAAGCCGCTTCGGAACCTTCGATTATGTCGGCAACTCCACCGCCGATCTGCCGCTCCTGGTGCGGGCGCGCCAAGCGATGCTGGCCAACCCCACGCGCGGACTGCTTGCCGCGCTGCGCGTGCGCAGGATTGCCGTTGCGCAGACCTTCCTCGACCAGTCTCCGTCCCTGCGCACCGCCCTGAGGGCGATCCGCTTCCATCAGTGGGCCAAGAACATTTTGCTGCTGGCGCCGCTGCTCTTCTCGCACAATCTGCGCCCGCGCCCGGCCGAAGCCGTTTTCCTTGCGTTCTTCTGCTTCAGCTTCATGGCGTCGGCCAGCTACCTTGTCAACGACCTCCTCGATATCGAAAGCGACCGCCGTCATCCCATCAAGCGCTATCGCCCCTTTGCCTCGGGCGATCTCCCGGTCTCGGCCGGCATCCTGCTCGCACTCGCGCTCGCCTGCGCTTCGCTGGCGCTGCTGCCGCTGCTGGCGCGCGGCTTCGCCTTCTGGCTGGCGATCTACATCCTGTCGACTTCCGCCTATACGCTTTTCATCAAGCGCATTGTCATCGTCGACGTTCTCGTCCTCTCGGGCCTTTATACGCTGCGGCTGCTGGCCGGCGGCGCCGCGACGGGAACCGTGATCTCGCCATGGCTGGCCGGCTTTTCCAGCTTTCTTTTCCTCTCCCTGGCCATGGTCAAGCGCTTCAGCGAGCTCGAAAACCTGCGCGAACGGGGCGCGAGGGCGACGCATGGCCGCGGCTACCTCGTCGCCGACCTCGAGCAGATCCGCGCCTTTGGAACGGCCAGCGCCTACGCGGCGGTGCTCGTCTTCTCGCTCTACATCACGCGCCCCGACGTGGATGCTCTTTACAAGCACCCCGCCCGTCTGTGGCTGATCGTGCCCCTGCTGGTCTACTGGATCACCCGCGTCTGGCTGCTGGCTTCGCGCGGCGAGCTGGATGACGACCCGGTGATCTTCGCTCTCCGCGATCGCATCAGCCTCGCCGTCGGGATGTGCGTGGTCATCGTCGCCCTCTTTGCTCTCTAGGTCGAGGACGGTTCGCATCGATATCCCCCGGGTGCGGGAACGCGGCTCAAATGCCGGGACGAGCCTTCGCATCTTTTCATGCCGGCCGAACGTCAAAAACCTGTCTGACGTGTCTTTTGTCGCGGCGCCGGGAATTCTCCCGCAACATCGTCTACCATGGATATTTCAGCCAGTTTGCCGGAATGGGCCCGCAAGATTCCGCTCTCCGGCCCAATCCGGACGATCCCGGCATGATCCAGAGCTGGCTGCGTGCTGAGCCATTCACCGACAACCGGGTTGCGAGCATTCCCAGCAGGCCCGATCCGGAGCGAGTACCAGCCCTATGATGTGGATTGTCCGGCTTGCGCTGCGGCGGCCTTACACCTTCGCCGTCTCCGCGCTGCTGATCCTGATCCTTGGCGCATTCAGCATCGACACGATGCCCACGGACATCTTTCCCAACATCAATATTCCGGTGGTCACGGTGGTGTGGAACTTCACCGGCCTCTCCGCGCAGGAGATGTCGACGCGCATCGTGTACAACAGCGAGCGCGGCATGACGACCACGGTGAACGACATCGAGCACATCGAGTCGCAGTCGCTGAACGGCATCGGACTCATCAAGGTTTTCTTCCATCCGCACGTCGATATCGCCAATGCCGTAGCCCAGGTGACCTCGATCTGCCAGGCGCAGTTGCGGCAGCTTCCGCCGGGCTCGCTGCCGCCGTTCATCATCCAGTACAACGCCTCCAGCGTGCCGGTGCTGCAACTGGGCCTTTCCGGCCAGGGGTTGAACGAGCAGCAGTTGAACGACCTGGGGCAGAACACCATCCGCACGCAACTGGCCACCATCGAGGGAGCGCAGACGCCCTTCCCTTACGGCGGCAAGCAGCGGCAGATCCAGGTCGATATCGATCCCCAGGCCCTGCAGGCCAAGGGGCTTTCGCCGGCCGACGTGGTCAGCGCCATCGATGCGCAGAACATCATCACGCCCTCGGGCACCATCAAGATCGACCGTTTCGAATACGAGGTCGAGACCAACTCCTCGCCCGATCTGGTCGCCGAGCTGAACAATCTGCCCATCAAGACCGTGAACGGCGCCGTCATCTACATCCGCGATGTGGCCCACGTTCGCGACGGCAATCCGCCGCAAACCAACATCGTCCGCGTAAACGGCAATCGCGGCGTGCTGATGAACGTCCTCAAGACCGGCCAGGCCTCCACGCTGGACATCATCAAGGGCGTCCGCGACAAGCTCAGCAGCGTCATGGGTCAGTTGCCGAGGGAACTCAGGATCAGCTATCTGTCCGACCAGTCGATCTTCGTGCGCAGCGCCATCAGCGGCGTGGTGCGCGAGGCGATCGTCGCGGCCTGCCTTACGGCGATCATGGTGCTGATTTTTCTGGGCAGCATGCGCTCCACGCTCATCATCGCGGTCTCGATTCCGCTCTCCATTCTCTGCTCGCTGTGCTGCCTCTACGCGTTGCACGAGACCATCAATATCATGACCCTGGGCGGGATGGCGCTGGCCGTCGGCATCCTCGTCGACGACGCCACCGTGGAGATCGAAAACATCAATCGCAATCTCGAGATGGGCAAGGAGATCGAGCAGGCGATCCTCGACGGCGCCGCGCAGATCGCCACGCCGGCGCTGGTTTCCACGCTTTCCATCTGCATCGTCTTTGTGCCCATGTTCCTTCTGAGCGGCGTGGCGCGGTATCTATTTGTGCCGCTGGCCGAGGCTGTCGTCTTTGCCATGCTGGCCAGTTACCTGCTTTCGCGTACTGTCGTGCCCACCATGGCCAAGTACCTGCTCAGGGAGCACGACGACGAGGAGACCGCCAGGAAACGGAAGAGCCGAAATCCTTTCGTCGTGTTTCAATTGGGGTTCGAATCGGGATTTACCGCATTCCGCCTCGGCTACCTGCGTCTGCTTACGTTGTGCGTGGACCACGCGCGCGTGTTTCTGGTCGCGTTCGTGGCGTTGACGATCGCGTCGATTGCCCTTCTGCTGCCCTGGCTGGGCCGCGACTTCTTCCCTTCGGTCGATGCCGGACAGTTCAAGATCCACGTTCGCGCCCACACCGGAACCCGCATCGAAGAGACAGCCGCGCTTTGCGATCACATCGACCAGACGATCCGCGAACAGATCCCCGCCAACGAAGTGGTCACCATTCTCGACAATATCGGCGTGCCGTATTCGGGGCTGAATCTC
>JASHQQ010000221.1 GCA_030039035.1 Acidobacteriaceae bacterium | reverse complement strand
GAGTTGATGGCGATCTGCGCCGTCTCCTGGTCGCGAATCTCGCCGACGAGGATCTTGTCCGGATCGTGGCGCAGGATGGAGCGCAACCCGCGCGCAAACGTGAGTCCTTTCTTTTCGTTCACCGGAATCTGCGTGATACCGCGAATCTGATACTCGACCGGGTCTTCGATGGTAATGATCTTGTCCTCGTCGCTCTTGATCTCGTTCAGCGCCGCGTAGAGCGTCGTGGTCTTGCCTGAGCCGGTCGGCCCGGTCACCAGCACCATGCCGTAGGGCTCGCGGATGTAGCGTCGGAATCGGCGCAGGTCCTCTTCGGCAAAGCCCACCACGTCGAGCGTGAGGTTGCGGAATTTTTCGCTCATCGACTCCTTGTCGAGCACGCGCAGCACCGCGTTTTCGCCGTGCACGGTGGGCATGATCGAAACGCGGAAGTCGATGAGCCGGCTCTTGTAGCGCACGCGGAAGCGGCCGTCCTGCGGCACGCGCCGCTCGGCAATGTCGAGCTCGCTCATGATCTTCACGCGGCTCAGGATCGTCGAGTGGTGCTCGCGCGCGATCGGCGCCATGGCCGGCTGCAGCACGCCGTCGATGCGGTACTTGACCACGACCGAATCGTCGTTGGTCTCGATGTGGATGTCGGAGGCGCGCCGCTCCAGCGCCGTGAAGATCGTCGTGTCGACCAGGCGAATGATGGGGCTGATGTCTTCTTCGCTGGTCAGCTTCTCGATGGAGATGTTCTCGTCGGAGTTCTCATCGCCCGACAGCACATCGAAGGTGAGGCCTTCGCTGGCCTCGTCGAGCACGCGTTGCGACTGCTCGGTCTTTTTCAGCAGGTCGGTGATCTGCGAGAGCGTGGCCACGCGCGGAATGATGCGATGCCCGAGCAGCCCGGCGATTTCGTCGAGCACCATCAGCCGCGAGGGATCGCTGACCGCGATCACCAGCGCGTCGCCCTGCTGCTCGATGGGAACGAAGTTGTAGCGGAACATCAGCTCGACCGGCACGGTGCGCAGCAGGTCGTGCTGGATCTTGAAGTTCTTCAGGTCGACGAATTCGGAGTGATAGCGCGCGGCCAGCATTTCGGCGTGGCTGCGCTCGTCCTGCGCCGCGGCCGCGCCCGCCGGCTTGTGCCCGTTCGCGGGCAAGATCGGAGTTGGAAGCACATCGGCCATGGCGATTATCCCGGACCCCCGCCGGCTGCCTGCCCCAGCGAGAAGATGGGCAGATACAGCGAAATCAGAATGAAGACGACGACGACGCCCATCACGATCAGGATCGCCGGCTCGATGAGCGCCAGCGCGGCGGCCAGCGCCGTGGCTACGTCCTCCTCGAAGAACTCGGCCACCGAGTTGAGCATGGCCGGCAGCGCGCCGGTCTGCTCGCCCACCGTGATCATCTCGGCGGAAAGATCGGGAAAGACGCCCGTCTGCGCCAGCGACTCGGCCAGGCTCTTGCCCTCGCGCACGGTGGTGATCGAAGCCTGCACGGCCTTTGAGACCTTGCGCGACGAGATCGAGCGCGCCGCGGTTTCCAGCGACGGCACCAGCGGCAGGCCGCCGGTGAGCAGCGTCGACAGCGTGCGCGAAAACAGCGCCACCTGGTACTTGAGCCAGATTTTGCCGAAGACCGGCATGCCGACGCGAAAGCCGTCGACGAAATCCTTGCCGCGATCGGTGAGCGAGAAGCGATAGAACACCGCTCCCGCGATCGCCGCGCCGATCGCCAGATAGACCAGATTGTGCTGCATCCACTTGCCGAAGGCCATCAGCGCCACGGTCATGCCCGGCAGCTTCGAGCCCATCTGGTCATAGAGCACGCTGAACTGCGGGACCACGACGGTCATCAGAAAAATCATCAGCCCGATGACCAGCGTGAGAAGTACGCTGGGATAGATCAGCGAGGCGGTCAGCTTTTTGCGGAAGGCCAAGGAGACTTTCTGGAAGCTGACGTACCGCTCCAGCACCTCCTGCAGATTGCCCGACCGCTCGCCCGCCAGCAGAGTGGTAATGTACATCACCGGGAAGCCGCTCTGCGCCTCGAAGGCTGACGAAAGAGCCTCGCCCGTCTTCACGCGCATCGACACGTCGTCCAGTTGCGCCGAGAAGCCGGCGTTCTTCTGGATCTTCTTGAGCATCTGGATGGAGCCGAGAATCGGCAACCCGGCGCGGATCAGCGTAAGAAACTGCTGGTTGAAGATGAGGAACGGCTCCAGCTTGACCTTGCGCCGGCCCAAGCCGCGCATGCCGCCGCGGGCGCGCACACTGAAGACGTGATAGCCGGCATGCGCGAAGCGAGCGCGCAGTTCGTCGGCCGTAGCCGCTGTCTGCACCTGCTCCTGCACCCGGCCGCGCTCATCGGCCAGTTTGATGACGAACTCTGCCATGGAACGGTTTGCCGGCCAGCCTCCGCGGCAGCCCGCCGGCGATCCTCTGGGTATTTGCCTGCGTCAAGGGTACCAGTTCAACAAAACGATAGACGCAGTGGGGGTTGGAAGCGTTCGGGGGCGCGGGCGCGGAATTCACTCAAACTAACAGCTCGATGCCCTCGGAGAATGCCGCCGATTCGAGCGCTGTATCGAGGGTAGCCAACGGCGCGCGATTTCGCCTGGCCGTTTCCAGATACGCAGCGTCGTAGAACGAGAGGCGGTGCTTTCGCGCCAGGGCAAAGATCGATGATTCATCGTCGAAGGGATCGATCCGGATCGGGTATGCCGACAGTACCCGAAGAAAAGCTGTGCTCTCCTCGGCACTGAGCCGCCCACGGCGCTCATTCGTTACCAGAACGTTTCGAATCTCGTACCACAGGATACGCGGGGCCAAACCGACATCGTGCTTCAGTTGATCCTCGGCCTTTTCGGCTCTCGGGTCGAGTTTCTCGGCCAACGCCCAAGCCGCGCAGATTGAGGCGTCCAGAACCAACGCCATCAGGGGCGTCCCTCGTCTCGCGAAGAGAGAATCTCTTCCAGCGATAGGCGTCCGATTCGTTTCCGCAGCGCCCTCATCTCCTCCATAGCCGTCAGAACCGTCTCCTGGTCGATCTCCACATCGGGGACGATTCGGGCTACGCGTTTGCCGTGGCGAGTCACAGCGATGCTCTCGCCATTCTCGACTTCGTCGAGAATGCGAAAGAAATGGCTCTTCGCTTCAGCGGCCTGGATCTTCCTCATATCGACCGGTCGAAACGACCAGTTGGAATAGAATAGCTCAGACTCCAAGCCAGATCAATACCCGTTCGCAACCAGCCACGCTTCGGTCAGCTCGAAATCCGATCTTTTCTCAGTAGGCCGGGTGCCCCCGGTCCCTGTGTCGGGACCGGGGTGTGGACGCCCCGTCCTTTCCGCGTCCGCAATGGCGAAGGCGGAAGGGGTGGGATGA
>JASHQQ010000220.1 GCA_030039035.1 Acidobacteriaceae bacterium | reverse complement strand
GAGCTCGACGTGCGCGAGCGCTCCATGCCGCAGTTCGGCATCATCTCGAACCAGAACCTCGAAGACATCGAGATGAACCTGAAGGACATGCTGCCCAACATCTTCGGCGGCGGCACCAAGAAGAAAAAGATGAAGGTGGTCGACGCCTTCGACTACCTGGTGCAGGAGGAAGAAGGCCGGCTCATCGATATGGACTCGGTGAACCGCGCGGCGGTGGAGCGCGTGGAATCGAGCGGCATCGTCTTTCTCGACGAGATCGACAAGATCGCCGGGCGCGAAGGCGGCCACGGCCCCGACGTTTCGCGCGAAGGCGTGCAGCGCGACATTCTGCCCATTGTGGAAGGAACGACCGTGAACACGCGCTATGGCATGGTGCGCACCGACCACATCCTGTTCATCGCCGCCGGCGCGTTTCACGTCTCCAAGCCGAGCGATCTGATTCCCGAGTTGCAGGGCCGTTTCCCCATCCGCGTCGAGCTCAAATCGCTGACCGTCGACGATTTTCTGCGCATCCTCACCGAGCCGAAAGCTTCGCTCACCAGGCAGTACACGGCGCTGCTCGAGACCGAAGGCGTGCGCCTGGAATTCGCGCCCGAGGCGCTGCGCGAGATGGCCGAGTTCGCGTTCAAGGTGAACGAGGCCACCGAGAATATCGGCGCGCGGCGGTTGCACACCATCATGGAGCGCGTGCTCGAAGACGTGAGCTTCCTCGCCCCCGACGTGACGCGCCGCGCGGCCGATGCGGAGCAGGCCGCGGCGCTTACCGAGCGCATCAAAGCCGAGCAGTCGGCGCCGCTGCCGTATTCGGAGCGCATGACCGCGTCAGGTCCGGAAAAGGTCTTCCTCATCACCGATGAGTATGTGAAGCAGATGGTCGCGGCGATCGTGAAGGACAACGATTTGAGCCGGTATATTCTCTAACAGCTACCCGCTTAAGGTTGACTTTCACGACGCATGCCGCGGATCTTTTCTGCGACCTGGCCTGCCGAGTGTCGGTCAGTCCACGTCGCATTCTGACTACCTTCCGCGGTGACATTTATGACAAGGTTGTCTACCAGCCGAGCAAGAAGTGAAGGGTTATGGCCGCAGATAATCTGCCCATGCCATCTGACGCCTTCGACGGACGCGAACTCAGCAGGATAAGGTTGCTTCTTTTTGCGCAGGCGCCAAGCCACCTTTTCTGAAAGTGACGATTCTCGGTTATATAGAAGCTCGACGATCTCTCGGACACGCTCCGGGTGCAATCTCGGGCTCAGTATCTCCGCCACCCTCTCTGCGGGTTTCGCATGGTCGCCGCACCACTCCCAAGTGACCAACCAAGCCTTTAGACCCTTCTGTTGCCGCATGTCGTGATTCTAGCTCCGAACTCGATCATGTCTCTTGCGCACGATCTTCGACTCTGCTAAGTTCGTCTTCGTACCTCGGCAGTCCGCGTCGCGAAGCCAACCAGCGGACTCTACCTGCACTCTCCGGCTCTTGAGGGATTGTGGATGGAGGCGTATCGGAGCACACGTGGGAAAGTGTGCCTGCGCCCAAGCATCCGCAGCCGTTTTCCCTTACCTTCACGCCGAGCCGATCTGCGCTGCGGCGCAGCATCATCAAGGAGAGACGCCATGAGCAACGCAGCCCATCACCACAAGATCAACTACATCGAGTTCTCGACAACCGACATCGAGCGGACCAAGAAGTTCTACTCGACAGTCTTTGACTGGAGCTTCATCGATTACGGGCCCGAGTATTCCAGCTTTTCCGCCGCCGCCGCAGGCGTCGATGGCGGATTCTACATAGCTCCGGCACATGATGCTCCGCCCAAAACGGCGCCGCTGGTTGTCCTGTATTCGTCGAATCTCCAGGCCACGGAAGAAGCGATCATCGAGGCGGGAGGCAGCATTGTCGTACCGACCTTCGAATTTCCCGGAGGGCGGCGATTCCACTTTTCGGACGGCGTTGGGAATGTGCTGGCGGTCTGGTCGGAGTAAATCATTCTTGAACCCAGGTCTCAAAACTGGGACCTGGGGCACCCACGAAGAAAAGAGAATCGAAGCATCCCAGGTCTCAAAATCGGGACCTGGGGCACCCCCGAAGAAAAGAGAATCGAAGCATCCCAGGTCTCAAAATCGAGACCTGGGGCACCCACGAAGAAAAGAGAATCGAAGCATCCCAGGTCCCAGAATCGGGACCTGGGGCACCCACGATTCCTTCCCACCCTATGCGTCCGCTGTCGCGGATTGCATAGGATGGGGCACCCGGTCTGGAGAGAGCTCAGTTGTTTCCGGGCGCGAGCATGAGCGGCTTGCGCCTGCCCAGCTCGTCGCGCACCATGGTCAAACCGAAGATGCAGCGCTCGAAACCGTCGGAGAGCCGCGCGAAGAGCGGGGCTTCCTGCTCATATTCGAACAGGTTGAACTGGCTCACGATGTAGTAGCTTTCCTTGCCGGCGGCGATCAGCTCGTCGAGGCTGGGATGATGGCGGCGGTTCCGGCGCCAGGGTTCGACGGCCTCGGGATACATTCCGGCGACGAACATCGAATAGTCGCCAATGTGCTTGCGCATGGAGCGCTCGGCGTCGAAGGATGCCGCCGTGCCGTTCACAGGGTCGGCGGCCTCGAACATACGCCGCAGCTCGGCTACCGGGCGGCCCATCTCGTCGCGCAGTTTGTAGAGCTTGTCGGACTCGGAGAATTCGCAGAGCAGCCGGGCTATGTAGCTCGTCACCTCGGGGTCGTGCAGTCCCAGAGCGCCCTCATAGCTGTTGCGCACGGCCTGATGGAAGAACGGCTCGAGCGGATGAGACGGGGATTGCATAGACACCTCCTCTGGCTGCGTGCAAGCGCGGCCGGCCTTGCTGTTTGGCATTGGCCGTTGCTCGCGCGCGTGCAGCCGGAGACTCCCAGCCGTTGCCCTTTCCGATTGCTTTGACACTGAGCTTATCGGAAATGTTGCCGATTTCAAGAGCGACGAGCCATCTTTTCTGGCAAAGTGGCCGCCCGATTGCAAGAAGTATCGACCCCGAACCAGAATGTTCAATAACACTTCGGCATCCGCCGGCATCCAACAGAAAGGGCAGCCCGCGGGCTGCCCTTTGTCATCGCATCGGGGAATGCGTCAAACCGCGGCGGGAGCGCGCTCCTCCAGTTCGGCGAGGCGCTTGGCCAGAATCTGTTCCAACTTGACAAGCGCCGACGAGAACCCGTCAATACCTTCTTTCAGCTTGTCGGTGGCCATACGATCCTTGGCGTGCATGGCGTCGAAGGTCTTCTTGTCGACGCTGATCCTGGCCAGATCGGAGTTCTTCGCGGCTTCCGGCGAGAGCTTGCGCTGCAGCTCGCCCTGGGTCGATTCGAGCTCGGCGAGCAGATGCGGCGAAATGGTGAGCAGATCGCAACCGGCCAGCTCCTCGATCTCGCCGATATTGCGGAAGCTGGCGCCCATGACCTGGGTCTTGTAGCCGAACTTCTTGAAATAGTTGTAGACGCTGGTAACCGAGATCACGCCCGGATCTTCGGCGCCGTGGTAATCCTTTCCCGTGTCCTTCTTGTACCAGTCGAGAATGCGCCCTACGAAAGGCGAAACCAGCGTCACGCCCGCTTCCGCGGCGGCAATGGCCTGATGCAGGCCGAAAAGCAACGTCAGGTTGCAGTGGATGTTTTCCTTCTCCAGCACTTCGGCGGCGCGAATGCCCTCCCAGGTGGAGGCGATCTTGATGAGCACATGGTCGCGGCCCACGCCGGCTTCGTCATACTGCGCGATGATGCTGCGCGCCTGCGCAAGCGTGGCTTCGGTGTCGAACGACATGCGCGCGTCGACTTCGGTGGAGACCCGCCCGGGCACGATGTGAAGTATTTTTTTGCCAAAGGCGACAGCCAGCCGCTGGAACGCAAGATTGGCGACGGCAGGATCGCCGGCCTTGTCGCCCAGCTCCTTGCGGGCATCGAGCAGCACGCCGTCGACCAGGGGTTGGTACTGGGGCATGCCCGCCGCCGCGGTGAGCAGGGAGGGGTTGGTCGTGGCGTCGGTGGGCTTGAACTCCTCCATCGCCTCAAAGTCACCTGTGTCGGCGACGACCACGGTGTACTTTCGCAACTGTTCCAGCAGATTTGGCATGAAAAACCTCCTCGGGAAGCGGCACTGTCGATTCCAGTCTACCTCTGTTCTGATTCATTTGCGCGGGCCCGGTTGCAGGGCCGCGGGCAATAATCTTTGCTTTCTTACAGATCTCGCGCCACGAGGTTGGATAGTACGCCCAGCCCCGGAATGGCAACATCCACACGATCGCCGGGAGCGAGCGGACCCACCCCGGCTGGTGTCCCTGTCAGGATCAGATCGCCCGGCTCCAGGGTGAAGGCGGCGGTAATCCAGGCCAGCAGTTCAGGGATGGTGAAAATGAAATCGGCGGTCGAGCCGTGCTGGCGCAGTTCGCCATTGACGCGGGTTTCGATGGTAACGCCGGCGGCGGGATCGATCTCATCGCCGACGAGCGGGCCGACGGCGCAGAAGGTATCAAATCCCTTGGCGCGGGCCCACTGGCCATCCTTCTTCTGCAAATCGCGCGCCGTCACATCGTTGGCGAGGGTATAACCGCGAATGACCGGGCGCCAATCGGCATCCGCCTTCAGCTTGCGGACGCGCTTGCCGATCACCAGCGCGAGTTCCCCCTCGAAGTCTACGCGTTCCGAGGCAGCCGGCAGCAGGATTGTCCCTCCGGGCCCGAGCAGCGACGACGTCGGCTTGAAGAAGAGAAGCGGCTCGGCGGGAGCCTCATTGCCCAGCTCTTTGGCGTGCTCGCGATAGTTGCGGCCCACACAGACAATCTTTGACGGAGTAACGGGCGGCAGAAGATCCGCTGCGTGCAATGCTATCGGCTCGAAGTCGAAGCTCCAGGAGGTGGCGCGCCCATGCGCCAGGCGAAAGGCCAGATCCTCTTCGGGCGCCTCGGCCAGGTCCACGATCCACAGCTCGCCCCCGCGATCCTCGACCCTGCCGTAGTGGATGGAGTTTTCGAAGTTGAAGCGGCAATATCGCATGAGAGCCTTCGGCCGACTCACTCGCGAAAAGAGAGCAGAGAAGGCCCTATCGCAACAGAGCTTTGAATCCAGCCTGTTCGAAATGCCTGTCGAACGTGAGCGCGGAGTCGATCCCGTACTTCTGCATAATGATGAAGCATGAGCAATCCGTCATGCTCCAGGCCTGGTCAGGTCGTTGGCTGCAAAACTCCGGCGCGGCATCGAAGAACTCGCACGTCAGAGGTTCTATGACAACACCCGTGCTCCTCCGCAGAGACCTGGCCGTATTCGAAGCTGTTTTGCGGGATTGCTCGCCGCGTCCGGAATAACCATTGAGAAACTCGATCAGGACCAGCTCGCTGGTGACAATCTCCAGGTTTCGGAATGTCTGCGAAACCTGGTTTACCCTGTTGTGGAGCTCGTCTCTTCGGTTGAGGAGCGCGGACCGGTAAACCGTGTCGGCGAAGACGAGCGTCACTCTTCCTCTTTCGGTGATCCGTACAGATAATGTTCCAGATTCCGCGAGAAATCAGTGGGGATCTTCAGCAACTCGTCTTCGGGAATCTCATTCCCCAATTGGACGACCCGTTTCCACGCAGGTGCGTTTCCGCCGGAAGGTGAGACTGGTTCGGCGGAGTCCCGAGCTTCCAGCAGATCCAGCCCCTCCCGGACAACCTCATCTACCGAGGGGTAGCGTCCGCTCCGCACTTTCGCGGCGATTCGCTCCTCCAGTTCGGGGTTGAGTGAGATTCCCATCGAATCAGCTCTGCCTCCCGGATCAGGCTCCTGTCGCTGAATTCTAGCAGAAGACGAGAATTGAACGCCGTTCAAGCGATTTGGAATGAGTCATCCTCAAGGTCCTGGCACCATTTCCTTCGCCTCGGCCGACTTCGCGCTTTCGTGGCCTTTCTGGTCGATGGCACTCACTGCATAGATATAGGTGTGGCCAGGCTCGACCTGCGCGTCGTGAAATGCGGGACCCACGACCGGCGCTGGGGGAGAAATGCGTTGCCACTCTCCGCCGTCCTCGCGGCGATACACAATATAGCCGGCCAGGTCGGCTTCAGTGTCCGGCTGCCAGCTCAAATCGATGGAGGGACGCTCGGCAGCGGCTCCGGGAGCGGGCATGGTGGCGACAGCCGCAAGCCCCGCGGGCACGGCCGGAGGAAAGATATCGAGCACATCGACTCGCACCGGCGCGGACAATTCGCCATCGAGCTCCAGGGTTCGGTTGTCCACGCTGACGCGAATCACCCGTTGGGCGCGATATTCGTAAGTTTCGCCGAACTGCACCGTAGTGTCGAGCGCGCGGCCGAACTCGCTGCCGTTTTCCACCAGCAGATTCTGTTCAATCGGCTCGGGGGGCGGCGCGAGCGGGCCTTTCTGCTTTTCCGCGCCAGGCCTGGGCGGCGTGAGCAAGGTGCGGCGCAAGCGGATGGCGGAGTGAGTCTGGTCCGGAGTCCAGGTTGCCGCCACTCCCTGTTTCCGCACCTCGAGCCGAAGATCGGCCACAGGTTGGGGAGAGCTGCCGGCCAGCGTCATGGCGCCGTTCGACAACCCGGCCGATCGCCTCTTGCGATTGGTCAGCTCGACAAAGTAGGTGAGTGCCCGCGGCGCTCCCGCCGCCCAGGCGGGCGGCAGGCGATCGGTGAAACTCGCAGGTTTGCCCGGCGCAAACTGCAAGCCGCCCCCGGCCGGCTCGCAGGCGCCCGCTCCGTCACGGCGGCAAACGCGCACGGCAATCTCGCCTTTCAGCAGCAGCCGGTCGGTGTTCCGCTTCGGCATCGTCCAGTTGAGCGTCACCAGGTCGCCGGAGCGACCCGCCGCCAGATCGGTGACGCGCTCGGGCAGATTCAGCGAGGGCGGTTGCGGCGCGCCCGGCGTCCCGCAACCCTGCAGCGCGACCGCCAAGGCGAGGCCCGCGGCGGTCCATCCCGGTGTGCGCGCAGCTTTCATCGAAGTTTCAGTCTATAGGGAGGAGGCGCAGGCTCGCATGGGCCGGAAGAGAGCGGCAATGCGCCGCGTTCAGTTCCGATGCTGCGCCTTGAATCGCCGGGCCTTCATGCGATTGCCGCACACTTTCATGTCGCACCAGCGGCGCGTGCGATTCCTGCTGGTGTCGAGAAACAACCAGCGGCACTCGGGGTTGTCGCAGGCGCGCACCTTCTGCATGTTGTTCGAGAGCAACAGCTCCGACGCGGCGTTCGCGAGCAGCAGGGCCGGAATCCGCGGCGCCGTCTCCAGCCCCTGCCATTCCCACCGGAAATGGTGGCCGTCCCAAAGCAACCGCTGCTTCTCTCTTGCATTATGAAAGAACCGCTCCAGCGTCCTGAGGGTCGCGCCCGCGGGTCTGCGCCCGTCGAGTTGCGCGTAGATCGCGTCGGCCAGAGCTTCGCGCAACTCACGGCATTCGGCCAGCGCCGCTTCGCCCGCTCCTGGGCTCGTGTTCCGGCCGAGCTCCCGCGCGTGCCTCGGGGAAAGCAGATGCTCTTGCGCGACAAAGGCGAGCAAGCCGGCGTAGGTAGCCAACAGCTCCTCCTGCCCGCCCGACCTGAAGCGCCAGTCGAGGGTGTTCACCAGATCCAGCGCGGGATGGCCGCCAATCAGTTCGAAATCGCGTTCTTCTTTCACGTCCAGTCGCGTTTCAGATAACCTCTCAACCCATCTTGACAGGTTAGCTGTCCGATTGTAAAGTGATAACCGTCTATGAGCGTTTTACAGGTTACTCTTGCCAGGCCGCGACGGTTCGACCTTCGCCTCATCCTGGCGTTCCTTGCCATTTACGTCATTTGGGGAACGACCTTCCTCGCCATCCGCATCGCGGTGCTCGACATGCCGCCCTTGCTCGCGGCTGGAGCCCGCTTCTTCTTCGCCGGGCTGGTGCTGTTCGCGCTGATGCGCCTGAGAGGCGAGCCCAATCCCGGCATTGCGCAGTGGCGAAATCTGTTCGTGCTCTCGCTGCTCCTGTTTGTCGCCGAATACGGGCCGCTCTTCTGGGCGGAGAAATATGTGCCCTCGGGCGTGGCTTCGGTGCTCGAGGCGACCCTGCCGATCTTTACGCTGGTCATCGAGATGCTCGTGCTCCGGCAGCAACGCTTCCGTTGGACGCTTGCCCTCTCGACCCTGATGGGGTTTTGCGGAGTCGGCGTCATTGTTCTGCCCACGGCGCAGGGGCGGCTGGCGCTGCTGCCCTGCGGCGCCATCCTCGCCGGCGCCATGACCTGGTCGCTCGGGTCGGTGCTCAGCCGCTCGCTCGAACTGCCCTCATCGCGGCCCCTCACCGCGGGAGCGGCGATGCTGCTGGGCGGGGCGGTTTTGCTCGCGCTCTCCGCCGCCACCGGAGAGATGCATCCCTGGCCGCAGGTCTCGCTGCGCGCCGTGCTGGCGGTGCTCTATCTCAGCGTCTTCGGTTCGCTTCTCGCGTTCACCGCGTTTGTCTGGCTGCTGGCGCGCATGCCGGCCACGCGCGTTTCGAGCCATGCGTACGTGAACCCGATCGTCGCCGTAGCATTGGGTTATTTTGCCGCGGGCGAGACGATCACGATGCGAACGCTGCTGGGAACGGCACTTGTGATCACGAGCGTCTTTCTGATTTTGCGGGGTGAGCCGTCAGAGGATGGTTCTTGAGGCCTGTTTCGGATCGCCCTTTTGAACCTCAGGGCTAAAACTCCTCTGCTTTCGGGTTCTCTTTGGACGACTGAAAAGGCTGCGGAAAAAGGGCGAAGCTGAGACGAATTGCGTCGCTGGCGTCTCGCAGGGGCTAAAGCCCGCGATGAATTGGGGCGATTTTTCGGCACGACTCAAGCCACCCCAACAAGCAAAGCCGGCTTGTCGGGGACCCCGGCAAGTCATGCCCTGTTACAAGGCCCTGCCCCGGAGAGTTTTTCCGCAGCCTGTGAAGTCATGCCCTTTCAAAACTTCCGACTCTTCAGGGGCTTGCCTGGGCTATTCGACGCGCAGCGCTTTCATGGGATCGAGCCTGGAAGCGCGCGACGCCGGAATCCATACGGCCAGCAGTGCCACCGTTCCGAGAATTACGGGTACGGAGACGAAGACGGCCGGGTCCCAGGATTTTACGCCGAAGAGGAAACTCGCAATGAGCCGTGTGAGGCCGAAGGCCGCGCCGACGCCGAGCACCACGCCCACGATGGTCAGGCGCATCCCCTGCCAGACCACCAGCTTCCGGATCGTGTTGCGGTCCGCGCCCAGCGCCATGCGAATGCCCATCTCCTGCGTGCGCTGCTCGACGGAATAGGCCATCAAACCATAGATGCCGATCGCGGCCAGCACCAGCGCCACGGCGCCGAAGATGCTGAGCAACAGCATGTTGAAGTTTTCACGCGAGGTGGAGCGCAAGACCACCTCGTCCATGCCGCGCACTCGGGCTACCGGGAAGCCTCCGCTGGCGATGCGCAACTGTTCGGCGATCTGCGGCATGAGTTCATGCGGATCGCCGTGCGTGCGCACCACCCACCGCATCGGCAACATTGTCCCATTGAGCCTGGTCATGCCATCGGTCATCTGCGCCTGGGGCACGAACATCAGAGAACCCGGATTGTGAGCCAGGCCGCCCTCATGCGTGTTGCCCACGACACCGACGATCGTCCGTGGCGGTTCTTCGAACTCCGGCCCGATGCCGTGGCCGATAAGGATCTGCTGACCGACGGGGTTCTCCTTGCCGAAATACTGTCTGGCCAGCGCCTCGTTGATGAGCACAACCGGCGGAGCCGAAGCGGTGTCGTTGTTGGTGAACTCGCGCCCGCTGAGAACGGGAATCCTGAAAAGCCTGAAGTAATCCGGCGAGGCGCTCATCCAGCCCGCGTCGGGCTCATCCTTTCCCGGAGCGACCGGACGGCCGACAATCGTAAATCCGAGCCCGAACTGCCCCTGAATGGGCAGGCAGCAGGTGAAAGCCGAGTCTTCCACGCCGGGGATGGCGTCGAGGCGCGCGCGCCCATCGAGCGAAAGCCGGGCGACTCCCGCGGTTTTCCCGTAGCGCGGCCCGTTCAAAGACATCTCCATGGTGATAACGTTGTGCGGATCGAAGCCGGGATCGACGTCGTGCAGGGCGATGAAGGTGCGGATGAGCAATGCCGCGCCGATGAGCAGCACCAGCGCCAGCGAGACTTCGCTCACGACCAGCAGCGCGCGCGCCTTGCCCTGGCGAAATCCGGTTCCGGAACGGTTGCTGCTCTCTTTCAGCGACGAATTCAGATCGGTGCGCGACGCGCTGAACGCCGGAAAGACGCCGAAGAGAATGCCTGTGAGCAGCGAAATCGCGAGCGTAAAGCCGAGCACGCGCCAATCGACGCCGATGGCCGAGCCGTCTTCGCCGATACGCGGCAGGCCTGCAGGGCTGATGGCGAGCAGCGCGCGGACCCCGACAAAACCCGGAATCAGCCCCAGCACTCCGCCGGTAAACGCGAGCAGGACGCTCTCGGTGAGCAGTTGCTGCACGATGCGGCCGCGCCCGGCGCCCAGCGCCGAGCGAATGGCGAACTCGCGCTTGCGGCCGGTGGCGTGGACGAGCAGAAGATTGGCGAGGTTGGCGCAGGCGATCAACAACACCAGCCCCACCGCGCCCAGAAGCACCAGCAATGACCTGCGCGCGTCGCCAATGATGACGTCGCGCAATGGCTCGACAATGAAGCGACGCTGCTGCGGATCCGGCAGCCCATACTTGCGGGCGTATTGGATCGACGCGATCTGCATCTGCGCGTTCGCCCGGGCGAGCGTAACGCCCGGCCTGAGCATTCCCACGGCGCGAAAGAAGTGGCCGTGATTTGTGCTCTCGGGCTGAAATTGAAAGGGCAGCCAGATTTCCGCTTCGGGATCGGAACGAAAATCCCTGCCGACTACGCCAACAATCGTGTATGTCTCGCTGCCGAGCGAAATCGACTGGCCGACGATCTTCGGGTTGCCCCCGAACCTGCGCTGCCACAAGCCGTAGCTGACGACGACCACCTGGCCGCCGTTTGGCGAGTCTTCCCGCGGAGTGAAGGTGCGACCCATCAGAATGGGCGCGCCGAAAAGACGGAAATAGCCTTCCGTGACGTGAATTCCGTGGATCAGTTCCGGCCGGTCGCCGGTGAGGTTGAAGCCGGGTCCGGCAGCGTCCAAGGCAGCCACCGTGTTAAAGATGCTGGTCTGTTGCTGGTAGTTCTGGAACTCCGGAATCGAGGTGGCCGGACTGTTCCCATGCGGACCATAGAGCTCTATCTCCACCATGCGATCGGCGTGGGGATAGGTGAGCGGCTTGAGAAGCACGGCATTCACCACGCTGAAGATGGCCGTATTGGCGCCTATGCCCAAGGCGAGAGCGGCGATGGCGGCGATGGCAAATCCCGGATTCCTGAGGAAGACTTGCAGCGAATGCCTGACGTCTTTCCACAGATCGACCACGAGCGTGCTCCGCAACAGGAGATGGGCGACGCCGGACTTGCGGGAACCGGACGGCGATGACGTAGTGAAGAACAGGGCGCAAAACGGAGGAGCCGCGCCATCGGTGTACGGGGGATACGAAACCGCGACCGGCTCTGTTCCCTGTAGACGGCGCCTGTTTGCGCTGGTGAGCCATGGGCAAAAAAATCAGGAGGGATGAGCGCACCCGGTGCCGTATGCTGGCCTACGGTGCCTGAAAGGAACCTGGGTCCGTGCTGATCTTCGCCGCCATTCTCGCCATCTTCGTCTACGGAATGATCGCCGCCATGCTGGGCACCATCCTGCCCGACCTGTCGGACCGGTTCAAGCTGACTCCGGCGCAAAACGGAACCATCGCGCTGGCGCAGGCCCTGGGACTCACGATCGCATCGGTGGGCGTGGGCCCGCTGCTGGACACCGAGGGCGACAAGGCCGGTCTTCTGCTAGGCCTCATCCTGATTGCGATCACGCTTTTCCTGCTGCCGCGCTCGCCGGGGTACCGCAGCATTGTCTTTCTTCTGTTCCTGCTTGGCGTGGGCGGCGGCATCGTGGTCACTGGCGCCAATGCCCTGGTGAGCGGCGTGAGCGAGGCGCACCGCGCCACGGCGCTGAACCTGGTGAACCTCTTCTTCGGGCTGGGCGGCTTTGCCACGCCGTTCATTTCGGCCAATCTGCTGAGGAAGAATTCGTTCCGGCTCTGCTACACCATCGCCGTTCTGACCGTCGCGACGCTGGCGATCCAGGCTGCCACGCAAATGCCCGCGCCGGCGGGCGGCGGCGGCTTTGTCTTCGCGCAGGTGGGCCCGATCCTCGGTAAGCCGCTGCTGTTTCTTCTCGGATTTTTCCTGTTCCTCTACGTTTCCTGCGAAGTGGGCGTGTGGAACTGGCTGCCGCGGCACCTGATCGCGCAGGGCATTCCGGAGTCGCGCGCGCTCAACATTCTTTCGCTCGGTTTCGCGCTGGGGCTGCTCGCCGGCCGCGTCGGCGTGGCGCCCATCCTCATTCACGCGCCTGCCGTCGAAGTGACTCTCGCCGCTTCGATCGCCATGGCGATCACGACCCTGCTCATGCTGCGCACCAACAATCCGACGGGTGCGGCGATTCTCGTCTTTCTGGCCGGAGTGTCGATGGCTCCGGTCTTTCCGACCACGCTGGCCATCGCGGGCACCGCCTTTCCGAACCTTCCGGGAACGGCGATCGGATTTGTCATCACTTGCGGATGGGCCGGGCTGGTCGTGAGCTCGCGAATCATCGGCTCGATTGCCGGCGACGACCCGGCGCGATTGAAGAAGGCGCTGCTGCTGATCCCCGGCTTCTCGGTGCTGATGATCGCGATCAATCTGGCGATCGGGTCGGCGCTGAAGTAGGTCGCTTTCTACGCTTCGATGACCGCCTTCCTGAGATTCCGCGGCCGGTCGACGTCCACGCCGCGCTCAAGAGCCATAAAGTAGCTGAACAACTGCAAGGGAACGATCTCGGGGATCGGCAGCAGATGTTCGCTTGCCGGCTCGACGGGGACGCAATCGGTGACCCGCGCGGCAACCTCCTTGTCTCCCGAGTTGGCAAGAGCCATGACGCGCGCGCCCTGGCGGCGCATGTCGTCGAGCAGTTGCAGCGTCTTTTCATAGCGCGCCACCGATTCTTCGAGCGAGCGATCCACGGTGGCAAGCACAACCAGGGGCACCTGATCGCTGACCAGGGCGTTGGGTCCGTGCTTCAGTTCGCCGGTGGGATAGCCCTCGGCCTCGACGTACGACGTCTCCTTCATCTTGAGCGCGCCCTCGCGGGCGATGGCGTAGTGCACGCCGCGCCCGAGATAGAGAAACGTCGTCGCATCGGAGTATTTCCGCGCAAGAACGGCCATTTGCGCTCTCCAGCCATCGAGTTGGCCGTGAATGACGGACGGCAATGCGGCAAGCTCGGCGATTTTTGCATCCAGCTCCGCGAGAGTCAGCGTGCCGAGCCGCCGGGCTTCATACAGGGCCAGAAGATAGAGCGCCGTGAGCTGGCAGGTAAAGCTCTTGGTCGCCTGGATGGCCAGCTCCGGCCCGGCGCCGAGCGGCATGGCGCAAGCGGCTTCGCGCTGCATGGTGCTGCCGTAAACGTTGGCGACGGCCAGCGTGAGTTCGCCGCTCGAGCGCGCGTGGCGCAACGCCTCCAGCGTGTCGGTAGTCTCGCCCGACTGCGAGACGACGATCACCGATGGCCGGCGCGGATTGGCTGCGGGCCGAAAGGTGTATTCGCTCGAATATTCGACATCCACGGCAAGGCCGCACAGGTCCTCGAGGATGACTTCGGCGGCCAGGCCGGCGTGGCGGCTCGTTCCGCTGGCCGCGATCAGCACTTCGCCGCGCGGATTGAGCCATTCGGCGAGCGGGGCGAACGCATCGGCTCTCAGACCGCGGCCTTCGAGGTAAATATCGAGCGTCCGTCGAATGGCTTCCGGCTGCTCGTGGATCTCGCGCAGCATGATGTGGGGAAAATCGTTCATGGAGATAACCTGCTCCGGCCGGCTGGAAAGATTGCCAACGCCGGACAGATTCAATCTTATAAGTCGATCGCGAAGCGGTCGATCGCTTGCGGCGCCGCTTCCAGCGTCGCATCCGCGCGAAGACCCAGAATGCGGACGCGAAGAAGCCTGTTGGCCGGAATCTGCCCGCGAATCCCGACGGGGAGGAAGTTTCCGGTGAGCGCGCGCGTGCGTCCGCGCGCGACGAGGTCCGGCGACGTGTTCAGCGTGATTGCTTCCATGGTGCGCCCCACGAACGGCTCGCGATGCGCGCGGGTCTTTTCGGTCGCCAGCGAACGAAGGGCGGTCAATCGCTCCTGCACGACGGCTGCCGGCACGGGCGATTCGGCGTGCAGCGTCCAGGCCCGCGTGCCCGGACGCGCCGAAAAGGGAAAGATGTGCAGATAACCGAAGGGCAACGTGCGCACCAGTTCCATCGTCTCCTCGAATTCGCGATCGGTCTCACCGGGAAAGCCGACCATCACATCGGCGCCCAGCGTCAGATCCGGACCGGCGGCGCGGACCAGCTCAAGGACTTTTTGCGCGTAGTGCCAGGGACGGTAACGGCGGTGCATGCGGCGCAGCACCGCGTCGGAGCCCGACTGCAGCGGCAGATGCGCATGACGACAGAGGCGCGCACCACCGTACCCGGCCATCAGCGCGATCATTTCGTCGTCCCAGTCCATCGGCTCGATGGAGCTGAGTCGGAGCCGTGGCAAATCCGTTTCTTCAAAGACCCTTCGTACCAGCCATGCCAGCTTGCACCGCGACGAAACGGGCGCCCCCTCCTTTTCCGCGTCCGCCAAAGCGGACGCGGAAAGGGCAGGAGACGAGCTGAGGTCACGCCCCCATCGGCCGAGGTTGATTCCGGAGAGCACAAGTTCCTTGCCGCCGACGGCGACAAAGCCGTTGACCTGGCGGAGAACGGATTCCGCGGGCAGGCTGCGCGAGGAGCCGCGTGTTTGCGGAATGACGCAGAATGTGCAGCGGTTGCCGCATCCTTCCTGGATTTTAAGATTCGGGCGAGTCTGCTCTCCGGGAAGGACCTGTGCCTCTTCGAGAAAGGAGTGCGCGAAGCGATCGTCGGCGAAGATGGGGACGCGAGCCGCGTGGTGCGACAGGAGCGATCGAACCGTGACGAATTCGGCTGCAGGGGCCAAAGCCCGCGTCGTCAAACCATGGCTTTCAGCACGACTGAAGTCGTGACCCGTTACAAAACCCGATTCCGAAGCGTGAACAATGACTTCATTCGCATTGTCGACAAAGAGCTCCGCTGCGATCTGCGGCACCAGCGCCTTGTGGCTGTTGCCTACCACGGCAGACACGCCCTCGATGTCGGCCAGCTCTTCGGGCGCGCGCTGTGCATAGCAGCCGGTGACAACGATCTTTGCGGCGGGATTCAACCGGTGAGCGCGGCGAATCCAGGCGCGGGCCTCGCGATCGGCTTCGGCCGTCACACTGCAGGTATTCACGATGACCACATCGGCCCGATCCGGCTGCTGCACGCCGTGCCCTGCTGCGCGCAGGCGATCGCCCACCGCCTCGCCATCGGCGCGAGCGGCGCGGCAACCGAAGTTTTCGATGTGAAAGCCCGGCATGTGTCCAGTTTAGCGGGCTCCCGGGAAGAGCCCGAGGAAGCGAAGATCGTGTCTCAGGGGCCAGCCAGCGTCCAAGGAACCAAAGTGACCGCGAACCGGGCCGGAGAAGCAGCCCTCAGGGGCTGCAGCGTCTGCATGAGAACTGGCGCCAAGGCTTTCAAGTCGGCTTCAAAAGGCCCGTCGCCAAAGCCACCCCAGCAAAGCAAGCAAAACAGGCTCGTTGGGGACCCCGGCAAGTCGCGCCCTTTCCAAACCGGATGCATGCAACCAGGTCTGCAAGGGAGGATCGGGTTGGGAGTCTTCCATCCATCACGCCGTGGCGGTCTTTGTTGGCCTCGATCCCCAGATTCCATAGTAGGCAATGAACAGGTAGCAGGCCACCGGCAGGAAAAACGAGTGCTGGATCGCAACGGTGACCGGCGCATTGTGCGATTCGCCCCAGACCGCAATCTGGCCGATGATCATCGGAATCACCGAGCCGCCGACCACGCCCGACATGATCAGTCCGGAACCTTTGCTGGTCAGGGGCCCAAGCCCCTTGGCGCCCAGAGCGAAGATGTTCGGGAACATGATCGAATTGAAGAATCCCGCCAGCAGGACGGACCAGACCGCCAGATTGCCGGTTGAGAAGATCGAGATCAGGACGCAAATTGCCGCCAGGCATCCAAACAGGCCCAGGAGCCTGGGCGCCGCGATCCTGGTCAGGATCCAGGAACCGAGGAGGCGGCCAACCAGCGCTCCGCCCCAGTAGAAATAACCGACAACCTCCGCGGCGGTCGCTCTGGGAAGTGCGCCGATATCGGGCCGGGCAAGGTAATCCGTCAGGCTGGAGCCGAGGCCGACCTCGGTTCCCACGTAGCAGAAGATGCCGAACGCCGCCAGTACGGTGTGCTTGTAGCTCCAGATGCTTTGGCTGAGAACGGGATCGGCGCCCCTGGCGGGACGAAATTCCCGAGTGACCTGCAGCGTGGGCAATTTCGCCAGCGCAACGGCCAGAGCAAGGATGATCAGGGATACGGCGAAGAAGAGATAGGGGGCGCGAACCGCGGCGGCCGTTTGCGCCTCGTAGGCGTGTTGCGCTTCGGAGGAGAGCTTCGCCAGTTGGCCAGGATCGAGGGCTTTGGCCAAAATGAATTTTCCTGCCACATGGCCGGAGATGGTTGCGCCGATGGAATTGAATGCCTGGGCGAGCGTGAGCCGCGCCGGAGCCGAGTGCTCGGGGCCGAGGACCGAGACATAGGGGTTGGCGGAGGTCTGCAGCGCCGCGATCCCCGCGGCAAGCACCAGGATAGCGGTGAGGAACAGGGGATACAGGAGAATGCCGGCTGCGGGAATGAACAACAATGTGCCGGCCGCCATGACCACGAGCGAGACAACCATCGTGCGCTTGTATCCGATCGCTTCGATCAGCTTCGCCGTGGGCGCGGAAAAGATAAGGTAGGCAACGAAGAATGCTCCGTTGACGGCTTGTGCCCAGAACTGGTTGAGCTGGAACGCAGACTCAACGAGGGGTTCGAGAAACGTATTGAGGGTGGTCAGGAATCCGAAGACAAAAAACAGGAATGAAACAATCAGAAAGGGTCCGACGTAGCTCGGTGAGCTCGGTGGCGCGCTTGGCGTCGTTCTCGTAGCCATAGATTCTGGTTTCTCCGCTTCCCCGGTTGTGTGCGCGGCCAGGTTCTCCCGTGCATCCTTCATACAGATGCTCGCCGGCTTCGGACCGTGACAGGTTCTGCTCCGGCCGTGCCTCGGCCTTTGGGCTGCACACAACACTATACGGGAAAGCCGGTGATGGGGAAGTGCGAAGCGGGCAGGCCGGTCCGACTTCGGCTTGCTTCCATCGATTCTGCGCAGCAGAGGAGGCGTTTTCCGATGCGCGTCGGCCGGCAAGACACGCGGTCGCGGTATCGCGAAGACGCATTCATCGTCTATTCTCAACTCGAAGCAAGGAGAGACGCGTGGCCGAAGCCGTGCTCAGCAGCGCCAAGGTAAAGAAGGTTCTTGCCGCCCTGGAAGGCAACTGGCAGGCCGAGATGGAGGGTTACCACACGTATCTGGCCCTCGCCGACCGCGAGACCGATGTGATTCGCGCCCATGTGCTGCGCCATCTGGCGGCAGACGAACTCGAGCACGCAGCGCTCTGGGCCGGCCGCATCAAAGAGCTGGATGGTCCGGAACCGGTCTACAGCGGCGATCCGGCAGGCGAGGCGGGTTCGCTGGCCAGCCGCGCCGGCGGACCGGTGACGGCCCTGCGTCGCCT
>JASHQQ010000219.1 GCA_030039035.1 Acidobacteriaceae bacterium | reverse complement strand
GCGGCATGCATCCGGTGCGGCCATCCCGTTGCGGAGCCTTTCGCCTGGAAGTTTCGACGCCATCGGCAAGATCACGGATCCGGGTCGATGCCCGGGTCTATACTCGTCTGCGAATCATTTGCGCATTCTTCAAGGAGACATCATGTCTGACGAATCGAAATGCCCGTTCTCGAACGGCGCGCAAAAGCGCGCATTGGCGGCTGCAAGGGGCAACCGCGACTGGTGGCCCGAACAGCTCAACCTGGCGATTCTGCATCAGAACTCCCCGCTGTCGAACCCGATGGGGAAGGACTTCAATTACGCAGAAGAGTTCCTGAGCCTCGATCTGGACGCCGTAATTCAGGATCTGCACACCCTGATGACGGATTCGCAGGACTGGTGGCCGGCCGACTTTGGCCATTACGGCCCGCTGTTCATTCGCATGGCCTGGCACTCCGCCGGCACCTACCGCATCCACGACGGACGCGGCGGCGGCAGCCGGGGCTCGCAGCGGTTTGCTCCGCTCAATAGCTGGCCCGACAATGCCAGCCTGGACAAGGCGCGCCGGCTGCTGTGGCCCATCAAGCAGAAATATGGCCAGAAGATCTCCTGGGCCGACCTGATGATCCTCGCCGGGAACGTCGCCCTCGAGTCGATGGGCTTCAAGACCTTCGGCTTTGGCGGCGGCCGCGAGGACATCTGGGAGCCGGAGGATATCGATTGGGGTTCGGAAAACGTGTGGCTTGGCGACGAGCGCTATAGCGGCGACCGCGAGCTGGCCAATCCGTTCGGCGCCGTGCAGATGGGCCTGATCTACGTCAACCCCGAGGGTCCGAACGGCAACCCCGACCCGATCGCCGCGGCGCGCGACATCCGCGAGACCTTCGCGCGCATGGCGATGAACGACGAGGAGACCGTGGCGCTGATCGCCGGCGGCCACACCTTCGGCAAGACCCATGGCGCCGGCGCCTTCGCCACCTACTGTGGTCGCGAGCCCGAGGGCGCGGCGGTGGAAGAGATGGGACTGGGCTGGAAGAGCACCTTCGGCACCGGCTTCGGCGCGGATGCGATCACCAGCGGTCCGGAAGTCATCTGGTCACAAACGCCGACGAAGTGGAGCAACCACTTCTTCGAGAACCTGTTTGGCTACGAATGGGAGCTGACCAGGAGCCCGGCCGGCGCGCACCAGTGGAAACCCAAGGGTGACGCCGGTACAAATTCGGCCCCGGATCCGTGCGACTCCTCCAAGCGCCGCACGCCGAACATGCTGACCACGGACCTCTCCCTGCGCTTCGACCCGATCTACGAAAGAATCTCGCGGCGCTTCATGGAACACCCGGACGAATTCGCCGACGCGTTTGCTCGCGCGTGGTACAAGCTGACGCACCGCGACATGGGTCCGTCCGCGCGCTACCTCGGCCCGCTGGTGCCGAAGGAGAAACTGATCTGGCAGGATCCGGTGCCCGCGGTCGACCATATTCTGATCAACGAGAAAGACATCGAAGCCCTCAAGGCCGAAATCTTCGCGTCCGGCCTGTCGATCTCGCAGCTTGTCGCCACGGCGTGGGCCTCGGCGGCGACCTTCCGCGGCAGCGACCGGCGCGGCGGCGCCAATGGCGCGCGTATCCGGCTTGAGCCGCAGAAGGATTGGGAGGTGAACCAGCCGGCGGAACTCGAAAGAGTCCTGTCGAAGCTCGAAGCCATCCAGAAGAAGTTCAACGATGCGCAGAAAGGCGGCAAGAAGATTTCCCTCGCCGACCTGATCGTGCTTGCCGGCGACGCGGCCATCGAGGCCGCAGCCAAGAAAGCCGGTCACGCACTAAGAATTCCCTTTGCGGCGGGCCGCACCGACGCCTCGCAGGAGCAGACGGACGCAGCCTCGTTCGCCGTTCTGGAGCCGCGCGTGGACGGCTTCCGCAACTATGCGCGCAAGGGGCTGGAGGGATTGGCGGCTGCCCACGCCCTGGTCGACAAGGCGCAACTGCTGACCCTTACCGCACCGGAGATAACGGCGCTGATCGGTGGGCTGCGCGTACTGGGCGCCAATTACGGTCACTCGCAACACGGTGTTCTTACCAAGCGGCCTGAGACTTTGACCAACGACTTCTTCGTCAACCTGCTCGACATGGGCACGAAGTGGCAGAAGTCGGAGAAAGACGAAGCTGTGCTGGAAGGACGCGATCGCAAGACCGGACAGCTCAAGTGGACGGCCACGGTCGTCGACCTGGTCTTTGGCTCCAACTCGCAGCTTCGCGCGCTTTCCGAGGTTTACGGCAGCAGCGACGGCGAAGCAGTCTTTGTAAAGGATTTCGTGGCTGCGTGGACGAAGGTGATGAATCTCGACCGCTTCGATCTTCGCGCCCCGACAGCGCCCGCCAGGGCAGCGCGCCTGGCGGCCGAAGCTCTCGCCGCCGACTGACGAATCGCAACGAGCTTCCCCCAGACTGCAGACGGCGGACCCCCGGCTTCGACTGGGGGTTCGTCGTTTCTGACATCGGCACTCGGGTACAGCGATTCCCGAACGGGACAGGGCGGAGCGATTTCACCAGACCGATTCATGGCTGCGCATACCTGAACGACTTGTCAGGATATGGCGGATGCTGCGGCACCGGCCGCGGATCGTCCTTGATCTCCTGTTTGAGCAGGTTGATGGCGGCATCGAGCTGCGCGTCCGATCCGCCATAGGTCGCATGAGGCAAATTATCGACGACGATGTCCGGATCGACGCCGTGTCCTTCGATCAGCCACTTGCCTTCCGGTCCGTAAACCCCGGTCTCGGCCGCGCTGGCAATGCCGTTATCGGCCTGCACGTTGTCGAACGAAAGCCAGATCTCTCCGCCCCACGTGCGCGTGCCCAGCACCTTGCCCAGCTTGAGCCGCTTGAATCCTTCGGGAAACGCCTCGCCGTCCGATCCTGAATGCTCATCCACCAGTACCACGATGTGCCCGCGAAATGCATACTGCATGTTCCAATCAGGGTTCCCGATGCGCGGCTGCCAGTACATCCATGCCTGGCGCAGCAGCTTCTCCAGCACCCAGGAGTCGATGTTGCCGCCGCCGTTGTGGCGGATGTCGAGAACCAGTCCCTGCCGTTGATACACCGGATAATAGTCGCGCGCCCACTGGTTGATGTCGTCGGGTCCCATCGCCCGCAGATGCACGTATCCGATCGTGCCGTTGGAGTCCGCCTCCACCTTGAGCCGGCGCGAATACTCCCACTCGGTGTAGCGAAGTTTCCCCTCATCCTCGCCCTTCATCGGCTTCACAAGCACATCGCGAATGTCGCCTTTGTCTGACTTCACGCCGAGCATCACCTGCTGCCCGGCCTTGCCGTGGAGCAGCACACGTTCGTCCGCCACGCTCAGAACGTTCTGCCCGTCGATGCTGACGATCGTTTCGCCCTCCTTTACCAGCGAGTCGGGCCGGGCCAGCGGCGGCGCCTGATCCGGCAGGTCAGGATCGTGCAGATAAACGTGCTCCACCACGTACCCGCCTGCCTTCTCGTCCCGCCGCAGCCGCGCGCCCAGCGTCGCCAGGTCTACCTCAACCCCGGGTTTCCGCAGGTCGCCGCCAAACACGAACGTATGCAGGGCCGAAAGCTCGCTCACCATCTGCGCGATCACGGCATTCAGCTCGTCGCGGTCGGCGCACCGATCCACCAGCGGCAGATAGCGGTCGCGCATCGCGTTCCAGTTCACGCCATGCATGTTCCTGTCGTAGAAATAGTCCCGGTGCATTCGCCACGCGTCGAGGAAAATCCCGCGGAACTCGTCGCGAGGCGTGGTTGAAAATGTCCAGTGCGACAGGTCGATCGTGGCCTTCGCCAATGCCTTGGGGTCGCTCAGTGCCGAGCCCTTCGCGTCGGAGTCGAGGATGAGGAATTCATCGCCCTTTTCGCCCTTGCGGACCAGAATCTTCGTCCTGTCCTGCGATATCTCGTAACCCTTCACCTCGGGCAGCAGCGTGTCCACATCGTCGCCCTTGTTGGCGATGTCGAAGCATTGCAACGACAGGTGCTCGCGCCGGTCGTCGCTGGCATTCAGCCAGCACAACCGCTTTTCCGTGGCCTGCAGCCGGTAGTAGTTTCCCGGCGGCACGGGAACCTCGCTGAACCGCAACGCCAGATCGGTGAAATCGATCTTGACCTCAGGAGGCTTCTTCTCGTCCTTCGCTTCGTCCTTCTTTTCGTCGTTTTTCCCTTCAGCGCCCTTGGCTGCGGTCTTCTTGCTGTTGTCGTTTTGCGAGTCTTTCGGCTTTTCCTCGTCTTTCTTTTCGTCCCCCTTCTTGTCGGGATGCAGTTCGTCGGCCGGCAGGAATGGCGAGCGCAGACCCGTCGTCAGCGCCAGTTCGTAAATCTTGATCGAATGGTCGAAATGGGGCTCCGGTTCGCGCGGTCCCCACGGCGCCGGAATCGTGGTCTTTATCATCCGGTCGGAGAGGAAGTAGAGCCATTTGCCGTCCGAGCTCCACGTCGGGTTCACGCTGTTGTAGCGGTCCGACGTGATCGCCTGAATTGTTCCCGTCTCCACGTTCAGGATCTTGATCTGGTCGAATCGATCGGCCGCTCCCTCCACATAGGCAAGCCATCGGCTGTCCGGAGACCAGCTCAGGTCCTGGAACTCATCCACCATCGACTGCGCGATCCGCTTCCCGGTCTTCGCCTTGATGTCGTAGATCCAAAGCTGCTGATCCTTGTCACCGTATGCAAGCCAGTGTCCATCGGGCGAAGGAATTCCTTCCGATCGCTGCACCTTTGCATCATTGGTCCACTGCTCCGCCGCCCCTTCGCCATTGGCCGGATACTTCCAGAACTCCGTCTCTCCGCTCTTCGTGGAAATCGTAACGATGCTCTTTCCATCCGGCAGAAAACGTCCGTCGCGATAGCGCACACCCGGCTCGCCGGCCACCTTCACAATGCGTCCCGCCTTCGCTGGAAGGGTGAAGATCTCGCCGCGCACCGTGAACACCGCGCTCGATCCATCGGGTGCAATATGAACATCGGTCACGTACTCGATCGGCTCCTTTATCCAGTGCTCGCGCATCTGGTCGAAGTCAGAAGCCAGCGTGACAGGAATGACCGCGTCTCTACCGCTCCTCACGTCGAGCAGCCAAAGATCCGAGCCGCTGGCGTAGACCACTCTCCCATCGTCGATCGCCGCCGACTCGACGTCAAAAACGTGCTGATGGCTCTCTTGCTTCAGATCGTGCCCCTGCGGATCCATCGAGTACACATTCATCACGCCGTCGCGATCGGAAAGAAAAAAAACGCGCCCGTTCCAGAACATCGGATGTGCCGACGTGCCGTCGTAATCCGAAGTCAGCGGCACCGCCTCCGACGTGCCGTCGAACCGCCAGATGTTCTCCGCCGTTCCACCCTTGTAGCGCTTCGTCTGGCTGCCCTGGTAGAACCAGCGCGTAAAGAAAAGCGGGCGCCCGTCGCTCGAATATGCGCCTTCTGCTGCCTGGGAGAGCGGAACAATCTCTCGTCCGCCTTTGTCGTCGATCAGCACAAGTTGTGGATCGGGCAGCGTCGAGTAGCGTCCCGTGGCGACGAGCAGGCGTCCATCCGGCGACCAGCCCTGCAGTGCGGTCTCGCCGTCCCAGGTGCGCCGTTGCGGCAGGCCGCCCGTCAGCGGCATTGTATAGACCTCGTTTGGTCCCTCGAAATTCGCATTGAATGCGACCGTTGTTCCATCCGGGGAGATCTTCGCGCCGATCTCGACTCCGGGATTCGACGTGAGCCGGTGCGCAACGCCGCCCTGCGTGCCGACCGTCCACAGATCGCCCTCGGAGGTGAAGACGATCGTATCGCCATGGATGGCAGGCGAGCGGTAGTAGCCGCGATGGATGTCTGGCGAATCGGCGGCCGGGATCGGGTTGGGAAAGGACAGGGCTACAAAAAGCGCACCGGCAAGAGATGCCGGGCGCACGATCGCTCTTATGATCGCTTGCATCATCGCTCCATCGGAATCGGTTCCTTGCGAACAGATTGGAGAATCCAGCATACCCGATGGAATGCGTTCTGGGCCCTGCTCGCCCATGACGCGAGAATGCAGAGCCGGATGCCGGCTACGCGACGCGCTCGATCGTTACCGACTCCAGGACTACATCCTTTTTCGGCTTGTCCTGGGAGCCGGAAGGGACCTTCGAGATCTTCACGACTACGTCCTGGCCCTCGATGACTTCGCCGAAGATGGTGTGCTTGCCGGTGAGCCAGTGCGTGGGCGCGACGGTGATGAAAAACTGCGAGCCGTTGGTGTTGGGGCCGGCGTTGGCCATCGCCAGCTTGCCCGGCTTGTCGAAGGAATGCGGCGAGCCCCTGGTCTCGTCCTGGAAGCGATAGCCCGGCCCGCCCATTCCGGTGCCGGCGGGATCGCCGCCCTGGATCATGAAGTCGGGAATCACGCGATGAAAGATGGTGCCGTTGTAAAGCTTGTCTTTGGACTTGTTGCGCGTGTTTGGGTGCGTCCATTCTTTCGCGCCTTCGGCGAGTTCGATGAAGTTTTTCACGGTGACGGGCGCGTCGGATTCGAAGAGGCGGACGGTAACTTTGCCTTCGGTCGTATTGAAGACAGCGTAGGTTCCAGGGGAAAGCGGCATGAGAGCTCCTTTTTGAGCGGAGTTGGCGGAGATAGGGGAGTCAGCGGAGCCAGCGGGCAAGCGAGTTGGCAAGTCAGTCAGCCCATCGTGCGCACGCAAGACTATTTTTGCGGCGCCGAGGCTGCCGGAGCGCCCGCGGGCAAAGGCGGCAGCGGCTTACCCTCCGGCACGATCGCGACCTTCTTCAGCACGACAGGTGCAAGCGGTTTGTCATTCGGGTCGCGAGGCACGCGCGCGATGGCTTTCACCACTTCAACGCTCGCGTCGTCGCACTGGCCGAAGAGCGTGTAGTGCTGGTTGAGCGATTCGTACGGGATCTCGGTGATGAAAAACTGGCTTCCATTGGTATTGGGCCCGGAGTTCGCCATCGCCAGGCGGCCGGGCCGGTCGAAGTTGAGATTGGGATCGAATTCGTCGTCGAAGGTGTAACCGGGGTCGCCCATACCGGTTCCCGTCGGATCGCCGCCCTGAATCATGAATTCAGGAATGACGCGATGAAAAGTTGTCCCGTTGTAAAGCGGCTTGTCGTGCATCTTGCGGTGAGTCGACGGGTCGGTCCAGTCCTTTGTTCCTTCAGCGAGACCGATGAAGTTGGCGACAGCCCTGGGCGCCTGCTTTTGGTAGAACTGGCAAGTGATGCGGCCCATCGTTGTGTCCATGACCACACGCGGTCCATTGGGCTGGGTCATGGCGGCAGCGGTTGCCTGCGGCGCATCGGGAACATTTTCGGCGGGCTGGGACGCCTGGGAGCGACAGCCGGTGGCGGCGAACGCGCCGAGCGCAGTTGCGAGAGCGAGAATCAGAAGGGAGGTGTTTGCTTTCATGCAGCTTCGAGGGTACATCATGCGGCGCGTTGCGCGCCAGAGCACGCCAAATCCGTCCGCTCCGACCGTGTATTGTAATCGTCATGCGGATTTCGAGGCTTCCCCTTGCCCTTTTGCGGCCGGCGTTGATCGTCTGCGCTGTCGCATTCCTGAGCGCTTCACCGATCTCCTCCTGGACCCAGGAGGATAACGAAGCTCCCGCATCGCAAAAGCCGGCGCCTGCCGGCAAAGGTGCCTCGGACGAAAGGGCAGGGGAGAAGCCGGCCGCGGAAAAATCCACGCTGCCTCCACTGCCCGGCGATGCGCACGTCGAGCAATCGATGGACCTGAACGGAAAGACGCTGCACTACACCGTGGATGTGGGCGCGTTGCCGGTGCGCGACACCGACGGAAAGACCGTGGGCCAGGTGGTGCTGACGGGCTACACCATGGCCGGCAACGACCGTCCCGTGACTTTTGCCGTCAACGGCGGACCGGGCGCCGCGAGCGTCTACCTCAACTTCGGCGCCATCGGACCCAAGCACCTGCAGGGCATTGGCAACGAAGGCGACAGTCCGTCGGATCCCGCGGTGCTGAAGGATAATCCGGGCACCTGGCTCGATTTCACCGATCTCGTCTTCATCGATCCCGTCGGCACCGGCTTCAGCCGCGCCAGCGTGCCCGAAGACCAGGCCAAGAAGCTCTTCTTTTCTACGACGCCGGATATCGAGTACCTCTCACGCATCATCTACGACTGGCTGGTGAAGAACGACCGGCTCGAGTCGCGCAAGTATCTCGTCGGCGAGAGCTACGGCGGCTTTCGCGGGCCGCGCATCACCTATTATCTGCAGTCGCAGCTCGGCGTCGCGCTCAACGGCGTGGTGCTGGTCTCGCCGTATCTGAATCCGAGCATCGACGTCGGCGCCGACCTTTCGCCGGTGCCCTGGATGATGACGCTGCCTTCGATTGCGGCGGCGCACCTGGAGCGCGAGAACAAGCTCACGCCCGAGGCGATGGCCGGCGTGATCAACTACACGCTGGGCGAGTACGCGGTCACGCTGATCAAGGGCCACTCCGACGCTGCCGCGGAGAAGAAGATGATCGACCAGGTGACGCAGATGACTGGGCTCGATCCGACGTTTGTGAAGTTCTCCGGCGGGCGGCTCGAAACCGGCGCCTATCTGCGCGAAGTGCATCGCGAAGAGGGCAAGCTGAGCTCCGTTTACGACTCGAACGTGACCTCGTTCGATCCGTTCCCGTTCTCTTCCGTACAGCGCGCCAACGATCCGATTCTGGCCAGCATCATCGCTCCGGTGACGACGGCGATGGTCGATTTTGTTACGCGCACCGTGGGCTGGAAGGTGGACGCGCGCTACAACGCGCTCTCCTCCGACGTGAACCGCCTCTGGTCGCGCGGAGACGATCTGCGCAAGGGTTCGGTGCCCGAACTGCGCCAGGCCGTGGCCGCCGACCCCAAGCTGCGCGTGCTCATTGTGCATGGCTGGAACGACCTCTCCTGCCCGTTCATGGGCTCGCTTCTCACGGTGAACCAGATTCCGGTGATGGGCGACCCTACGCGCGTGGCCGTCAAGGAGTATCCCGGCGGGCACATGTTCTACACGCGCGGGACGAGCCGGCTGGAACTGCGCAAGGATGTGATGGAGATGTACGGCAAGCACTGAAATTGCAAGAGAACGCTTCTCCTGCGGCGGCGCGGTTAGCCAGGGGCCGGAATGCTGGGGTATGCTGGGAGCGGAAATCCTTCCCCGGCAAATCCTGTCCGACGTCTCGCGATTCGGTTCCCGGCTTCCGTGAAGCCGCCCAAGGAGGGTGCCCCGTGCGATTCCGCCACGCCCTTTTCCTCTTTGCGATTCCGCTGTGGGTTGCGCCCGCTCCGGCAGCAGCGGCAAAGCCCGCCGCAAATGCGAAGGCCCCTGAGATCAGTTACGAGCGCTACAAACTCGGCAACGGTCTCGAAGTGCTGCTGCACGAAGATCACAAGCTGCCCATCGTGGCCGTGGACATCTGGTATCACGTGGGGCCGGTCAAGGAGCGCGCGGGCCGCACCGGGTTTGCGCACCTTTTTGAGCACATGATGTTCGAGGGCTCAAAGCATGTGGGCGAGAAGGCGCACGACAAGTATCTCGAGTCGGCGGGCGCGACGGACATCAACGGTACTACGGATTTCGATCGCACCAATTACTTTGAGACGGTTCCGTCGAATCAGTTGGAATTGGCTCTGTGGCTCGAGAGCGACCGCATGGGATTCCTGCTGGACACGCTGGATCGCGCCAAGCTCACCAACCAGCGCGATGTGGTCCGCAATGAGAAACGGCAGGGTGAGGGACGGCCCTATGGCGTAGTCGACGATGAGGTCTATCACCAGCTCTTTCCCAAGGGGCATCCTTATTATGCGGACGTGATCGGCTCGCACGCCGACGTCGAGGCGGCGCGGCTGAACGATGTGCGTGAGTTCTTCAAGCAGTACTACGTGCCGAACAATGCGACGATGGCCATTGCCGGAGACTACGATCCGGCAACGATCAAGCCACTCATTGAAAAGTATTTCGGGCCGATTCCGGAGGGGCCTGCGGTACCCGAGACGCCGGTGGAGACTCCGCGCATCACCGAGGAGCGGCGCGCCGTCGTAACCGACACCGTGCAATTGCCCAAGGTGATCCTGGCTTGGCTTTCGGCCCCGGCATTCACGCCGGGAGACGCGGATGCCGACATTGCTTCGCACATTCTGGGCGTTGGCAAGTCGAGCCATCTCTATCGTGAGCTGGTGTACGAGCAGCAGATCGCGCAATCGGCGGAGTGCAGCAACGACTCGCTGAAATTGGCGTCAACGTTTGTCTGCGAAATGATTGCCAAACCGAACGTGACACCCGAAAAACTGGAAGCCGAAGCCGAGAAGGTGATTGCCGAATTGGGCGCGAACGGCCCATCGTCCGACGAAGTGGATTGGGCGCGCAACAGGGAAGAGACGGAGCTGATCTCAGGATTGCAGAGGCTGGGCGGCTTTGGCGGCGTCGCCGACCAGCTCAACTACTTTAATCAGTACACAGGCGATCCGGGCTATCTGCCCAAGGATCTGGCGCGCTACGACGCGGTCACAGCGGCAAGCGTGCAGAAGTACATCCAGGAGACGCTGGGCAAGGATCGGCGCGTGGTCGTTTACGGCGTTCCCGGCAAAAAGGTGCTGAACGATGTTCCGCGCAGCCCCGAGGACACCGACGCCGATGTGAAGATCAATCCCGAGCACACGGCGGAGTTTGAAGCGGCGCAGGCATGGCGGGCCACTCCGCCAAAGCCCGGACCCCAGCGGCCATTGGTGCTGCCCAAGCCCACGGTCTTCACTCTGTCGAATGGGCTGACGGTGTATCTGGTCGAGCGGCATGAGTTGCCCATCGTGAGTGCGCAGCTGGTCACGCTGGCGGGCAGCGCGGAGAATCCCGCGGATCATCCCGGATTGGCAGGCATGACGGCGGCGCTGCTCACCGAGGGGACGGCGTCGCGATCGGCCGAGGAGATCGCCAACGCAGCTTCGGCGCTGGGTTCTGAGCTGGCCAACTCAAGCGACGCCGACAGCGCTCGGGTTCGCATCTCGCTGTTGTCGAAGTACGCCGGCACGGGGTTGAATCTGATGGCCGACTGCGCGGAGCATCCGGCGTTTGCTGAGGGGGATATCGAGCGCATTCGGGCGCATCAGCTCACGTCGCTGCTTCAGGAGCAGGACAGCCCGTTCCAACTGGCGCAGCGCGCGGGCGTGCTCAACCTCTTTGGGCCGTCGAATCCGTACGGGTACGACTCGCTGGGGACGCAGGCCTCCGTGCGCGGCATCACCCGTGAAGAGATCGCGGAGTTTCACGATCGTCATTACGGACCCAAGGACAGTCTGCTCGAGCTCACCGGCGACCTGACGCCGGCCGAGGCGCGCAAGCTTGTCCAGGCGGTCTTCGGCGTATGGAATTCCACGGCGGTTGCGGCGCCGTTGCCGGCTGCTCCTGTGGCTCCGGAGCGGAGAATTCTGCTCGTCGATAAGCCGGGCTCGCCACAGACTGCACTGCTGACCCTGGGCGTGGGCCCGCAACGGAACTCGCCCGATTATCCCGCGGCGATGGTGATGGACCTGGTGCTGGGCGGGTTGTTCTCGTCGCGGATCAACATGAACCTGCGCGAGACTCATGGGTACACCTACGGCGCATTCTCGTTTTTCAACTTCTATCGCGCTACCGGTCCCTTTATGGCCGGTGCGCTGGTGCGCTCGGACGTGACCGCCCCGGCCGCGGAGCAGTTGTTCCTGGAACTGGACGGCATTCACACCAAGCCGCTGACGGATGCCGAGCTGCGGCTCTCGAAGGATTTTCTCATTCGTTCAATGCCCGGTGAGTTTGAGAGCGCCGACAGCGTCAACCGGTCACTGGCCAGTCTCTGGCTCTTCGGGCTGCCGATCGATTACTACTCGAAGCTGCCCGCGGAGGTGGAGGCGGTCACTTCGTCCGACGCGCAGCGGGCGGCGGCAAAATACGTCAGGCCGGAGAATCTGCTCGTGGTAGCAGTGGGAGACAAAGCAAAGATCGAGTCAGGGCTGAAGGATCTGAAGCTCGGACCGGTCGAGTCGTGGAGCGAGAGTCAGCCTGCAGCATCCGGCGGCGGACAGCAGTAAGCAATCCGGATCCGAAGCGCCCGGCCGCTGCCCTTTGGGCGAGCGCCCGCTATCTTTCGTCACAACCATGTGACGAAGCTCCGGCCATTCCATTGACTTTCTACCCATAGATTATCTATACATAGGCGATATGGGGAAGAATCAACCTGACCTTTTGCCCGGCACGCTCGACATGCTGATCCTGAAGACGCTCACCCGCGCGCCGCTGCACGGCTACGGCATTGCGCAGTCGATCAAGCGCCTGTCGGACGACGTGCTGACCGTGGAAGAAGGCTCGCTCTACCCGGCGTTGCAGCGGCTGTTGCTGCAGGGCTGGGTCAAGGCCGAGTGGAAAATGACGGATACCCGCCGCCGCGCGCGTTATTACACGTTGACCGCGGCGGGCCGCAAACAGCTCGGCCTCGAGCTCTCGCAGTTCGAGCAGGTGATCGGGGCTATCGGGCGCGTGCTGCGGGACGCGGAGGCTTAGATGGCAAACCTGATCCATTTTGCGCGCAGGCTCACGATCCTCTTCCGCCGCCGTCGCTTCGGAAGCGAACTCGACGAAGAGATGGCATTCCATCGCGAGCAGGCGGAAAGGGAGTACATCGCCGCCGGCATGAAGGCTGAAGATGCGCGTTTTGCGGCCCTGCGGAGCTTCGGCAACGCCGCGCGGATTCGGGAAAAGAGCGCCGAAGTCGCCGGATTCCATATCGAAGGCATGGTGCAGGACCTGCGCTTCGCCTTTCGCCAGCTACGCAAGAATCCTGGTTTCGCCATCACGGCGGTGCTGATTCTCGCGCTCGGCATTGGCGCCGGCGCGGCCATCTTTGCGTTCGTCGACGCGGCGCTGATCAAGCCGCTGCCTTATGCCGATCCGGCGCGGCTGGCGCGCATCACGGAATCGGACGCGGCTGTCGGGCTTGCCAATATCTCCTATCCCGATTACGTCGATTGGAAGAGATTGAATCACGTCTTCGCCGCCATGGACGTGTTTACCGGGGCGGCCTACAGCTTGAGGACGCCCTCGGGCACGCAGAACATACCCGGCGTTCGCGTGAGCACGGGATTCTTCCGCACCCTGGGTGTGACTCCCGCGCTGGGCCGCGATTTTCGGGAGGGAGAAGATCTCCCCGGTGCGCCCGGTACGATGATGCTCACCTACGGAGCGTGGCAGCGCCGGTTCAGTGGGCGTGCCGATGTTATCGGGCAATCGGTGAATTTGAGCGGCGAAAACTTCACCATCATTGGCGTGCTGCCGCGCGGTTTTGAGTTTGCGCTGCGCGGCAACGCCGATTTCTGGGCCCCTCTTCAGCCGACCAGCGAGTGCGAAAAGAGGCGCGACTGTCACAGCCTCTATGCCGTCGGCCGGCTCAAGGACGGCGTGACGATGAAATCGGCGCAGGCCGAGATGCAATCGATCGCGCAGAAGCTCGAGATCCGGTATCCCGACTCGAATCGCGGGCGCGGCGCCAGCATTGTGCCTCTCGCCGACGCGATGGTTGGCAACGTGCGGCCCATGTTGCTGGTGCTCCTCGGTGGCGCCGCGCTGCTTCTCCTTATTGCTTGCGTCAACGTGGCGAGCCTGCTGCTGGTGCGCTCCGAGAGCCGCAGGCGAGAGATCGCGGTGCGCGGCGCGCTCGGCGCTTCGCCCGCCCGGCTCAGTTGCCAGTTCGTCATCGAGGCGCTCGTCCTCGCCGCCGGCGGATGCGCTTTCGGGCTGGGAATCGCCGACGCACTGATGCGCATCCTCAAGGGCCTTGTATCGACCGACATGATGGCGGCCATGCCCTATCTCGACGGGCTCTCAATCAATGCGCACGTGCTCGCTTTCGCCGCGGTCGTCGCGCTGTTGGCCGCAGGGCTGTTCTCCCTTCTGCCCATCCGCCATCTTTCCTGCTCCGATTTGCGCGAGGGGCTCGCGGCCGGCGGGCGCGGCTCGACGGGTAACCTTTGGCGCCGCATGGGTGCAAACCTCGTCGTCATCGAGCTCGCGACCGCGATCGTGCTGCTCAGTGGCGCCGGCCTGCTGGGTAAGAGCCTTTATCGCCTGCTCCATGTCGAATTAGGCTTTGCACCCGATCACCTCGCCACGATCAGCGTCTCGTTGCCGGATGCCGCGTTCCCTCAAGACAGCCAATTGGTCGAGTTTGTGCGCCAATTGACTGACCGCGTCGACGCGCTGCCTGGCGTCCGGTCCGCGGGAGTTACCAATGCGTTGCCGGCGAGCTGCAGCTGCAACACCGATTGGATCCGCCTGGTGGGACGGCCTTACAACGGAGTGCATCTCACGGTGGTCGAGCGGCGGGTTAGCGCGGGCTTTTTCTCCACGCTGCAGACCCGGCTGCTCGGTGGGCGATACTTCACCGATACTGAGACCGCGCAGACACCACAAGTGGTGATCGTGAACCGCACCTTCGCGCGCAAGTTCTTTCCCGGAGAAGACGCTGTCGGAAAGCAGTTCGGCGACCCGCAACTGACGCCGAAGTCGATCGAGCAGATCGTCGGAGTTGTCGACGATTTCAAAGAGGAGGCCCTCGACGAGGAGGTCGATCCGGCGATCTACAAGCCCTACATCGAAGACACCAGCAATTCTTTCTCCCTGATGGTTCGCACTTCCCGCGACGAAAAGGCGCTTCTTCCCGAGCTTGCTCGCATCGTGCAGGAGATCAACCCCAGCGCGGGGACGGATAGTCCCGCGACGATGATGGAGAGAATCGACGGTTCGCAGGTGGCCTACCTGCACCGCTCCATGGCCAGCCTGGTGGGTGCGTTTGCGGCCATTGCCCTGCTGCTCGGCGCGGTTGGGATCTACGGAATCGTCGCCTACTCGGTGAGCCGGCGCACGCAGGAGATCGGCGTTCGCATGGCCCTGGGCGCGGAACGCGGAGCCGTCTGCCGGCTCATTCTCAAAGAGGCGGGCGTGCTGATCGGCGCAGGCACGGCCCTGGGCATCGCGGGCGCTATCGCGGCGGCTCTGCCCATTCGCAAGCTTCTGTTCGGCGTGCAGGCGTGGGATGCGCCCACGCTGATTGGCGTAGCCCTCGTGCTCGCGGGGGTGGCGTTTGCCGCCAGCCTTATTCCCGCCCGCCGGGCTGCATCGGTCGATCCGACGGAGGCTTTACGCGCGGAATGATCGCGCGAATCGCGGAGAACGAGATTCGAAGGTGTGCGCTATGGGTCGATTGATCAACAAACTCGGAATTCTTCTTCGGCGCGGCAGGTTTCGCAGCGATCTCGAGGAGGAGATGGTCTTTCATCGCGAGCAGGCGGAGAAAGAGTTCCTTGCCGCCGGAATAGCGCCGGAAGTGGCGCGGACTTTGGCGGCGCGGCAGTTCGGCAACGCGACGCGCGTGCAGGAGAGCGCGCAGGAAGCGGTCGGCTTCGGATTCGAAGGAGCGCTGAACGATCTTCGCTACGGATTGCGCCAACTGTGGCACAGTCCCGCCTTCACCATCGTCATGCTGCTCACTCTGGCCCTCAGCATCGGCGCCAACAGCGCCATCTTCAGCGTGATCGACGGCGTGCTGCTGAAGAAGCTGCCCTATCCGCGGGCCGACCGGCTGGTGAGGTTTTTTCTTTCCAGCGCGGAGTATCCCAAGTTCCCGATCAACCCATTCGATTTCCTCGACTTCCGCGCGCGCAACCGTTCGTTCGAGTCGATGGCCGCATTCACGCGAGGCGATATGCAGCTTTCCGGTTTTGGCGAGCCGGTGCGGCTGAACGGATTCGGCATTACCTCGGGATATTTTCGCGTGCTCGGACTGCACCCGGAGCTCGGACGGGAATTCGATTTCCAGGCGGAGATTCCGGGCAATGGTCTGCAAATTGTCATCAGCGACCGGCTGTGGCGCACGCGCTTCGACGCGGATCCGAACATCATTGGCCGAAAAATCACGTTGAATACGCAGCCGTTCACGGTCATCGGCGTCATGCCTCGAGGTACGATGCACCCCGGCAATGAGTACCATGCGCTGGCCTATGGCGACGATGTCGATGTGTGGTGGCCATTCTCGTTTGCGGGTGATCCGAAAAATCGCGGATCGCATTACATCGAGGGCATCGCGCGGCTCAAGCCGGGCGTTTCCGTTGCACAGGCGGGCGCCGGGATGAACGCCATCATGAACCAGCTTAGCCGTGAGCTTTCCGGCCAGGATACTGGCTGGAAGGTTCTCGTGATTCCGCTCTACGACGAGCTCGTGGGCAAGAGCCGGCAGATGCTGCTGGTGCTGCTGGGCGCCGTGGGCATGGTGCTGCTGATCGCCTGCGCCAACGCGGCCAACCTGCTGCTGGCGCGTGCCTCATCTCGCCAGAAGGAGATTGCGGTGCGCATGGCCGTGGGCGCTCCGCGCCAGCGCATTCTGCGCCAACTGCTCACCGAGAGCCTGCTGATTTCGTTTGCCGGCGGCGCATTCGGCCTGGCCCTGGCCGTCGTCGGAGTCAAAGCGCTGGTCTCGCTGCTTCCCGCCGACTTTCCCCGCGCAAACGACATTCATGTCAGCATGCCCGTGTTCGGCTTTACGCTGGCGATCAGCATCCTGACGGGACTGGTCTTCGGTCTCGCGCCGGCGCTGCAGGCTGCCCGCATCGACCCCAAGCAGGGCTTGCAGAGCGCAGGCCGTGCGGCCATGGGCAGCGGCCACCAGAGCCGGCTGCGCAGTGCGCTGGTGATTTCGGAAGTGAGCCTGGCCTGCGTGCTGCTCATCGGCGCAGGCCTCATGCTGCGCAGCTTCCTCAACCAGCTCAATCTCAATCCGGGATTCGAAGAAGAGCACGTGCTGACGGCCAGCCTCTCATTGCCGCGCTCGCGATACAGCAAGAACGAGCAAGTCGAACGATTCTATGACAGGCTGACGATGAATTTGAGCAGCCTTCCCGGCGTGGAAAGCGCCGGTGCGGGAAGCGATCTGCCCTGGACCGGCTGGGACGACAATCTGGGCGGGTTCACGATCGAGGGCAAGAAGCCGCCACCGAAGCAGGAGTTCCACGCGCGCTATCACTCCGCGAGCCCCGGATTCTTCCGCGCGCTGGGAATACCGCTTCTGGCCGGCCGGTTCTTCAAAGAAAGCGACACGCAACAGGCGCCTCAGGTGATGATTGTCAATCGCGCCATGGCTGAGCTCTATTGGCCGCATGAAGACGTCGTGGGCAAGCGGATCAGCTTTGAAGACCAGCCGAAAAAAGATTCCGATTGGATGACGATTGTGGGCGTGGTGGGCGACGTCAAGGACCGACCCGACAGCCCAGGCGCCGAGCCCGGCTTGTGGTGGCCGCAGATGCAGAGCGGCTGGCTCTCCGACCTGTCCGTGGCCATTCGTTCCCGGTCCAGCCCGGACCTGCTCGCCGACGCGCTGCGCAACGAGGTGCATCGGCTCGATCCGTCGCTGGCCGTTGCGGATGTCCAGGTGATGAGCAAGATCGCCGGGAACGCCGTCGCCACGCCGAGGTTTGCCTTCGTGCTCGTCGGCCTGTTCGCGGCGCTGGCCATTGTGCTGGCCGGCATCGGCACCTACGGTGTCATTTCGTACTCGGTGAGCCGGCGCACCGCGGAGTTTGGCCTGAGAATGGCCCTCGGCGCGCGGTACGGCGATGTCTTGCGGCTGGTGCTGGCCCAGTCGGCGCGGTTCGCCGTGGTTGGGACAGCGATCGGCGTCGTTGCCGCGCTGGGGCTGGCGCGCGAGCTCAACGGCCTGATTTACGAGGTCAGCCCCGCCGATCCGGCGACGTTTTTCGGCGTGGCTACTCTTGTCGTGTTCGTCGCATTGCTCGCCTGTTACATTCCGGCGCGGCGCGCGACGCATGCCGACCCGATAGACTCGCTGCGCGCGGAGTGAACCATCGCACGCGGCCAACCGAACTCTTCAGCCGACGGCGGAGGTAACGAAGCACAATGTCTCCGGTTTTTCGCAAACTCGCAATTCTCCTCGGCCGCGGCCGTTTTCGCGGCGAGCTCGACGAAGAGATGGCCTTTCATCGCGAACAAGCTGAAAAAGAGCTGGTCATGGGCGGCATGTCTCGCGAAGAGGCACGCCTCGCCGCAATGCGGCAGTTCGGCAACGCGACGCGGCTCCGCGAGCGCAGCCATGAGCAGGTTGGCTTTCGCATCGAGACGGTGCTGCAGGACCTTCGCTTCGCCATGCGCCAACTGCGCATGAACCCGGGATTCGCGATCACGGCGGTCTCGATTCTGGCGCTGGGCATCGCCTCCAGCGTGGCGATCTTCGCCTTTGTCGATGCCGCGCTGATCAAGCCATTGCCCTACAAGGATCCTTCTCGACTGATGGAGCTGTATGAGGCCATCCCCATCGGACCCAGGTTCCATCTCTCCTATCCCGATTACCTCGACTGGAAGCGCGAAAACAGGGTCTTCAGTTCGCTCGATGTCTACGAGGATCAGGGCTTCATGGAGAAGACTCCCGACGGCCTGCGGCCGGCGGATGGGGCCCGCGTAAGCGACGGATTCTTCAAAACCCTTGGCGTGACACCTGTGCTCGGGCGCGATTTCCAATACGGCGAGGACCATCCGGACAAGCCGCGCACCACGCTCCTGAGCTATTCGGCATGGGAGCGGCGTTACGGCGGAAATCCGAATGTTCTCGGGCAGGTGGTCACCCTGGACGGAGCCCCGTACACGATCATCGGCGTTTTGCCTCGCGATTTCAGCTTTGCGCCCGCCGAGCCTGCCGATTTCTGGGCGATCGAGATGCCAACCGGCGGGTGCGAGAAGAATCGGGGTTGCCACAACCTGTTCGGCGTTGCCCGGCTCAAGGACGGGGTCACGTTCGCGGCTGCCTTCGCCGACATCAAGACCATCGCGCAGAATCTCGAGAAGCAGTATCCGGTCTCGAATCGCGAACAGTGGGCCAACATGGAGCCTCTGACCGATCGCATCGTCGGCAACATCAGGCTCATTCTTCTCACGCTCCTGTGCGGTGCGGGCTTGCTCTTGCTGATTGCCAGCGTGAATGTGGCCAGCCTGCTGCTGGCGCGCAGCGAGAGCCGCAGGCGCGAAATGGCCGTGCGCGGCGCTCTGGGTGCATCGCCGAAACGCCTTGTGCGCCAGTTTGCCACCGAGGGGCTGGTGCTGGCCGCGATCGGTGTTGCCATCGGCGCAGGCGTGGCACAGGCTTCCATGCGCATGCTGACGGCCCTCATTCCCAGGGACGACCTGGCGAGCATGCCCTATCTGCAGGGATTGGGATTGAATGGCCGCGTTCTTGCGTTCAGCGTTGTCCTGGCTTTGTTTGCTGCGGCGCTCTTCGCCTTTGCGCCGATGTCGCGGCTGCGCTTCGCCAAAATCAGCGAAGGACTGTCGCAGGGTGGGCGCGGCTCGGCGGGCCTGGCGTGGCGCCGCTTCGGCGCGAACCTGGTCGTCATCGAACTGGCGACGGCAACCGTGCTGCTCGCGGGCGCCGGGCTCCTCGGCAAGAGTTTTTACCGGTTGCTGCATGCCGACATCGGCATGGAGCCTGATCATATCGCCATTGTCGACGTCGCTGGCCTGGGCGAGAAATACAACAAGGACGAACAGACCCTCGCCATGGCGCGCGAGCTCGTGCGCCAGGTGAGTGCGCTGCCGGGCGTGAAGTCGGTTGGGTTGACCAACAAGCTTCCCATCGAAGATGGGGATGTAACCTCGAATTTTCACGTCGTTGGCAGACCGTTTCACGGCGAGCACTATGGGGTCGCCTGGCGCAGCGTGAGTGCGGGCTATTGGCCGGCGTTGGGGACGCGCCTCGTGAGCGGACGCTACTTCACCGATGCCGACGACGCCACCAGACCGAAGGTCGTGATCATCAACCAGGCCATGGCGCGCCAGTACTTTCCCGGAGAAGATCCGGTGGGCAGGCAGATCACGATGGAATCCACCGACAAGAATCCGGCCCTGATCGTTGGTGAGATCTACGACATCCAGGAGGGGCAACTCGACGCGGCGCCGCGAGGGGCGATGTATTACCCCTTCAACCAGGATCCGCAGAGTTACTTTTCCGTTCTGGTTCGCACCTCGCAGCAGGAGGCGTCGCTGCTTTCTTCCTTGAGCACGACCATCCACTCGGTCGACCCCGGTCTGGCCGTGTATGACCCCATGACGATGGATCGGAAGATTCACGACGCTCCGCACACGTACTTGCATCGTTCTTCGGCGTGGCTCGTCGGCGGCTTCTCGGTTATGGCTCTGTTGCTGGGGGTTGTCGGCCTCTACGGCGTAATCGCGTACTCGGTGAGTCAGCGCACGCGCGAGATCGGCGTGCGCATGGCGCTGGGCGCCGAGCGCGGCAATGTGTATCGCATGGTGCTCGGCGAAGCGGGGCGGCTGGTTTTTGTCGGCGTCGCCGCGGGCATTGCCAGCGCGATTCCCGCGGCGCTGCTCATGCGCAGCCTGCTCTTCGGCGTGCGCGCCTGGGATGTGTCGACGCTGCTCGCGGTCGCCGTCTTGTTGTCGGCCTGCGCGCTGCTGGGCAGCTATCTGCCGGCACACCGCGCCGCGTCGGTGAGCCCGGCCGAAGCGCTGCGAACCGATTAAGGCAAGATTCGGGTGATGGATCACTTTGAAGGGCACGGGCTTCAAAGGCCGCGGAAAACTGCCTGGAGCAGAAAGATCATGAGTCAGGACACGACTTCAGTCGTGCCGCAAGTGCGCGAAATCAACGTGGGCATCAGCCCCTGAGGGAGACGGACCCTCTGTTGCGTTTCGCTATGACTTGCGGTACCAACATCGGAGGATCAACGTGAGCCCTGTGCGCCGATGGATGAAAAAGCTATCGCTTCTCTTCGGCCGGAAGCGATTTCAAAGCGAACTGGACGAGGAGATGGCGTTTCACCGTGAAGAAGCGAAAAGGGAACTGATCGCCTCCGGAACAGCGCCGAATGAG
>JASHQQ010000218.1 GCA_030039035.1 Acidobacteriaceae bacterium | reverse complement strand
GGTTTCGCCCAGCGAGGCGGTGATCAGCGTGAACCTGAAGGAGTACACCTCGCAGGTGCTGCGCACGCTCACGCCGCGCGAAGAGCGGGTCATCAAGATGCGCTTCGGCCTCGAAGACGGCTCCGAGCACACTCTGGAAGAAGTGGGCCAGAGCTTCCAGGTCACGCGCGAGCGCATCCGCCAGATCGAAGCCAAGGCGCTGCGCAAGCTGCGTCATCCCTCGCGCAGCCGCAAGCTCAAGGCGTTTGTCGAGGGCGTGAAGGAAATGTGATCCGGCAGCAAGATTGCCGAACAGGGGCCGCGGCGTTGGAAGGCGCTGCGGCCTTTTTTGCCGTCCGCGCGGGACATTACTCCACGCCTGGCTGTTCCGCGGCCGCACCCGCTTCGATATGAGGATTCTTCGGCGGCTTGCGCCGGCTCGTGGATGCAACCGAAACAAGCTTGTCTTTCAGGAAAGTGTCGACACCGATGTAGGCCACGAGGAATCCCAGCAGCGGATACGTTCGCAGGACCGTCGGATCAAGCTTCAGACCCAGCAGGTCGAAATCCGCAACCAGATATCCGACAAATCCGGCCAGACCACTCGAGGCCAGAAGCGCCAGGGAAGCGAGCACCATGTGTTTTCGCGGCAGTGAATCGAACTTGAGGATCCGGTAGACTCCGTACAGAAGTCCTCCGCAAATCGCAAGAAAGATCGGCAGCCACTCCGCGGCATCCGTTGGCAGCGTGATGGATTCGGAATCGAGGCTCGCGGCGTCGGCGCCCATGGTGAGAGTGGAACTGAGGTGAACCACGCCGCCTTGCAGGTTCCTGGAAGTGATCTGGAACTGGGGACTGACCGTTGCGTTCCTGCGAATCTTCAGTTCCAGCGTTCCTTTCTGATTCCCCGCTGTGAGCGCGCCATCCGAGCTCTCCAGATGGAGGACCAGCTCCGCATTCGCCGAGAACGGCTTGTGATCCTTGTCGAACATCGAAAGGGTTAGCGCCATCGGGACGTTATACGGAAGCCGGGTGGGGGTTGTCGGTTCCATGTGCCCAAGGAAGCCGGCGTCGATGGCGAGGAAGGAATCTTCGTACCCTTCGGCCATGGCGTGAATCCAGCCGATTCCGTCCGGCGTGCTCGTGATCCTGGCGCTGACAAGTTTGCGTTCGTGGGGCCGCAACGTGAATCGCGGCGGGGAGTATTGCACTCCCCTCTGCTCGAGCTGAATGGCGACGGGCATCTCCGATGCAGGCTCAAGCGAGATGCTTATAAAGAAGGGTTCGCCAATGTTCGCCCGATACGGCCCGTTGATGGAAATATACCCGGGAGGTGGCGGCGGTGTTCGCGCCGTCGGAACGCTGTCGGAAGCGAACGCCACGCCGGGCGCAACGGAGATTGCCGCGGCAAGCAACAGGAAGACCTTGTAGCGAATCCACGCCACCCGGACACGTACCTCCACCGATCTCTGCGTGCGTAGAACAAGAGATTAGCATGACGCCAGGTTGGTGAACAGCTCTTTGCAGATCGCGATTCGAAGCAGTTGGCGATCCGAAGATGCGCCATTCCGGCGCGGCCGGCGCCGGCACAACAACAGGCGCATGCCTTCGGTCGATCCGGCGCGGGAAATGGAATTCAGGGGAAAGAATGCCGCGCCGGGAGCCGCGGCGTTTGAGGGTGCCGCGGCTTTTTCGTGAACGGAAGACCGGGAGCGCGCTATGCCGCCATTGTATATATTGACCGATATGGGTGTTAATATATTCGTTGATCATTTTGGTTTCGGACAAGGGAGCAGGCCATGCTGAAGGCTCGAACAAAAACCATCGCACCGGGACGAGGGAAAGCGATTCAGGTACCCGGTCCAGCCAAACAGACAAAACGGACAATCGCAAAGGAACGCGTTCTTATCGAGTTTCCCACAACCCTCCTCAAACGGGCCGATGAAGCAGCGAATGGGCTCGAGAAGAGCCGCAGCGAACTGATCCGGGCAGCTTTGGAGCAGTACCTGAACCGGATGGAGTCATCGGAGTTCGAAATGGAGCTTGCCGAGGCATACGCTGCCAATGCTTCCATGAATCTTGCGCTGGCTGAGGAATTCTCCGCGGTCGATCATGAGGGATTCTGATGCTGAAGCCCTTTCGCGGCATGGTCGTGGAGGTTGCCCTCGATCCGGTTGTCGGCCATGAACAGGGCCGATCGCGGCCTTGCGTGGTGGTGCAAAACGACATTGGCAACCGCTACGCTTCGACTACGATTGTTGTTCCGCTCACTTTTGCAAGGCACATCAGGCGGCAATCCCCGATCTACATCTTCATCAAACACGGCGACGGCGGAACAACGAAGGACAGCTACGCACTCTGTGATCAGATCCGGATTGTCGATCAGCAGCGATTTCGATCCATCTGCGGCGTGTTATCGGCCGAAACCATGGAGCGGATCGACGCCGCCCTCCTGATAAGCCTCGGCCTGCCCGGAGCGGTCTTCAAGCGGTCGGCGCCCGGTTGATGCAGGCCGCCGGCCGCAACGCAGAATCGCATCCTTCTGTTCCGCAGATCGTTCCCTGCAAGGCTCGGGTCTTGAAATTCAGCGTCGCGCACGCCGCATTCCGTTGTATCGTTCCACCTATGGCCGAGTTCACGACCAATCCGCAGCGCGTCGATCCCTACAAGAATTTCAAATTCCGCGTCAAGTGGGACGGGCGCTACATTGCCGGCGTCTCGAAGATTTCGGGGCTGAAGCGGACAACGGAAGTGGTGGACTACCGCGAGGGCGGCGATCCTTCCACCAGCCTCAAATCGCCCGGCCGCACGCAGTTCGAGCCCATCACGCTCGAGCGCGGACTAACGGACGACCCGTCATTCGAAGAATGGGCCAACCTCGTCTGGATGCTCGGCGCCAGCCTCGGCTCCGAGGTCGCGCTCAACGAATTCCGCAAGGACATCTACGTTGAACTGCTGAACGATGCCGGGCAGCTCGTGCGCGCCTACAACGTCTACCGTTGCTGGCCGTCGGAGTACACTGCGCTGCCCGATCTCGACGCCAACGGCAACGCCATCGCCATCGAGCATCTCAGGCTCGAGAACGAAGGCTGGGAGCGCGACACGAACGTTGTGCCGCCGCCGCAGCCTTAAGCCTGTGTCGCAGCCGCCGCTTCTACCTCAACCCATTCTTCGTCGTTGAGCTTCAATCCTGCCGCGGCCGCGTTCTCTTCCAGATGCGCGACCTTCGACGTGCCCGGAATGGGCAGCAAGACCGGCGAGCGCCGCAGCAGCCAGGCGAGCGAAAGCTGCGCCACGCTCGCACCCAGTTTCACCGCGGTCCGCTCCAGGGCCAAGGCCGCCGGATGATCGGGCCGGAATACTTTTCCGCCGGCAATGGGATACCACGGCAGGAATCCGATGTTGCGCTCTGCGCACCAGGCGAGGGTTCTCTCGTGACGGCGATCGGTCAGGCTATAGCGATTCTGGACCGAGATGACAGGCACGATCTTCTGCGCCGCCTCGATCTCCTCCGGCGTTACTTCGCTCAGTCCGATGTGCCGGATCTTGCCCTGCTCCTGCATGCGCCTGAGCGCGCCCAGGCTCTCTTCGAGCGGCGTGCGCGGATCGATGCGGTGCAACTGGTAGAGGTCGATGCGCTCGAGCCTGAGCCGGCGCAGGCTCATCTCCACGCACTGGATCAGGTAGCCGGCGCGGCCCACGTACTCGGTCTTCGCCGGTCCCTGCCGCGTGACTCCGCCCTTGGTGGCGATGACCAGCCCCGGCGGATACGGCGCCAGCGTCTCGCCGATGATCCGTTCGGCGACCTCGGGGCCATACGCATCGGCCGTGTCGATAAGCGTGACGCCGAGTTCCACCGCGCGGCGAAGAACGCGGCGCGCTTCGGCCGGATCGGCCGGCTCGCCCCACGCGCCTTCGCCGACGAGCCGCATGGTTCCATAGCCCAGACGGTGTACCGGCAGGTCGCCGCCGAGTGGAAAAGTGCCGCTCGCGGCGGCGGAGAGCGATTGCGTCGTCATGCTGGATTCGATGCTATGCCACGGCGCCGGCGGTTCTTGAATTCCTGTTCGTCCCGGTTGCCCCTTTCGGTCGCAGCCGGAACACAACTCCGCGCGTGTGCGTATTCTATAGAGTCACAGGCAAGGAGCCGGCCATGAGCAGCGTTCCATATCCGACCGCGCAGGCGGTTTTTTACCAGCAGTACGAGGCTTTGCGCCGGGACGAAGTCGTCGGCGTCCTGCTGGCGCTGTTCCTCGGCACTTTCGGCATTCACCACTTCTATCTTCGCCGCACCGGCCTGGGCATCCTTTACTGCGTTTTCTGCTGGACCAGCATTCCCACCTTCCTCGGCTTCGTCGAGTGCTTCTTCATGCCGGCGCGTGTGCGCGAGTTCAACGCCATCCAGGCGGCGGGAATCGCTGCGGCGCTGGGCATCGCCATGCCGGGCTTCGGGCAGCCGGTGAATGTGACCGTGAACGTGCCGCCCGCACCGGCGGCTGGTCTTGTTGTCCCCCCTGCAATGGGATTTGTGGCGCCTCCCGCCGCGGGCTTTGTCGCAACGCCGCCTGCCGGCGCCTCCGTCACCTGCCCGCGCTGCCAGCGAAGCAACCCCGCGGGGTCGCGGTTCTGTGGAGGGTGCGGCGCGGCGCTCTGAGAAGCTGGGACCGGGGGACGAGAGAACATCACCGCTCACATATTCGCGTGGCCGGCGCGCATCGCCTCGTTGAACTGCGGCTTGGTAAAGCTCAGCGCCGCCTCGAGCCGGGCCTGGTATTCTGCCGCGCGCGCCATCAGTGCGGGCGTGGCCGCGGCGAAATCTCCCTCGAGCGCCATCAGTCCTTCGCCGGCTTCGTGGCCGGCCATGCGCAGCAGGTCGGCTTCGGTGGTGTTCAGGTACTGCGCATCGCGGGGGTCGGCGATCCATACCGGCTTGCCCTCGCCCAGCACGCCGGAGAGCCAATAGACCTTGGTGAGCAGGTATCTCAGTCGTTCGTCGTCGTTGGTCTCGGTAAAGATGAACTTCTTCTGCCAGCGGCTGTAAAAGCGCGTCGTGACCGGCACGGGCTGCCGATTGCCGCTCTTCAGGAATTCAAGCTGGCCCATGTCGATGGTTTTGCGAATCGCATTGTAGACGAATGACTCGGCATAGGGCTGCTCCATGGCCGGGACAAAGTCGGCGAAAGTCACCGTGACCGAGGCGGCAACCTTGGCGTGCAGGTTGTGCGCGCCGCCGTCGGCCAGGCGGATCTCGCCGTGCACAATGTAGGTGTCCGCACCCGAGGTCGAGCGGTGGAACGGCCAGCGGAATTGCCCGAAGCTCACCGGCAGTCCGTCGAGCGTCACATAACCGTCGGGCCGCGGATTGCGCAGGCGCCTGGCCCCGGCAGCCAGCCAGGATTCGAGCTCCGCCGCGAGTTGTGGCTTGTCGGCTTCAAATCCGCCGGTCAACTCCAGTCGAACGGCTCGTTCCGGGCTGCCGCCTGCAAGACCGATCTCGAACACTGCCGTCGGCCGGCCCTCCGCGTCGTTGCCCGCATTCGTCGCGAGAACGGCCAGTTGCGACCGATCCGCCGCCGCCCGAATCGCAGTTTCAAGACTTGCCTTCAGATGGGTTGTCATAGGTGGGAAAGCCTGCACTCAATTCCAGCGCATCTTAATCTTAAGGGAGCCGCATTTACAATGCCCAGTGTGCCGCCCGAAAAGCCGACGACTACCATCCTTACCGAGAATCTGACCAAGGTTTATACCATGGGCCGGATCGAGGTCCCGGCCGTGCGCGGAATCTCGATCGAGGTTCGGCGCGGCGAGTTTGTCGCCATCGTGGGCCCCTCGGGTTCGGGCAAATCCACGCTTTTTTATCTGCTCGGCGGACTCACTCGGGCTACCCAGGGCCGCGTGGTCATCGACGGCGTCGACTTTGGCAGCCTCAGCGACGCGCAGCGCACGCGCCTGCGCAAGCACCGCATCGGATTCGTCTTTCAGAAGTTCAATCTTCTGCCCACGCTCACCGCCATGGACAACATCGAGATCGCCTACACCATCAGCGGCCGCAGGGATCCGCTCGATGTGAAGTACCTCGACCATCTCAGCGATCTTCTGTCCATCCGCGGCCGGCTCAGGCATCGCCCCGCCGAGCTGAGCGGCGGCGAGCAGCAGCGCATCGCCATCGCCCGCGCCCTCATCTCGCGCCCGGCCATCGTGCTGGCCGACGAGCCCACCGGTAACCTCGACACGGAAAACTCCGATGCCGTTTTGCAGATGCTGGTCCGCTCCAACCGCGAGCTGGGCCAGACCACGCTCATGATTACCCACAACCCCGAGGCGGCGGCCGTCGCCGGCCGCGTTCTGACCATGCGCGACGGCCAGATCGTCGGCGAAGAGTCGGGCGGGCGCGCCATTCCCGTGCGCCCGGCTGCGGATTGACCCCGTTTCCGCCCTCCCGGTATACTCAGACCTGCAACAAGCGGGAGTAGCTCAGTGGTAGAGCATCGCCTTGCCAAGGCGAGGGTCGCGAGTTCAAATCTCGTCTCCCGCTCCAGTCCGCCCGGTGCGGCGGCTTTCCGCCGGGTTAGAATGAGCGGATTGGAGCAACCGCACTCACTCCGGGCGATGATCCCTTGCGAAGGCGCGGTACCCAAGTGGTAAGGGAGAGGTCTGCAAAACCTTTATGCGCCGGTTCGATCCCGGCCCGCGCCTCCAATTAAATCAACAATTTAGCGCTTGGCTGGTATCGCTGCAAGAGCGGCACTGTAGTGACCCGGCATCGAGGCATATCAATAATCGACTCACTCGTGGTGTCCTGATTGGATGAGGGATTCGATGCCATCAGGGACGGTGCCCGTCAAAGAGCCAGCGTCGCACCCGGGAGGTTCTGGCGTAGCTGCGGAAGGGGCGTATCTGCCATATATCCACCGGCCCCCGGAACAGGCTTGAAAGTACGGCAATGAAAGGGGCGAGCGGGCCCCAAAAAGTCTTCACAAATCCACCTCCTGCCCCATCATATGAGCCGCACACGCTGACTTGAACCAGATCAAGTCAGGACACTACCGGCTCACTGTATGGCTCGCGTTCCAAATCCATTGGCTCAAATCTTCCCCAGCGCCAATAACCGCTCGCGACCCGCCCTGCTCATCCTGAGCACCTGACCGCCAGTCAAACGGATAGAGCCCTGTGCCGCCCCTTCCCTGTATATCTCCGCGATTTGATCGAGATTGACGACCGCAGATCGGTGGACGCGAACGAAACGCCTGGGGTCCATTCGTTCGCTGATGTCGGAGATGGTTTCTCGCAACATGAAGCGGCGCCCGCCGGAATGCAGGCAGCAATAGTATTCGGCGGCTTCCACCCATTCGATCTTCTCAACGGGAAGAAGGATCTCCTTCTGGCCGTCTTTCACCAGAAACCGGGACGCGTAGGATTTCACATCCTCGCCCTCCCGCAATCCGTTCAGGACCGCGGCCAACTGTTCCTGGGTGAGAAGAGCCTTCTCTGCCGCGATCTTCCTGCGCACGCGCTCGAGCGCGGTCCGAAGCCGCTCCGCCTCCACCGGCTTGGTCAGATAGTCCACCGCGTGAACATCGAAGGCCCGCACCGCGTGTTCGTGATAGGCGGTCACGAAAATGGTCGGCGGAAGCTTGTGCAGACCAACCCGTTCGACGACATCGAACCCGCCCATCTCCGGCATCTGCACATCGAGAAAGAGCAGATCGACGGGCTTTGCCTGCAATGTCGAGACCGCTTCCGAACCGTTCTGACATCTGGCGACAATCTCAATGTCCTTGTGCTCGTCCAGCAGGATCTTGAGCAGGTCGAGCGCCAGGGGTTCGTCGTCCACAATCGTTGTCTTGAGAGTCATGCCGTTGCCCGCTCATAAGGGATCTGAATCGTCACTTCGTAGCCGCCCTCGGCCAGCGCCGTCGCACGGAATTCGTGTGTACCGGGATAAAAAAAGGCGAGGCGCTCGCGCGTGTTCTTCATGCCGATGCCATGCCCTTTCGTCGGGGAACTTCCCGGGCCGCGGCCGCTATCCTTCACCTGCATCCAGAGCGTGTCGCCGACTCGTTTCACGCTTGCTTCCACCAGACCGCCTGAAGTGCCTGGCGCGATACCGTGCTGAATCGCATTCTCGACGATGGGTTGGAGGAGAAAGCACGGAACCAGCCCGTCCAGCGCGTCGGGGGCGGTATCGATTTCCACCTGCAACCGGCCGGCAAAACGCACCTGCTGAATCGCGAGATAGCTCTCGACCACCCGCAGTTCGTCGGAGAAGGGTACTCTTTCGGGCGCCTTGCGCTGCAAGGTGGCGCGCAGGATGGTGTGCAGGTGCCCCAGCGTCTTCATGGCTTCGGCATTGCGTCCCTGCGCTACAAGGCTGGTGATCGCATTCAGCGTATTGAAGAGGAAATGTGGCTCCATCTGCATCTGCAGTGCCTTGAGCTGCGCTTCGGAAAGCTGGCGTTCGAGCCTGAGTCCCAGTATGACGGCGCGCTGCGCCTCCGACTGCGAATGGAGGAATCCGGAGAATGAGTAGATCAGCGCATAAATCAGCAGATCGACGCCGAAGCGCCACGGCGTCGCGACCCGTAGCGAGGAGTAGAGGCTACCCCACGCCGGCCAATGCGCGCCGGCCATACGCACCTCGTACTGAAGCAGCGCGAGATGTGCGATGCCGGACAGGGACGCAAGACCGGCGTGAACAAGAACACCGCTTGACGAGAAACGCAACAGACGTGATCGTGATCCGGCGGGAAGCCAGAGCGCGAGCAAAAGGCCGATCCACCAGAGCCAGCAAATCAGGCCGTAAAGAAGCGAAGGGGTGTAGGACGCGTGAATGTGCTTGAGCAGCAGATTGTAATGGCACTCGTTTGCGGTGATGACCGCAAGCGCAACCGCAGCCACGAACAGCCCGAAAAAAGCCGCGATGCTCACGCGAAGCGATAAAGCGCCCGATGCGGAGTTCCCGGTCGTGTTCATGCCTGACTCAATCATAAGGTTCCTGGACCTCCGGCGACATCAGAAGCTGAAGCGCACGCCGAGTTCCAGGCGACGCGCTGTTTCTGCCGCGACAGGCGCTCCGAGCGCGGACGATGAAAGCACGGAATTCACCGCGGTGACATTCGTGTGGTTGAGGAGATTCGCGCTGCGTGCGTTGACCGTGATCGTGCGGGGGTGATCCTTGTCGCGCGGATTGAGAGCGGTTACGCGGCTCAGGTTGGCATCGAGATGCATGGTGCGCGGCATCGTGCCGGGATCGTAGGGCACGTTTCCGTTGATGGTGTTCGAGGTGAGCAGGCCGAAAGGCGTGCCGTAAACCCCGGGTCCGGGGGCAGAGGCGAATGCGGCCCGATCGTTGAACGAGCCATCTCCGTTGGCGTCGGTGCCGGTAGTGATGTTGTAGGGTCTTCCGGGCCGCGTCGAGAACTGGCTGTCGAGCTCGATTTTGAGAGGCAGCGTCACGCTTCCCTGAACGGTAGGCCCGCCGCGCGTCATCCACCATGGCCGGCCGGCCTCGCCCTGCTCGCTATAACTCGACTGAGGCGTCTGCTCGTCCTCCTTGAAGCTGAGGTATGCGTAGTAAAGATGCAGGGTGAAGCGCTTCAGGCTGGTTTGGTCCAACGTAACCCAATCGTACGCGCCGCGCGAGTGCCCATACATCTGGTACTGGTTGATGTTCAGGTTGGGAGCGATGGGCCGGGGCGCGAGCAGGGCTGCCGCGGGGTCGGGCGGTGTGCCCACCTCCGGGCTCACCATAGGCGCGTTGATGTTGACAATGCGAAACGCCCGCCACGTCGCGCCATAGTTGATGTTGGCCTGTGCGTGCCAGTGGTGCGGGAATTCGTGCTCAACCGCGAGGAGAGTCTGGAATGTGGGCGTCTGGCGGTAGCCGGGAGCAAAACGGTTCACCGTGCTCACCCGAATGGAGCCGGAGCTTGACCCAAGCGGATCGGTGTAGCTTGGCGAATAGACATAAACCTCGCGCTGGCGGGTTCCGTCGAGGCGCAGAACGTCGACAGGAACGCTGATGTCCTGCGACCCGGTAAAAAGGCCGGCCCGCACGTGAAAGACCCAGGTCCGCTTGCGATCGGGCGCCCAGGAAATCGAGAGCCGCGGGCCGAACCCGGCAAATGAATCGGGCGTAGTCCACAACTGATAGCGCAGGCCCGCATCGACGCTGAGGCGCGGAGTGAGCCTGGCGGTATCCTGCGCGTAAAATCCGAGGTCCCAGTGTGAAAGCGGGATCAGCGGCGTTCCGCTGGTGAGCTGATATGTGGTCGGCGAGCCGCCGGGCAGGCTCAGCAGCGTGCGCCGATACTGCTCGAGGCCGCTGATCGTGGTGGTTTGGCCGGTGGGGTTGCCGGATGCGTCAAGTTCGGGCGCGCTGCCCCCGCCGAAGACGAACGCGCCGTTAAACGTGTTTGGATCGAAGTCGCTGACCAGGTTCCCTATCGCCTCGCCGCCGAATTTGACCGTGTGCGCGCCGCGTGTGATGGTGACGTCGTCATCGATCTCCGGATCCTGTTCGCGGTCGTTGAGATTCTGCGTGATCGCGCCGCCGCCGGTGAAGAATCCGGCCACCTGGAGCGAGGGCGCAGTAGAGGACGGCGTCTGCCGGGTGCTCTTCCACGAAATACCCGCGCGGGTCTGATGCAGCAGATTCGCGTTCGGCGTTTGCATGTTGGTGAAGCGGAGATCGTATTCGCTGGCCAGCGATGAGTAGCCCGCCTCGGGCAGAACGAGCCCGCCAACGCCCTGGTTGGCAAGGTCATTCACGTTGGCGGAAAACGAAGCGGTCAGCCGATCCTTGGACGTGAGCTGCCAGTCGGAGCGCGCGGAGGCAATCCACAAGCGCTGCGCGGCGGGGACACTCTCGCGAAACGGCGCCTCATTTTCACTACTATCCAGCGTCACGGCATTGACGACGTTGAACTCGTCGATGTCCCGCTTTTCAAGCGCCAGTGAGAATCCGCTCTTCTGGCGAAGCATGGGGCCGGTGAGTTCAAAGCCGTAGCGTTTCTTCGATGCGGGCGTCGCCGCAAATGCAAACGGATCGGTCGCATTGAACGCTCCGGCGCTGCCAGCGAAAAACAGCGCGCCGTGCAGCGATTCTGCGCCGGGCCTGGTGGTGATCTCAATGTGTCCGCCATGCCACAGGGGATTCTCGTATTCGGCGGAGAAGAGATCGGGATTCACGCGAACGGAAGCGATGGCGCTCTTCGGGGGCATGGCACTGCCGTTCTGAAAACCGTCGACCGCAACAGTGGTAGCCGATGGATCGCCGCCGGCCGCCGCCGCGAGCGTTTGCAGCTCTCGCAAAAGGTCGTCCGGGTCATCGGGAAGTCGCGCCAGATCTTCGCGATTCAGGTCGCCGGCGGCAGTCGCGCTTTCGGCGTCAACCCCGGGAGCATCGGCATTCACCTGCACGCTGGTCCGCACCGTCTCGATCGGCAGCTTCAGATCGAGTCGCGCCGTGCCGCCGCGCGGCCCGCTCCTGATGGAAGTCACGCTGGTGAATCCGGGAAACTGCGCCGTGATGCGGGCAGGAATGCCGATACACGGCAGGACGTAGTGCCCCGAGCCATCGGCGTCGGTACGCTCCCCGCTCGCCGCCTCGACGCGCGCTCCGGGGATCACGGCTCCGGTCGGATCGGTGATCGTGCCTTCGACACGAATTCCGCCGGCGCAGCTTTGTCCGACCGCTTCGGTCGCCCAGAAAACAGCCAATCCCGCAAGAATCGTCCCCTTCCTCCAACGACGAGACATGAGCCGCTGCGCCTCCTGGTCCCAGAATCCCGGAGGCTGCGGGTACGATCGAGGGATTTGCAAGGAAGGCAGGATTCCGGGCGGCGAATGGTCATTCCCGGACCGGAATTGAATCCGCTTGCCTCTCAAGCGGGCCTCTTTCAGCCGTATCGGCAGCGTTTGTTTCCCAGGCATCGGCTGGCCATCTGCGCGTCTGCGGGGACCGATCGCTTGTACCGCGGCCCGTTTGGCGCAGGTTGCGGTCCGTGGTCTTTCCGGTCCACAAAGAGGATTGCATGGTTTGTCTTTGCGGAAATCTGCTTGACAACCGGACACACGACCGAATACAGAATGCTACATAGGGGAGATCCCGTGCTTGATGAGCAACCAGCCGTCGGCTCGCCGCTGGACAAGTTTTTTGCCGAAACCCAGGCGCGTTTTCCGTCCCTCATTCGTCTATTCCGTTACCGAACTGAGGAGAAGTGCGCTGGGGCTGTTGAAGGCGGTTGAAATGC